>DATKSN010000253.1:0-17230 GCA_035531595.1 Pirellulales bacterium | reverse complement strand
TCATTCGCCGATGGAACGGGAGTGCCTCGACTTCCTGTTGCGGGGCGAGCAAGGCGTGATCGTTTGCCCCGCCACGGGACTCGACCATGTGCCGCTGGCCGCTTCTTGGCGGGCCGGAATCGACGCGGGCCGTTTGCTTCTGTTGTCGCCGTTCGGCGACGACGTCACGCGAACCACGACGGCCCGCGCCCAGACTCGCAACGAATTCGTCGCCGCCTTGGCCGCCGGCCTGCTGGTGCCGTACGCTTCGCCGGGCGGCAAGGCCGAGGCCACCGCCCGACGGGCCATCGAGCGCGGCCAGCCGTTATTCACGTTCGACGACGACGAAAACAAGGGTCTGTTGCAACTCGGGGCCCGTCCCTACCATATCGACGACTTTCGCGGCTTGATGGCTGGTGGTGCGCACGTATGACCGCCGATCTAGCGTCGATTGCCGGCCAATTGACTTCGACAAGACTATATCCTGCCCTTCGCCGGCTCCTTCGCAAGGCGGACGAAGCCACGCTATTGCATCAATCGCCGATTGATCCGTACAATCGCGGGTGCAAATGGGCGCCAAATTGATCGCCGCGATCGACGTGGCCCACGCGGGGTCCGATATGGCCATCAATGGCAATCATGCACAGGCCGACGCCGCGCGGAAAGACCGGTAATTTGAGCGGAATGACCGCAACGGGTTCAACGCTGGAAACGCTGCAATGAAACTTCGAGAAGTCGTCATTCGCAATTTCCGCGGTCTCGTGGATGTACGTGTTCCCATCGACGACACCACGGTCTTGGTCGGCGAGAACAACTCCGGCAAGACGGCATTTCTCGACGCCCTCACGAAAGCCCTTCCGACGACCGGCTACGGACGAGGGAACCCGTTCGACGAATACGACTATCATATGGCCCAGCTAACGGATTCCCCTCGCACCAGCAGTGGCATTTTGATCGAGTTGTGGTTCCGCGAAGACACGCCGGGTGAGTGGTCGGAGAGCATTATTCAATCGTTGAGCGAAGTGATTCAAACCGACCCGTTCCGAAGCCTGAACTTCGTTGCGCTTCGTGTCAGCAGTCACTTCGACGAGGGCGGCGGTGAGTTCAACTTCGAAAAAGTATTTCTGAACGGCAAAGGAGAGCCTCTTGAGGGCAAAGCATCGAGCCTGGCCAATGTCAACAGGTTTCTGGAATACGTCCGCCTTTTCTATTTGTCTGCGCTGCGCGATTCGAACCTCGAGTTTTTGCCGCGGTCGCAATTCTGGGGCCGAATCCTCCGCGATCTCAAGATTGACAACGAGAAACGACAGGAACTTGCGGGGAAGTTGACCAAGTTAAATGAGTCGCTGCTGACGGCGGACGCGCGACTCGAACAGGTGCGCGCATCGCTCGAAGCAATACAGAATGTTCTCCCCGCGGCGGGCAAGACCTCCATTCAACCGCTCCCCTTGCAGCCTTGGGATCTAATGGCCAAGTCGCAGGTCGTCATCCGCGGAAAGGACTCGGATGTCGACTTCCCCCTCAGTCGCCACGGCCAGGGAATGCAAAGCCTGGCGGTCCTCTTTCTGTTTCACGCCTACGTCGAGGTCTTGCTCAAGCCCACCTTCCACGCCGATACGGCCGCCATCTTGTTGCTCGAAGAGCCTGAGGCGCACCTGCATCCACATGCAGTGCGTGCATTAACGGCGATCATCCATGATATTGCCGCTCAGAAGCTGCTGACGACACATTCTCCCTATGTCCTGCAGAACGTTCCAATCACGGCACTTCGGTTGTTCAGAACTGTTGGAGGGTCAACCGTCGTACGATACGTCAAGCGCCACTATACCGTGGCAATTCCCAAGACGCCCGATATTGTCGCCTTTTGCAAGAACAACTCGGCCAAGTACGATTACCACGAGACCGAGGAAACGCTCACGGTTCATGGGCGCGTCCTGAAAGAGGAGTACCGCGCGCTTCTGCCGATTTATGCGCAAGACAGGACCGCCCAGGCAAGACTGAAGCAGTTGGCGGCCGATTCGGAGTTATTCATTACGGACAGCGATATTGCCGACCTGGACACCTACGCGAAACGAGTGCGTGGCGAGGTCTTCTTTGCCCGTGGATGGCTGCTTTGCGAAGGGCAGACCGAGTACCTCTTGCTGGCCTACTTTTCGGAGTTGCTTGGCACACCGCTGGACCGTGCCGGGATCACGGTCGTCGACTTTCAGAATAATGGTTCGCCGCAGGCCTTTGTCGCGCTGGCCCGCATTTTCGAGATTCCGTGGCTGTTGGTCTGCGACCACGACGACGCCGGCCTGAAATTCGTCGCTGCGGTGAAGAAGCTTGGCGTACCGGCGGCAGAAGCCGCCGAGCTACTTCGGCCCCTGCCCCAACGAGGCGATGACCTGGAATTGTTCCTCGTCGAGAATGGGTTTGTCGACGATTTCAAGGCGATCTTGGCCGCCAAGGGAGTGACTCTTGCGACGAATCCTGGGGATCCGAGTCACGCGGCGGAAGTGGCGGACCGTGTTCGAGATCGGAAGAAGGAATACGGGACCGAGCTGATCAGACATCTGCGAGGGACGGACGCAGACGCCGCCAGGATACCCGGGTTTTTCGCGAAGGCGATCCACGACATTCTCAGCAAGGCGCAATAGCATGGCGACACACGAATACGAGACGGCATGGAGTCGGTTGAATGCGACACAGCGCAGTGCCGCCGACTGGGACGAGGGGCCTCTGCTGGTGCTCGCCGGCCCCGGTTCGGGGAAAACCAGGGTGTTGACGTGCCGCGTCTCTCGTATCCTCGACGAGACGAAAGATAAGGCATTTCGCATACTCGGACTTACGTTTACGAACAAAGCGGCTGACGAAATGCGCGCGCGGGTCATGCAGTTTGTCCCGGGAGAAGAACACCGCTTGTTTTTGGGGACCTTTCATTCCTTTTGTGCCGATGTCCTGCGCCAACACGGGACGCACCTGGGCATCCGACCTAATTTCGTGATCTATTCGCAGACCCGCGACCTGGATGCCTTGCTCGCGGACGCGGTCGAGGGTCTCAAATCGACGTCAGCGGTCGTTTCCGATCTCGATAAGAAGACACTGCCGATCATCCAGCGGCTCAAAGGCGACCTGGTGTTCCCTGATGATTGCCAGGCAGACCTTGAAGACGCCGCCTTGGGAAGGCGGATGGGTGAGGTGTATCCCGCCTATGAACACGAACTCGCGCGGCACAACGCCCTCGATTTTCCGTCGCTGATCATGCGCGCCTACGAGCTGTTCACGAAGTTCCCCGTATTTGCCAAACGCTATCGCACCGTCTTTCCTTTCGTTTGCGTGGACGAGTTTCAAGACACGAACCGCGCCCAATACAGCTTGCTGAAGGCAATTCTCGGTGAGGGTCGTCCGAATTTCTTCGTCGTCGCCGATGACGACCAGATCATTTACCAGTGGAACGGTGCCAGCCACCAGAGGATCGAGGAATTGGCGAACGACTTCAGGCCGGCGATGATTCAACTGCCGATGAACTACAGGTGCCCCGCGGAAATCGTCGATTTGGCAAACCATCTTATCCGGTTCAACCTCTTGCGAACGCGGAACAAGGCCCCCTTGGAAGCCTTCCAAGGGTCGGGGGGAGAGAACGCCGTTCGCACCTTGGGCCCCTACGATGATTTTGACGCGGAGGCTTCGGCCATCGCCGAAGATGTCTCGGAAAGACACGGCCGAAAGCTTGGGCAAGTTGTCATCTTGGCGCGTAGTCGGAAGCTGCTCTACGGAATCGAGAAAGCGCTACGCAACCGCGGCATGAGCGCCGCGATTGCTCAGCGGAAGGACGAATTCGACAGCGCGCCGTTCGTTTGGCTTCACGGGATGCTTCGTCTCGCAAACGATCGTTTGAACGGCGATGTCCTTCGAGCTGTTTGCGGCAGCTTTCGTCAACTCACGGGGACGGAGTCCGATGCCGACGAGCTCATGGTCCAAGGCGAGGCCGCGGGGCAAGACTTCTTCCGGCGTTGGCTCAAGCACGTTCGGCCAATTCTTGTACGAACTGACGCGGAGAAGATACTAGCGGATGCACATCACGACCTTGCCGGCGGTCACGAGTTCTTGCGATTCTGCGATTCATGCCTGAGATGGTTCGACCTGATGTCGAAGCCGCAGGAAAGCGATGACGAGATGCACGAACGTTTTGCCCTGTACGCCGACGAACGCGCCGTGTGGACCGACCTGAGACGGGAGATCATCGCCTCCGTTGGCGACAACGTGAGCCTGGAGGCCTTTTTGCAGGAACTTGAAATGCGATCCAAGGAGTCGCTTCCTAGCCCGAAGATGGTGCGGCTTTACACGATTCATGCCTCCAAGGGTAAGGAGTTCGACCACGTTTACCTTGCAGGACTCGTAGAGGACGAACTGCCCTCGTTTCAGGCGATAAAACGAGGGGCTAGGAGTCCGGAGATGGAGGAGGAACGTCGTAACTGCTTTGTCGCAATTACCAGGACGAGCAAGACGTTGACGGTGAGTTTCGCGAAGAAGTATAATGGGTGGCCGAAGGATCCGTCACGATTCCTGGTCGAGATGGGCCTACTCACGGAGCAGAAGCTCGCACTATGATCAAGAATGAACGACAGTACCGCATCACCAAGACCCAGGCCGACAAATTTGCGCGCGCCCTCAGGGAACCGCCTTCCCGGGCGTCAAACGATCCGTTGATGAGGGAACTTGAAACGAACGCCCTGAGCAGCCAACTGGACGAGTTGCGCCGGAAATTACAGGAATTCGACCAGATGGGCTCCGGGGAATGTGGTGTCATCACCTTGGTGAACCCATGATTGGCATGATGAGCCCGTCCAGCAACTACACGATTACCGCCGAGTTCGCGAGGGACTTCAACGGCGCCGTCTTGGCCTTGAAGCCGCCGAAGCGATGTCGCCGCCATAAAACCGAAACCGACGATCGTCGATGCCGCGACGGTCGCCCCAACCGCCTAGGCCTGATCGACCCGGCCACGCACCAAAAACCATTCCACTCGCCACTCGCGTCCCGGTGCATTCGTGCGGGAGGCACGACCCGACGTGCGCCCGCGACCCTGGCCTAGTCGCTGTCGTTTGCTCGGTTCCGCGAAAAGGCTTGAGGTTGCGGAACGAGGGAACCCTGAAAGCGCGCGATGACCAATTCTCCCTTTACCGCCGGGCCAGCGCGTACTCAGGAGTCGCGCTTCTTGCCAACGTCGCGCGACTTCTGGAAAACCCCCCCATCCGCGCGGTACTGGTCGATCATCCATTGGGCAAACGCTTCGCTGTACTGGGGCGACGAGAATTGCGGCTTATAGAAGAAGTTCGGGTCGGTGTCCACTGCATGAGCTTTGCGAACACAATGCACATCATGGCCGGTGACCTTGGATCCCGCCAAGCGTCGGTTGACGTCGGCAACCAATTCTTTCTGTCGGTATGGATAAAGCAGGTCCGTCTGCTGGTTTTTGCCGGCCGCTCCGGCAAGCCCACGTCATCGGGCGTGCCAGCGGACCGCGGGAATCCACTGTGCCTGCCGGACACCTCGCCGCTCGCGTCCCGGTGCGATCGTGGCGGAGGGACGACGGGACGCGAGCCCGCTCCAACCGCTGACCGCGGTGATCACGGAGTACCTGCGCCGGCGGCGGCCTTCTCCAAATACTGAAGGTACGCCTCAACCATGGCGCGCGCGATACCCCGTGCCTCGGCCAACTCAGTCTTGGTAGCCTCGCGCAGCGCCCCAGCGCTCTTGCCGCGATGCCGCCCTTGTCGGACAGGCTCGTCGTTGCAAAGCTGCCCCAGTCGGGACCAGTCGGACGAACTGACACTGAGCGCCGACCGCGTCGCGCTTTCGCCACCGAACTTCGTGGATAATGCCTCACGAATCTCGTACAGATGCACCAGTTCGTTATCGGGGTCATCAACGCCCGTCTTGTAACTCTTGAGCAAAGCGCCCAGCAGTCCATCGCTGGCGAGGTACGTGCAGACCAATTCCGCCAGCCTCTTCTTCTTGTCGATTCGGTCTCTCCTCGAATCGCTCAGGACGTTTTCGTTCTTGTCGATGACCTGAAAGTCAACACTCCCACCGGTTATTCTAAAGTGTCCCGGTTCAGTTTCCATGAAAAACTCTCTGCGTCCGTCGGGATGCAGTCGGGTCATCGTTAGCTTCGACAACTCGTAGGGCCTGTGACTCAACAACTGAACACCGAGAAAGCGACCATTCAGCCCTTCGTCCAAGACCGCACGCATGGAGGGATTCGCGTCGCAGGCGGCGGAGGCGATCCTCGCCTCGACCTTGCCGTTGTCGATCGTCATGGTGTAGTCGTCGCGAGAAATGGTGACGGGTTCCTCAAAGTAGTCCGCGGGCGAGAACCGCCATTCCAATACAACGGCGACGGCGCTCGCCGGTTCGGTCGCGTGCTTGGCGGCTTCGGCTCGCGCAAATCGCTCGCTGCGTAGTTGGGCGGTGAGTGCCTCTTCTTCGGGTGTCAGGCGATCGAAGACGTCGAAATTCGGATCGGCGGGAATGGACCAGGGATCTCGGTCGAGGTGCATGCCCTTCCTCTTTGCTTCCGCATTCATCTCCTCAGCGATCTGTCGGACGGATTTCTTTGCGTTCATAGTCTGACGCAACTCGTCTTTGCCGAGACCGGTGATCGAAAAAGCAATACGTGCGGCGTCCAAATACTCGCCCGCCTGGAAGCGAGCATTCATCTCGGCCGTTAGATCGGCAATCCTGCGATCAGGGTTGTTCTCCTGCGCGTTGGTGATGCCGACCTTGTGCTCGCCGGTAGGATCCTCGGTGCCCGACATGGTGACATTCTACCAGAATTATGGGCGGAACACCACTCAAAGGGAACGGGAGTGCCTCGACTTCCTGTTGCGGGGCGAGCAAGGCGTGATCGTTTGCCCCGCCACGGAACTCGACCATGTGCCTCTGGGCGCGTCGTTGCGGCCCGCGATCGAGGCGGCCCGTTTGCTTCTCTTGTCGCCGTTCGGCGCCGACGTCACGCGCGCCACGACGGCCCGCGCCCAAACCCGCAACGAATTCGTCGCCGCCCTGGCCGCCGCGGTGCTAATCCCCCACGCTTCGGCCGGCGGCAAGGCCGAGGCCACCGCGCGCCACGTCGTCGAACGCGGCCAGCCGTTATTCACGTTCGACGACGACGAGAACAAGGGCCTGTTGCAACTCGGGGCCCGTCAGTACAATATCGATGCCGTCCGCGGGTTGATCGCCGGGGGTGCGGAGGCGCCGTCGCTGATCGAAAAACGCAACTAGCTTGATATCGGATCGGACGACAGACCCGAAGGGTCGGCAGAGTATAGCCTGGGGCGTGAGCCCCAGGACGGACGTCCCCATTGGGTCGTTCAGCCCCGAAGGGGCGGCAGAGGGCGTGGCGCCGCCACCGGTGTCGCCCCTTCGGGGCTGGACAACAGGAGGTTGCTGGCTTCCTGGGGCTTACGCCCCAGGCTACACTCTGTCGCCGCTGCGCGGCTGGTCTAGAGGGGAGCGATCTGTTTCATCGTATTTGGGCCAGCGGAACCTATCTTGCGGCGCACCCTGTCTTCCACTAGCGGAAACAGCTTGTGACACCGGACGCTGCTCGCGACTTTGAGACCAGTCCGGGAAAACTCGGGGTCGGATACGTTCAGAGCAACGTCGGTCCGGCCGTGCCAGGGTTTGCTGGTGATTTGAACGAGAATGTAGTCGCCATTCGTGTTCTCCAGCGGATCACCGACGATCAACGCCGGATGCCGACTTTCGCCGGCGTCGTCGGCGTGCGGCGAAAAGACGTTGACGATATCGCCGCGTGTGAACTTGGGCACGGGAGCCTCCGTCTTGCTAATCCGAGGCGTCGAGCGCGCCGCCAAGGAACGCCGCATCGCTGGCAAATTGATCCTCTTCGACGATGGACTCCATCAGGGAAATCCCGTCACGGAACCTGTCAGCGCCAGCGACGGTAAAACCCTCGGCCTCGATCGCGGCGATCGACGATTCGAGATCCCGGGCGGACGTGATGAGGATTTGAAGCAGCGTCACAAAACGACCGTAAGGGCAGGTCGCCGCGGCCCCGGGAAAATGCCCGTGCTCGCGAAAATAGTCGGACCACGTTGACGCCAGTGCCATGGACGGCAGACAGGCCGAGGCGACGCTTTCGACCTGCGGGATCTGCCTGGCGAAGTCGTGGTCCGCCTTGCAATCCTCAATCAAACTCGCCACGCCGCGAGAACTGATTTCAAGCTCGCCAAGGAATCCCATATTGCGTCCCGACCCGAAAATTTTACCGCCCCGATTCGGCATTGGTGAATCGTCGCCTGACGGCGTCCAAGTTTCGCGTGTCCATTGGATTCTAGCAGTCCCTCGGGCGAAAAACCAGCGATCTACGACATCCCTCGACATTCCTTCGCCGCTTCGCGGCGGGACGCCTTGAATTCCTGTTGCGGGGCGCGCCCCTATCATATCGATGCCGTCCGTGGTTTTCTGGCCGCTCACGCTACTCGTTTTCTCCGGGAAAGATGCATACCCGCCGTCAACGACGATGCCGCGGCTATACGCGGCTTCTGCAAACTACTATCATATATCATAGCGGGGTTTACGGTCCCTTTCCCGCCCGGCGACACGGCCTAAGGACGGCGGCAACTTTCGCCGCTCGAGGTACTGACGATGCCTCAGATATTCGACAACATCGAAAAACACCTTCTGCCGACTCTTTCCGAGGCGATGGGGCTGTGCGAGCGGGCTGATTTCTGCGTCGGCTATTTCAACCTGCGTGGCTGGCGGAAGATTGATTCGCTCGTCGAGCGATGGGCGGGTGGCGAGGGCCATTGTTGCCGACTGCTGGTTGGCATGCGGCAGACGCCCCAAGACCAACTCCGCTCGGCGTTGAGCGTGCTGCGCGACGGCGATGAGATCGACCAGGCGACGGCGATCGTCTGGAAACGGAAGCTGGCGCAGGACTTCCGAAACCAGCTCATGCTCGGCATCCCGACCAACGATGATGAGGCCGGGCTGCGCCGGCTCGCGGCCCAGATCACATCGAACAAGCTGGCCGTCAAGCTGTTCCTGCGATACCCTTTGCACGCCAAGCTCTACTTGCTGTTCCGGCAAGACCCGCTGAACCCGAAAATCGGCTACCTGGGCAGCAGCAATCTCACCCTCGCCGGCCTCTCCAAGCAGGGAGAACTGAACATCGACGTGCTCGATCACGATGCCTGCGACAAGCTCGCCGGCTGGTTCGAAGATCGCTGGAACGACAGGTTCTGTCTCGACATTTCCAAGGAACTGGTCGAGATCATCAACGACAGTTGGGCCCGGCCCGACGCAATCCCGCCCTACCACATCTACGTCAAGATGGCCTACCACCTGTCGCAGGAGGCGCGCGCCGGCCTTTCCGAATTCCGCATCCCCAGCGACTTCGGCGACACCCTGTTCGAGTTCCAGAAGGCCGCGGTCAAGATCGCCGCGCACCACCTCAACCAACGTGGGGGGGTGGTCATCGGCGACGTGGTCGGCCTCGGCAAGACCCTGATGGCGACCGCGCTGGCCCGGATTTTCGAGGACGACCACGGGCTCGAAACCCTGATCATCTGCCCCAAGAACCTGGTGCCGATGTGGGAGGACTACCGACAACAATATCGGCTGCGCGCCAAGGTTCTTTCCATGACGAACGTCCAGCGCGAGCTCCCCGATTTGCGCCGCTACCGGCTGGTGCTCATCGACGAGAGCCACAATCTTCGCAACCGCGAGGGCAAGCGGTATCGCGCCATCGCCGAATACATCGCCTCGAATGACAGCCGCGTGATCTTGCTGTCCGCCACGCCGTACAACAAGACGTACCTGGACCTTTCGAATCAGCTTCGCCTGTTCATCGACGAAAGCAAGGACGATATCGGCGCGCGGCCGGAGAAATTCATCCGGGAGTACGGCGAATTGGAGTTGCAACGGCGGCAGATCGCGCCGCGCTCGCTGGCGGCGTTCGAGCAGAGCGAGTTCGCCGACGACTGGCGCGACGTGATGAGGCTCTACCTCGTTCGGCGCACGCGCGGCTTCATCCAGGCGAATTACGCCAAGCTCGATCCTGAATCGAAGCGCAAGTACCTCGAGTTCGCCCACGGCGGACGATCCTATTTCCCGGTTCGAGTTCCCAAGACGGTGAAATTCACGCTCAACCCGGATGACGCCAACGATCAATACGCGCGGCTGTTCGCGGACGACGTCGTGGCGACCGTCAACCGGCTCACCTTGCCGCGTTACGGCCTGGGCAACTACCCATCGCCCTCGCCGCATAAGCCGCCGACCACGGATGAAGGCAAAGCCCTGGCCGACCTGTCGCGCGCCGGCACGCGCCTGATGGGGTTTTGCCGCACGAATCTGTTCAAGCGCCTGGAAAGCAGCGGCCACGCCTTCATCCTCTCGCTCGAACGTCACGTCCTGCGCAACTTCATCTTCTTGCACGCCGTCGAAAACGACTTGCCTTTGCCCATCGGTACGCAAGACATGGGCTTGTTGGATTCCTGGGCCCATGACGAAGACAGCGAAATGTGGGATCCAGCCGCCGACGGCGACGACGGCGCCGACCCCACCCGGCAAGTCGGCACGATCCTGAGCGAGAGCGACTTCAAGGAGCGCGCCGAGGGAATCTACGAGCGCTACGCCGACCAATTCCGCCGGCGCTTCAAGTGGCTGCGCGCCGGCCTTTTCGAGGCCGATCTTGCCAACGACCTGCGCGGCGACGCCAAGGCCCTGATGAAGCTGCTCAAGCAAGTGGGCGCCTGGGATCCGAAGCGCGACGCGAAGCTCGCGGCGCTGGTCGACCTGCTGCAAAAGCGGCACCCCCACGAGAAAGTGTTGGTGTTCACGCAATTCGCCGACACGGTGGAATACCTCGAATTCCAGCTCCGGGCATTGCGCATTCCATCGCTGGCGGGCGTCAGCGGCGATACGGATGATCCCACGGCCATCGCCCACCGGTTCAGCCCGGTGAGCAACAACAAACGCGACAAAGTATCGGCGGCGGACGAACTTCGCGTCGTCGTGGCCACCGACGTGCTGAGCGAAGGCCAGAACCTCCAGGACTGCGCGATCGTCGTCAACTACGACTTGCCGTGGGCGATCATCCGGCTGGTTCAACGCGCCGGCCGCGTCGATCGCATCGGCCAGCAGTCCGACACCATCCATTGCTACTCGTTCTTGCCCGCCGATGGCGTCGACCGGATCATCGACCTGCGCGGCCGCGTTCGGCGACGGCTCAAGGAAAACGCCGAGGTGCTCGGCACCGACGAGGCGTTCTTCGACGACGAGCAAGACGACCAGCCACTCTTGGACCTCTACCACGAGAAATCGGGCATTCTCGACGGCGACGACGACACCGAGGTCGACCTGGCCTCCTACGCCTACCAGATTTGGAAGAACGCCATCGACCGGAATCCGGAGCTCGCCAAGATCATTCCGGCCATGCCCAACGTGGTCTATTCCGCTCGGCGCCACGACCCCGCGCCCGCTCAACCCGAAGGCGCTTTGGTCTACCTGCGAACCGCGGAGGGAAACGACGCCTTGGCTTGGATCGACACGGAAGGCAACAGCGTCACCGAGTCGCAATTCACCATTCTCAAGGCGGCCGAATGCCCGCCGGCGATGCCGGCCGTACCGCGCCACGAGCGGCACCACGAAATGGTCGCCAAGGGCGTCACGCTGATTGTCGAGACGGAAAAGTCCGTCGGCGGCCAGCTCGGCCGCCCGACCGGCGCCAGGTTTCGCGCCTACGATCGGCTCAAAGCCTACGCCGAAGAGATCCAAGGCACGCTGTTCGCCACGCCCGACCTGCTCAAGGCGATTGACGACATTTACAAGTACCCACTGCTGCAATCGGCGACGGATACCTTGAACCGCCAGTTGAAGAGCGGCGTCAGCGACTCGGGCCTGGCCGAACTGGTGATGGGTTTGCGTCAGGACGCCCGCTTGTGCCGCGTCACCGAAGACGTGCAGACCGCCGAGCCGCAGGTCATCTGCTCGCTGGGGCTGAGGACGATCGACTGATCGAAGGACGTTTACCATGAAGTTCGACCGTGCCGGCAAAGTAGTAGGCACACTCCGTGTGCCGTTACCTTGGGCGGATGACGTTCCGTGTCTCGCCAGTAGGCGTCGCAGTTGCTGGTGGCGAAATGGGGATGTTGGGCAATCGGGGGTTGCTTCCCAAAGAGGCCAGGGGGCAAGCCCCTGGCATCTTACGAAGAGACCGGGATTTCCCAACGCCCCCATTTCACCACCCGCAATCAAAAGATGTGTAGAACAACGAGGGCTTTCGCCCCAGGCTACATACCTTCGCCGCTTCGCGGCGGGACAAGGACGCCTTCCATGAAACTCGACCGTGCCGCCGTTCGCAAGTGCCTCAAGTCGTTCGACTTCCCCACGCTCTTCCGCGAGCACCTGGGCTGGGACAAGCACCAGGCCCAGCTCGACGTCGCCGTCGACGGCAACACCGTGCGCCTCTCGGCCGTGGCGCAGAAACGCGGCTTCGTCGCCTACGTTTGCCCTTGCGCGAAAATTCCCGATCGGCCCACGCGACTCAAGATCGATCAGCAGGTCACCAGGAGTGCCCGCGAGCATTTCGTGATCTACGCCGACCAGCCCGCGGGCCAACAGGTCTGGCATTGGGTCCGCCGCGAAACCGGCAAGCCACTGGCCGGCCGCGACCATCGTTTCGACGCCTCCCAGTCCGGCGATCCGCTGATCCAGCGGCTCGAACAGATCGCCATTGGGATCGAGCAAGAAGAACAACTCACCTTGTTCGAGGTCACCGGCAAGGCCAAGTCGGCTTTCGACGTCGACAAGGTCACGAAGAAATTCTACGAGCGCTTCAAAGCCGAGCACGCCACGTTCCTGAAGTTCATCAACGGGATCGAAGTCGAGGCGGACCTTCAATGGTACACGTCGCTGATGCTGAACCGGCTGATGTTCGTGTACTTCATCCAGAAAAAGGGCTTTCTCGACGGCGACGCCGACTACCTGCGCAACCGCATGCGCCTCGTGCGCGAAGCCAAGGGCAAAGACAAGTTCCTCTCGTTCTACCGCTATTTTCTGCTGCGGCTCTTCCACGACGGTCTGGGCAAAGCGCCCGAGGAACGGAAGCTCGACCGCGAGCTCGAAACGCTGTTGGGCAAGGTTCCCTTCTTGAACGGCGGCTTCTTCGAGGAGCACCAGCTTGAACAGCGCCACCGGGAAATCGACATCCCCGACAAGGCGTTCGAGAAGCTGTTCGACTTCTTCGACGACTTCCGCTGGCACCTCGACGAACGGCCGTTACGCGCCGACAACGAGATCAACCCCGACGTGGTCGGCTACATCTTCGAGAAGTACATCAACCAGAAGCAGATGGGGGCCTACTACACCAAGGAAGACATCACCGAGTACATCAGCAAGAACACGGTCATCCCGTTCCTGTTCGACGCCGCCGAGAAGAACTGTGCGAAGAAATGCCCGATCGCATTCAAGCCCGACAGCTTCCTCTGGCGCCTGCTGCGCGACGACCCCGACCGCTACATCTATCCCGCGGTGCGCCACGGCGTGGTCGACGAGGGCGGGAACGTCGTCCCGCTGCCGAAAGGGATCGAAGCGGGCATCAACGACGTGACCCGCCGCGAAAACTGGAACAAGCCGGCCGCGGCGCCTTACGGCCTGCCCACGGAAACATGGCGAGAACACGTCGCCCGCCGCACCCGCTGCCTCGAGCTGCGCGAAAAGCTGCGCCGCGGCGAGGTCCACCAAATCAACGACCTGATCACGCTCAATCTCGACCTCTGGCAGTTCGCCCGCGATACCATCGTGAATTCCGAGGGCCCCGAACTTCTCCGCGCTTTCTGGCAGGCCATTGAAAAGGTCACCGTGCTCGACCCGACCTGCGGCTCCGGCGCGTTCCTATTCGCCGCACTGCGCATCCTCGAAACGCTCTACGGCGACTGCCTGGAGCGCATGGAACGTTTCGTCGAAGATTTGGCGGGCAAGAATCACCACCCGGAGAAGTTCCGCGATTTCAAAGACGTGTTGGCTCAGATTGCCAAGCACCCCAGCGACCGCTACTTCATTCTCAAGTCGATCATCATCAACAACCTGTTCGGCGTGGACATCATGGAGGAGGCGGTCGAGATCTGCAAGCTGCGGTTGTTCCTCAAGCTGGTCGCCCAGGTCGAAACGGCTGAGCAAATCGAACCCCTGCCCGACATCGACTTCAACATCCGTTCCGGCAACACACTGGTCGGCTACGTGGCCCTGGAACAGGTCCGCAAGTCGCAGGAGGGCACGCTGGGTTTTGGGGCGAAGGAAATCGAGCGCATCGAGGAAGATGCCGTCGTGGTGGAAAAGTGCTTTGAGCAATTCCGCGCCCAGCAAACGACCCACGGTGGAAAGGTGACCGCGAAGGACAAACAAGAACTGCGCCGCCGCCTTCAGAAGCTCGACGGCGAGCTCGACCGATATCTGGCCGGTGAGTACGGCATTGCCGCTGACACGTTCAAGTCGAAAGCTGCTTACGACGAAGCCTTCGCCAAGTGGAAGGCCGGCCACGAGCCGTTCCACTGGTTCGTCGAGTTTTACGGAATCATGGCAAATGGTGGATTTGATGTGGTCATTGGGAATCCGCCGTATATCAGTGCCTCAACGGTACGTACATGCTACACCCTGCGCTCTTACGAAACAATAAAATGCACGGACATTTACGCCAACGTGCAGGAACGGTCTCTAAGCTTGCTGTCGTCCGGCGCCCGTTGTGGCATGATTGTCCCGCTAAGTCTCTCGTTCTCCGGGGACTTCCAGTCCTTGCGCACACTACTGTTCCGCGGGTACTCGTGCAATTGGTATTCGTCGTTTGGACGGATTCCCGCAGCCCTCTTCAGCGCCGACGTGCGTGTCCGCAATACCATTCACCTAGGCGTTAAGCGAGATATGAGAGCGCATGCGGACAATTGCCGCCAATACACGACCGTTCTTCATCGCTGGTTCGAGGCATACCGCTCGTGCCTGATGCCTTCCGTGACGTATGTCGCTTTTGAACGCGCTACGTTCCAAGGTCTCATTCCTAAGATCAACACTCAGACGCTAAGCGACGCCATGACGAGCCTTGCCAGACGCACACAACATACTTTGGAGGATGCATTCGCGCCAGCCCAGACGAAGTATGTGATCCACTTCAAAAAGACAGCGTACAACTGGCTCAACTTTTGCACGAACCTTCCGCCTTGCTTCGATGCCCAGGGAAGTCCCATTTCACATACGAAGTTTGGCGAAGTCTGGTTATCTGATGCTGCCACGCGCGATATCTTGCTTACCCTTTTGAACGGCAAGATCATGTTTGCGTTCTGGTGCATGGTCGGCGATGATTTTGACGTAACGCGCTGGATGTTTGCGGACTTTCCTTTTGATCTGTCACTGCTTGCTGATTCGCACAAGAAGAAACTCATTGAAGTGAACAGCGCTCTCGAAGCGTGCATGTGCGCCAACGCATCTTTTAAGCTAAATGCCGGGAAGCGAGTCGGTAATTACAACCTCGCAAAATGCCGCGCCGTGACGGCACGCTCCGACGAGATTCTCGCCCATGCGTTGGGGCTGTCCCAAGCATGGGAAGACATTGAGTTAATGTACTGTCAGGTTGTGAAGACCGATTTCGGGAACGAGGAATAACGCATGAGTTTTCAGCACGACCAAATGGCGCATGCCGCGACGAGCAGACTCTTGGGCGACATTCGCCGTGGAAACAACGGCTGGCTGCCAGCGGGGCGCTTAACCAATGTTTCGACCTATTGGCAAGGAGTAATCGACTGGCCGCGCCCGGACAACGCGTTCCAGGATTTGTCCAGGGGATCATCGCTGGCAGTGGAGTTCAAGCCTCCCGGACATGGAAAATCCGAGTACGTCCGAGGACTCGGCCAGGCTCTCACATATCTCGATGCCTTTGAACTGGCGTTGCTGATCGTGCCTTCGAGAGCAATTGACGGATTTGACATCGCCGAATATCTCGGCGCAATTCTGAACAGTGACTATGCCGCCGCGCTAGCGATTGGCGTCATGGCCTTCGCCGCCAACCCCGCAGAATTGAGGATCGTCGTGCCCGTCCGCCCGCGCGCCGGCGATGCGCCTCCATTGCCAAGTGGGCGAACGGTGTTCTGGGCGTATTGGCGGGATCTTTCCCAGCACGATCTTTACATGCTGCTTGTTTTATTGGACAAGAAACAGTGTACGTTCGATGAGGCATACGATTTGTACTGGAAGAGGCGAATGGCGCGAGCCGCTCGTACATGGGAGGGCAAACCGCGTAAGAAGCCGGATGCAACCAAGAGCTTTGCGTCGGAGCAAGCAAATGACGGCCTAAGCATGCGCCACGTCGCCCTGATAGATTCATCGTGGCGTCTCACGGCGGAGGGTTATGAACTTCTGCGAACCGGAAAGGTGTACGGGCCCGAAAGCCAGGCATTTCTGTCTAAGCTTGCTCAGCGTGTACTTCTGGACGGCAGGCATCTCGAACTTATTTTTTGGATCGAGGAGACGCAGCGCCGATTGGCCCTTGCGGATAAACAGGAACATCTGCAGTTCCGCTCCTCTCTCGATCGCGAACTCCAGGGCGCTGGCATTATTCCTCACCTGCCGATCGCGACAGGAAAGACCACATTCCTACGAGATGAGCCGAAGCTCTGGAATAAGCTAGGCCTACTGGTCACGGGGCCCCGAAGTTACTTCTTCCCGGGTGAAGGGTATCGATTCAACTGGCGCCAGATCGTGTCTGTCGTAAGTATGACCTAGCCGTTTCTTGTGGTCAGCGGCCCTCATCGACCCAAGCGACTCGAAAGTTTCGCGTTCTGGGTTTCGCGTCGGTAGTCGTTCAGTGAAATCAACGCGAATTGGTCGATCGGATGGAGAAACACCGAATTGATCGAAGCGACAGCCGGTATTCCGGTGTGCTAATGGAGCGATTGGGGGCAATGGCGCCGGCGGCTATCGCGGCGATGGGGAACGCGGCGATCTTGCGCCATCGGTCATTGGGCCTGATCTGCTCCGTGCAGTGCCCTGGCAGCGTCGTGATTCGCACGTTCGACGCGATCCGCGAGCTGCGCGACGCGGGCATCGTGGTGGCCGGCGGGTTTCATTCGCCGATGGAACGGGAGTGCCTCGACTTCCTGTTGCGGGGCGAGCAAGGCGTGATCGTTTGCCCCGCCACGGGACTCGACCATGTGCCGCTGGCCGCTTCTTGGCGGGCCGGAATCGACGCGGGCCG
>DATKSN010000252.1:0-32263 GCA_035531595.1 Pirellulales bacterium | reverse complement strand
CGGTTGGCTGAGCGATACGTCGCAGAGCGATTGTAGGGCCAGGTGTCGGTCTTTTTTCGTTCCCGCGCATGAAAAACCTCGGCTTGCCTCTCGAAGCATGGGCTTCAATGTGGTAAGCCGAGGGTATGCAAAAATCTATCTCGATTATAACCGAGAGTTTGGCGTTTTTGTCATCGTCGTCGAGAAAGTTTTCTCGTTTCGGGCAGATTGGCAGCGGGCCGGTCACGCCAAGCCGCTGGTTGAGCATTATCAGCTAGCGCTCGATTCGGTCTTGCAGGCGCACCCCGAATTGGAGCGCTGCGTGACGCGGCCCCGGCCAACGACTACAAGACGGTCGAGGCCTGGGACTTCCGCAACCGGCTGACCGACGTTTGGCAGTACAACAATTCCGGCGTGCTCACGAAGCACGAGCACCTGATTTTCGGTCCGTTTGATCGAAGGGTCAGAACGGGGTCAGAACGATTTTAGCCTCGTGAACATTCTCAACGGCATCATGGCGCCGCAGATCATGCTGCCCGACGCCGGGCGGGACGATAGGCTGCGAATAAAGGCGGACAGGATGGCAGGATGAACAGGATGACGCGCGGCGTCGACCATGCTTCCGAATCTCATCCTGTCAATCCCGCAATCCTGTCCAAAGTAACGGCGGCAGGACTCGGGGCGGCCAGACGGTGCGACTCGCTGGGCGGGAAAAAAGTAGAACGTCCCCTTTTGTGCTTCCTTCGAGATCGAGCACCAGGACGGCCCACAAACCGCAGGCGTGGAGCAACCGAGCTTGAAACATGGCTTGGGGGAGCTATACTGCGAGCGGGCTGCTTCGACGCGAACCCGCGGCGCGAGCAAGGCATTGCCCCTCGGTTGACAAGCGATGGCCCCGGCACAACACGACGGGTGAGTGGTGAGCGGTGGAGTTACAGCCATGAGAAGCGGTGAAGACGTTTGGCTGGAGGAACGCAAAGTCATCCAGGCCTTCCCGGAGAACAGCGAAACGCCGTTGGCGAGTATCCAGGGCTGGGTAACGCCCAACCGATTGTTCTTCGTCCGCAACCATTTCGAGGTGCCCACCATCGACCTGACTCGTTGGCGGCTGCGGGTGGAAGGGTTGGTGGAAAGGCCGCTTGAATTCAGTTGGGACGAGCTGAATTCCATGCCGCGGCGGAGCGTCTTTGCCACGGTCGAATGCGCGGGCAATGGCCGCTCGTTCCTCCAGAAGACGGCTCCCGGAGTTCAATGGGGGCCCGGGGCGGTCGGACACGCCGAATGGACCGGTGTGCCTCTGGTGAGCGTCCTCGAGAAGGCGGGCATCCAACCGGCCGGCACCGAAGTGCTGTTCGAGGGTGCCGACTCAGGCACCGAAAGCGACCATCCCGAACCGATGCGCTTCGCCCGCAGCCTCCCCTTGAAAAAGGCCCTGCACCCCGACACCCTCCTCGCCTGCCGCATGAACGGCGACGTGCTCAGCCCCAATCACGGCTTTCCATTGCGTCTGTTCGTGCCGGGATGGTACGGCGTGGCGTCCGTCAAATGGCTCGAACGCATCGAGATCATCGACCGACCCTTCCAAGGCTATTTCCAGACCAAGAAATACACCGTCGGGCGCCGCACATCCAGCGGCGTCGAGACGGAAATCGTGGGGCCCATGACCGTGAAATCGCAGATCGTCCGTCCCCACGACGGGGCGATACTCGGCCTGGGCGCCAACCGGGTGTTCGGTATTGCTTGGGCAGGCGAGGAGACCGTGGCCGCGGTCGAGGTGAGTACCGACGCCGGGGATACCTGGCACACTGCGCAACTCACCGGCCCCAGCGCGCCGTACTCCTGGACTCTCTGGGAATACTTGTGGGAAGTCGCCGAGCCTGAGGCGCATATCCTGCTGTCGCGGGCGATCTCGGCCAGCGGCCAGGTCCAGCCGGCCGAGCACGACCCTCTGTGCGCCGGCTACGTCATCCGCCATAGCCTTCCCACACATGTGCAGGTCGGCGCCGCCCAGACCCCGCCGGCGCGCCTTGGCGACGTGTCGGTGCTGCTGTACGACATGAACGCCTATGCCGAGGAAAATGCCCGCCGGCCGCTGGATGTCGAAATGGTCTTCAGCGGCGGTGAGGGAATCTAATCGACGGCATGAACGCGATCGTCGTCGTGGTTGACCGGTTGCACGTCGGCTACGTCGGATGCTACGGCAACTCGTGGGTGGCGACGCCGGAGTTGGACGGCCTGGCGATGGAGTCGTTCGCGTTCGACCAGGCGATCATCGATAGCCCGTCGCTCGATGAACTTTATGGTTCGTTCTGGACCGGATCGCACGCTCTCCAGCGCCGCCATGCGTGGCCGACAGGGTGCGGCACGTTGGCCGACGCACTGGGCAAGGCCGGCGTCGCCACGACGCTCATCAGCGACGACTCTCGTGTCGGCGAACACCCCTTGGCCGCCGGCTTTGGCGAGCAGATCAAGGTCGAGCCGCCCGTGGCCCGCGACGCCAAGACGGCGCCGGACGTCGACCAGACGCACCTGGCGGGCTACTTTGCCTTGGCGGCCGATTGGCTGACCAAGGCGCGCGGCCCGCTGTGCCTTTGGTTGCACACCCAGGGCCTTCAGGCGGCATGGGACGCGCCGCTGGAATTTCGTAATCACTATGCCGACCCGGACGAACCCCCGCCGCCCACGTTGGTGGACGTCCCGCGCCGGCTGCTGCCGAACGACTTCGATCCCGACCTTCGGTTCGGCGTTTGCCAGGCTTATGCCGGGCAAGTTACCTTGCTCGACACCTGCCTGGGCGGGCTGCTCGCCGCGCTGGCCGAAAGCCCGTTGCAGCGTGACACGCTCTTGGCGCTGGTTTCGCCTCGGGGCCTGCCGCTAGGCGAGCACCGGCGGATAGGGACCGGCGACGAGGCGATTTACAACGAATTGATCCATGTCCCCTGGCTGCTGCGGTTGCCCGACGGCTCGGGCGCGGCGGCACGCAGCCAGGCACTGGTGCAGCCGGCCGACCTCTGCGCGACCCTTTGCGATTGGTGCGGGGCGACGCCGCCTTGGGCCGCGGGCACAGGCCGGAGCCTGCTGCCGGTTGTCCGCGACGAGATGGAAACGCTCCGCGACCGGGCATGTGTCGCGGCGCCCGGCGGCGAGCAGGGCATCCGCACCGCCGGCTGGTACTTGCGATTGGCCGCGGACCAGACGGAGGCCGGCGAGGAACCCGACTCCGACCGTGTGGAACTCTATGCCAAGCCCGACGATTTATGGGAACTCAACGACGTCGCCGACCGCTGCCGCGACGTCGCCCAGGCACTGGCGCGCGGATTGAACGACTTCCGCTCGGCCGCCGAGTCGGGAACGATCGAGTCATTGCCGCCGCTCGACGACAGCCTGATCGACGCCACCGCGTAACCGCCAGGCCATCAGCACCAGATCCTTGGCGACCCCAACGGCCATCAAGACCGTCAGCAGCACCAACACCAGATGCACGAAATCATGCTGCCAGTCGATCACCAAGCTTCACTCCCACCGACGCTTGAGAAGCGAACGGCCGGAGCTTGTAGCAGAACGGCTGAGGGGTGTCGAGACGAGTCTTGTCGTTCATCGCGTTTCATCCCGCGGGATGAGCCGCGCGACCGACCAGGAACCCAGGGTCAAGGCGGCGCCGACGATCATGGTGGCTTGGAAGGCGTCGTTGGGGTCTCCGTGCCTTTTGACCAGTTCGTAGAGGTGGCCCCCCAGCCACATGGAAATGGCCGTGCCGATGTTGCACAAAGCCATGAACACGGCAAAGATCGTGCCCGCGGCATGCGCCGGGCAAACCCGCGCCGCCAGGTCGCACTGGATCATGTTGGCCGTCATATAGGTCAAGCCGACGACGACGCTGATCACCGCGGCCGAGGCCTCGTTGGTCATCAGGAAGTAGACCAGCGTGCTGACGATTCCACATGCGATGGCGCCGGGCACCATCATCCTCATCGAGAGCCTGCGGCAATAGAAGCTGTAAATGGCGCAGGCCAGGGCCGCGCCGCAAGAAAGGAGCGTGTTGCTCAGGCCGTAGAATTGCTCGCTGAATTTCAGCGTCTTGGTCATGTGCAGGTAGATCAACGGCGACGTGCAGGGGTTCAAGTGCCAGGCGAACAAGAAGGCGCCGACCGTCAGAAGTTTGCGCGAATGGAGCGCTTTGCGCAGCGTCTGTTTCACGGTCTTGAAATCTTCGTGAATCAAGAGCGGCGGCGGCTCGCGCACGCACGTCGCCGAAAGAATCAGCCCTGCCACCGCCAACAAGCCGCAGACCAAAAACGCGCTCTGGCGCATGTGCCAGCCCGTCAGCACTCCGGCCAGGGCGCCGGTGGCGATGGTGGCCACGTTGCTCGCTCCCCAGCGCACGGATTGCAGGCGTTCCGTGATACCGCGGAGTTGTCCCGCCTCGATGATCAAGGCGTCGAGCACGACGTCGGCAAAGGTCACGGCCAAGGTCGGCAACAGCAACCCCGCCAACAGCAACCAGCGCGAGTCGCGCGCCGGCGGCCAATAATACGCCAGGCCAAGATAGGCAAGGGTCGTGACCACACCGGTCCCGATCAGGTAGCTCTTGCGTCGCATGCCGCAGAGCGGTACGAAATCCGAAAGCAGGCCGAAGAGCGGCTTCAGACACCAGGGGACCGCCAATAGCGCCATGAACGTCGTGATTTCGCTATCGCTATCGCTATCGCTATTGCTTGGGCGCCACTCCTTCAATTTTGAATTCACGGGCTGGTAAACCAGCCCGGTCGTCGTTTCATTGACCCCCTGGATGAAGTACAGGGCGCCGAACAGCAGAAACAGACCAACGACGCCTTGCCGCATACTTCCCGCGCTTGCCGCCCCCCGTGCCATAGGATCAAGTCTCATCGAAAAGTTACAACGACCGCTTAAAGGCCAGGGTTTCCGTAGGGAGTTCTGTAGGGAACGCCCTCCATGGCGTTCCGTGTCCTGCCAGAAAAACGTCGCACCAGCTTCACGGAACGCCACGGAGGGCGTTCCTTACAGAGTCGGTCGCATTTTCTTATCCTGGCCTTTGAGCGGGTCGTCGAAACGTTACGGCGCGGAGACCGCGTAAGGAGTTTTCAGTTTATATTCTGGATGCGCGGCCCGGTAGTCGTCGGCCCGCTGACTTTGCGAAAAAGCCCGCGGCAGGAAATCGAGCGCCTCCTCGATCAGTTCGTCGGGTTCAGCGCAACTGAATCGCAAGAAGCCCGCCCCGGCCTCGCCGAACGACTCTCCCCCAAGGCACGCCACGCCTTGCCGGTCGTCGGCGCCCTCCAACAGGAACATCGCCAAACCTTGCGACGTGAGCCCGAGACGGTTGCATATCGGCGCCACGTTCGGGAACAGGTAAAACGTGGCGCTGGGGGCGAGGCAATGCACCCCCTCGATGCGGTTCAATCCAAGTGCGAGCAACTCGACCTTGCGGTGAAAAAGCTTCATCGTCCGGTCGCGCTCCGGCGTGTCGCGCGTCAGCGCCGCGGCGCCGGCCATCTGCGCCAAGGGCGCCACGCACGACAGCGACGTGTTCAGGAGCGTGGAAAACAGTTCCACCACGGCGGGAGAGGCGACCGCGAAACCCAATCGCCAACCGCTCATGCTATACGACTTGCTGAAGGTGTACGCGGCCACGCATTGCTCCAGCATTTCCGGTTGCTCCAACAGCGTCCGGTGCCGCCCGCGCCAGACCATCTGATCGTACGGCTCGTCGCTGAACACGGCCACGTCGCGGCCGCGGATCAGATCGGCCAGGCCGCGTAAGTCGTCGTGGGTCGCCACGCCACCCGTCGGGTTGTGCGGGCTGTTGAGGAAGATCGCCTTGGGGCGCGGGTCGGCTCGCAGGAACCGTTCGACGTCGGCCAACTCCGGGCGAAAGTCGTTCGCCTGTTTCAAATCAGCAAGGCAAATCCGCGCGCCGCGCCGCGCGATATTGGGCAGGTAGGTGGGAAAATAAGGGCTGAACACCAACACGCCGTCGCCGGGGTTCAGAAACGCCTCGCAAAAGAGCAACTCGAAGACCTTGGCGCCGGGCCCGACCACGACGTTGGCGGCGCTGGTGGCCAGGCGGTGCTCGCGGTTGACGTACGCGCTGGCCGCCTCGCGCAGCTCGCCCAAGCCGACCGAAGGGCAATAGTGCGAGAGGTCGTCGCGGATCGCCTCGAGGCCGGCGGCCTTGGCCGCGGCGGTCGTGGGAAACGGGCTGTCGCCGATTTCCAACTCGATCACGCGCTTGCCCGACGACTTCAGACGCTTGGCCACCGCCAGCACGTTGAAGGCCGTCTCCACCCGGACGCCACGCGCGAATTCGCTGAAGGTGAGCGGCATAGGGGCTACTTCATTGCAATCGCACGCGCCAAGGGGCGCAGCACGTTGTCGATCACGTATTGGTCCACCATCTCGTGGCAGATTTGCGTCAGGTGCTCCATCGCCGAGACGTAGGTCGTTTCCGGGCCGAGACTGCCGTACTGCCGCGCGGTCAGGTAGACACTGAGCTGCTCCTCCGGGAAATCTCCCGTGCGCACCTGATAGGCGTTGGTCCGGGTCTCGATGCTCAAGCGGCACTGGGTGCGGCAGTCCTCGTCGAGGGCCAGCGTAATCGAGGGCTCCTGGTTGATGACCGTGGCTCCGCCGATATCGAGCATCCGCTCCAGCGCCGGGCTGACCCCCAGGGCCTCGGCGACGAGCTGGTTGTGGTTGCCGCGATAGGTGAAATCGAAGCCGAACAAGAGGTCGAGCGCCTCGCAGTCCAAGGGGCTGACCGACAACATGTAGGGGGCCAGTTCCAAGACCAGCCGGTGCTGTTCCAGGGCGTCGTCCACCGATTCCGGATTGACGTGCCCCGAGCAGACGCGGCGGTTTTCGATCGTGGCCCAGCGGTACTGTCCGCGGTCCTTGTCCTCCTCCAGCACGAAATCGCCCTTGTCGCGGCAATAGAAATTCCGCATCGTCGGGTACTTTTTCTGAATCCGTTCGAAATAGTGCAGAACGGTTTCGCGGTTGTTCGGCAGTTCCATCTCCGTGCTGAGGTTCATATTGACGTAAAAATCGTCGCACAAGGAACTGTAGTCGCTCATTCGAGGAATCCCCTCCGCGCGTCGTGCCTTGGCCTGTCGCTCACGCGAGCGGCGTAGCAGGTTGTGGCGCACCGCGAAACGCTTGCCGCGGGCTTGGTGCAGTATAGAATGCGACGGGTGGCACTGTCAAAGCCGCCGAAAACCGGGCTAGAATTGAAGCGGGGCTTTTGTCAGAATACACCCATGACCTATCCTGGTGCTACTTTGGACGCCGGCTCGTGGCGGCTCGAACGGCGCAGCGACGGCGCCGTGCTGGTGCGCGTGCGTTCGCGCGGCGACGAAAGCCGGCGGGCGCCCGATGCCGTGTTCGCGTTTCGCACGGGCGACCCGCAATACCTTTTTTGGGAGGAGCGGCTGCGCGCCCTGGAAATCGGCCAGGGCTGAGGTAGTCGTCGTTGGGGAAGCAATATCATGGCCAGTTCAGCGCTTCCGCGTCTTCCCGCCCGCGAGGCGGACAGCAACAAGGGGGATTTCGGCCGGGCGCTGCTGGTGGGCGGTTCGCGCGGAATGGCCGGCTCGATCGCGCTGTCCGGCATGGCTGCGCTCCGCGGCGGGGCGGGCCTGGTGCAAGTGGCCGTGCCCGAAGATTGCCAGCACCTGGTGGCGTCGTTTGAACCGTCGTTCATGACGGCCGGGCTGGCGTCCGACGGTCAGGGGCGTGTCACCCAGGCGGCGCGAGCGACGCTGGCCGATTTGCTCGGCCCCGCGACGGTCGTCGCTTGTGGTCCCGGCTTGGGCCGTTCCGACGAGATCACCGATCTGGTCGGCTGGCTCTACGGCGCCGTGACGCAACCGGCCGTCTTCGACGCCGACGCGCTCAATGCGCTGGCCCAACGTCCGGACCTGCTCAGAAGCCCCGGCGGTCCGCGGATTCTGACGCCGCACCCTGGCGAATTTCAACGGCTGATCGGCAACCCGGCGCCGCTGCCGCGCGATCTGAGCGAGCGCGAAGCGCAGGCGCTGGCGGCCCGTTGCGGCGTCGTGATCGTGCTCAAGGGACACCGCACGCTGGTGACCGACGGATCGCGGTGGATTCACAACACGACGGGCAATCCAGGCATGGCGACGGGCGGCTGCGGCGACGTGCTCACCGGTTTGCTGACGGCGTTGCTTTGCCAGCACCTCAATGGTTTCGATGCCGCGCATCTTGGAACGCACGTTCACGGCTTGGCCGGCGACCTGGCCGCGGAAGAACTAGGCGAGGTATCGTTGATCGCCGGCGATCTGGTACGTTTTCTGCCGGCGGCGTTCCGTAGCTTGTAGGTTGGGCACCGCCCACCAATCGGGTGGTGGCTGGTGGCGGAGCGTAAGCGATGCCCCGGCTAGATAGCGACCGGGGCATCGCTTAGGCTCTTCCCCAGCCACCGTGGATCTCTCATTCTCGACCGCGTGAAGTATAGGCTACGACGGGATCTCTTCACCGCGGAGCAGGTCTTCGGCCGTTTGCCGCCGGCGCACCAGATGCGGCACTCGGTCGCGGATCAAGACCTCGGCCGCCAGCGGCTTCGAGTTATAGTTCGAGCTCATGGCGAAGCCATAAGCGCCGGCATTCTCGATCACGAGCAGTTCGCCGACCTCCGCGACCGGCAAGTTGCGAGTGCGGACGAAGCCCCCTTCTTCCTGCGTGAAGATGTCGCCCGATTCGCACAAGGGTCCTCCCACCACCACGTCGCGCATGGGACGTGTCTCGCCGCCCGCCGCGGCCGGTGCGCCGTCGAGGCGGCCGGGCACGATCGACATCGGATGGTACGAGCCGTAAAGGATCGGCCGGGCGATGTTGTTGAAGCCCGCGTCGAGCAGGTAGAACGTGTTGCCTCCCATCTGCTTGATCGCCCGGATTTCGGCCACCAGGAAGCCGCTCTCGGCCACCAGATACCGGCCCGGCTCGATTTCCAGGTGCAAGGCATGGCCGCGGGCGTCTTCAAGCCGTTTGCGGCTCGTGTCCCACAACGTGTAATAGATGTCGAGATCGACGTAGTGCTCGCCCTCCTTGTAGGGCACGGGCAGGCCGCCGCCGGCGCTGATGGTTCGTAGCGAGGGTCCGACTTCGCGTGCCAGCTTTTCCATCGCTCCACAGACCTGCGAGAGGTGTTCCAGATCGGTGCCCGAGCCGATGTGCAGGTGCAGCCCGGAGATACTCAGCCCGTGCCGGTCGGCCCGCCGCAGGCAATCCTGGAGTTGGTCGTGCCAGATGCCGTGCTTCGACTGCTCGCCGCCGGTGTTCGTTTTCCGGCTATGGCCGTGGCCAAAGCCCGGATTGATCCGCAATGTGACACCGCGGCCCGGCGCCCGCGAGCCCAATTGGTCGAGCATGTCGGGCGAGCCGCAATTGACGTGGATGCCGTTGGCCACCACCACGTCGAGCGATTCGCGGTCGAAAATGTCGGCGGTGTAGACGACCGGCGGCGGGTCGCCCGTGGTCACGTAGCCTGCGGCGACGGCGCGAGCGATCTCGCCCGCGCTGACCGCGTCGACGAGTACACCGTGGCGGCGCACTAGATCGAGGATTGCGATATTCGAGCACGCTTTCTGGGCGTAGCGAATGGAATCGAACGCCCGTAGGTCGTCGATCCGTTCCACAATTCTGGCCGCGTCGTAAACGAAGGTCGGCGTGCCGAACTGGCGGGCCAGCTCGATGACGCTCACACCGGCGATTTCGGCGCGAAGGGTGGGAAAGGCGGTGGGCATCTGGTGAGGGGTGAGGGGTCGGGTGTTGAAAATTCGGTCTTGACACAGGTTTTTCTTCCTGCGAGTTTCCTTCCTCGATAACCCGGTGGTAGTTGAACCGCACGCGCATGCCGTGACGGACCCTGTCTGTCGCCTTTCGCTCCGCGAAAGGGCGTTCTTTCGCGGAGCGAAAGGCGACATAACCAACACAAAACCTTCGTGAAAAACTATCCCTGTCAAGACCAGATTTTCAACACCCTAGGTGAGGGACGCCTATCCTCGGCAACCGCTCCGGCAGGCGCCGCGGGTAGAGTTCGTACTCGTCGCGCGGAGGCATGGCGCGATTGACGCAAGCTAAGTAGTCATACGGTCGATAGTGGTCACGGATATAGACAGCCAGTGAATTATGCAGCCCCGGCCAGCGGCCAGGAGCTTCGAGGTAGGGATCCATACCGGGGAAGATCATTGCCATGTGTCGGCCTTTGGCCAATTCTTGCCGCGTACCTGTTCATCAATACTCATTATACGCGGTCGTGGCGCTTGTTGACACGATCCGCCCGTCACCTCATGCGACCCAAGGCATGGTCGCTCGCTAGCCCGACGCCGCGCGGGCAATCTGCTCCGCCGCCCATTCCTGATTTTCAGGCGGCAGCGGTGGTTGGCAGGGAAGGTCGTAGCGCAAATCGTCCTGATAGTCGCCCATTTCATAGGCTTGTTCCAAAGCCGCCTGAACGTCGAGCACCACGTCGGCATCGTCGCCGGCGAGCGGGATGCGGATCTTCGGCAACGGCTCCCGCAACCGCCGCGGGTAAAGTTCGTACTCGTAGCGCTGCGGCGCGGCACGAGTGACGCAAGCCAAGTAATCGTAGGGGCGATAATCGCTCGCCTGCAACTCGGGCACCGCCAAAACGTGATGGCCGCGACGCAACAGGTCGATTTCGACCAGGTGCGTCGCGCTGGCAAGGATCGCTCTTTGTTTGCTTTTGTACGATTTGCGACCATGCCCAGGGAATTTGTTCCACGGACTGGCGACCTCGATGATCGTGACGATGTTCTGACCGGTCTGGCGATCGCGGATTTCCACGAACGACTCGCGGATCTCCAACTCGGCGACGCGGACAATCACGGGCTCGTCGGCCTCGATGAAGGCCGTGCGCGCGGCCGACTTCGACGAACCGTGTTTGACAAGCACGTCCGGCACGATCTCGCGTTGTGGACCTTCGACAAACACGCGCTCATCCGTCCGTGCGACGTACCTCGGACGCAGTGCCGGCCGCAATTGGTCTCGAATATAGTGGATCAGGGAGTTGTGCAGTCCGGTCCAAAGGCCAGACGCTTCCAAGTAGGGATCCATACCCGGAAAGATCATTGGCACGGGGAACCTTGGAATCGAGGAATTCGGCTGTGGTCAAGGCCCGATTTCAGTATAACCTTAATGTCGGCATGGAGCAAAACGCCACGCGATTGCTGCTGAACGACATCCGTTGGATCTGTGGGCGGCGCCCACCCTACGGCAGCATCACCCGCCCGCCGGAAGCGGCCAACGTGTGGCCGGTCATGAAGCTCGATTCCTCGCTCAGCAGGAAGCGGATCACGGCGGCGATTTCCTCCGGCTGGCCAATGCGTCCCAAGGGCGTGTCGGCGACGACCTGGCGGATCGTCGCGTCCGGCAGGACATGGGCCATTTCGGTTTCGGTCAATCCCGGCGCGACGCAATTGATCCGCACGTTGTAGGGGGCGAAGGCCTCGGCGCAGCAGCGGGTGAGCGCGATCACGCCCGCCTTGGCCGAGGCGTAGTGGATTTGCATCTTCCGCGGACGCAAGGCGGCGATCGACGAGACGGTGACGATCCGGCCGAAGCGGCGGGCGATCATCTCGTCCTTGACCGCGAACACCGCCAGGTAGGCGCCATTCAGGTTGACGTCGATCGTCTCTCGCCAAAGATCGTAGGTCAGGTGCTCGTGGTCGGCGATGTTGCTGATCGCCCCGCAATGCACCAGCAGGTCAATCGGGCCGAGATCCTTGCGCGTCGTGTCGACAAGCCGCTCGACGTCGGCCGGTTTCGACACGTCGCAGGCCGCGGCCGTCGCGCGGCGGCCAAGGGCCTGAATCTCGCCGACGACTTCTTGTGCCGCCTCGGCACGGGAGACGTAGCTGATCGCCACGTCGGCGCCTTCATGTGCCAGCCGCAGCGCCACGGCGCGGCCGATGCCCCGCGAACCGCCCGTCACCAAGGCCACCCGTTGATCGAAAGCCGCCGTCATGGATTCGCTCCTCGTGGAATGATCTCTCTCTTCGACGATTCAACCGCGCCCCTTCGGGGCGGGCAACGGAAAAAATAAAAAATAACGCGGTTCCTGGGGCTATCGCCCCAGGCTAGACACCCGCGCCGCTCCGCGGCGTCCGCACCGCCGCGCGATGCGGCATTATGCACCAGATGCAGCGCTACGCCAAGCGTTGTGATTATATTGATCGCATTTCCGCCGCGAAGCGGCGAGGTTTTCGAGCCTGGGGCGAAAGCCCCAGGCCGCGCCACGTAGCAGGTTTGTCCGCCCCGGCAGGGGCGGGGTCGGTCCGCGCGGAACTTCATTCGCTGGGCAGGTCGTCACAATCGTGTGCCCCCGATCGCAAACTCGTCTGGCCCCAGCCGCGCGATTTTGGGAAAATTCGCCACCCAATCCACCCCAACGCTTCGGAATTGCCCAGGCTGCCCATGCGCACGATCCAAACTCCCTCCTCGGCGCCCCAATCGGTCTTTGAAACGACCGTGCATTCGCCCAAGGCCGGCACGCCAACGCAGGGCTCCTCGCACGTCCGTCCCACGAGGCGTTGGTGGTTGGAATCGCAAGTGGCCTGGTTGGTGCTCTTGGTCGTGGTCGTCTTCTTCAGCCGAATGACGACGCTGACGATCCGAGGCGAAGAATCGCGGCGGGCACGCGTGGCGATCGAAATGCTCGAATCGGGCGACTGGATCGTGCCGCGCGAGCAGGGTCGGCTTTTCCCCGATCGGCCCCCGTTAGGCAACTGGCTAATCGCCCTGAGCATGTTGGCTACGGGTAGCCACGGTCTGTTGGCCGTCCGCCTGCCCACGGTGATCGCGACGCTCTTGACCACGCTCTTGGTATACGGTTACTCGCGGACTTTCCTGTCGCGCACGGGCGCGCTGGCCGCCGGCGCGGCGTACGCCACGATGGTGCAGGTTTTGCAACTTGGACGTCTGGCCGAGACGGAAGCCACGATGACGCTCTGCGTCGGCGCATCGCTCTTGATCTGGCACTGGGGTTACTGCCGCGGCTGGCCCGCCGCCCGCACCTGGACTGCCGGATACGCGCTGGCGGGATTGGCCGCCTTGGCCAAGGGACCACAGGGACCGATCTATTTCGCCGGCGCGGTGCTGGTCTACCTGGCGCTCCGGCGCGACCGGCGGTTTCTGCTGAGCGGGTCGCACCTGGCGGGTATCGCCGTCTTCGCGGTGGTGGTCGGCGCGTGGCAGGCGCCGTATTCGCTGGCCGTCCCCTGGTCCAAAGTCCTGCAAACCTGGGGGCATACGTCGGCCCAGCGATTCGACTTTTCACAACACGGGTCCGTCGTCATGCACTTGCTGACCTATCCTTGCGAGGTTTTCGCTTGCCTCTTGCCGTGGTCGATTTGGCTCATCGGGCTGTCCAACCGTGAACTGCGCCAATCGCTCGGCTCGGCGCGCGAACCGCTCGTGTTCTTGTGCATTTGCATCGTGGTGGCGTTTCCCACCTGCTGGCTGGCGCCTCAGGCGCGGACCCGTTATTTCATGCCGCTTTACCCCTGCTTCGCTCCCTTGATCGGACTGGTCGTCGAACGGGCGTTGGCGGCGGCGCGCGGCTCGTCGCTGGAACGCATGTGGCGGACCTTCATGACGGCGGCGGCCGGATGCTTCGTCGCGGCGGGTCTGGCGATTGTGGCGGCGAGTTGCCTCGCGAGCGAAGCCCGCACCCCCTTGGTTCAGCCGCTGGGGTTCGCCGTCGTTTACTTCCTGCTGGCCGCCGCGGCCGCCGCGGTGGTCTGGCGCGCCAGGGCCGGAGTCGATGCGCGGCGCGGCCAGGCCGCGGTGCTCGCGTTGGCCTCGTTCGTCGGGCTTTCGTTCACCGGCGCGGTCCTGAATTCGCTGGTTCCCATCAGCGAGCACACCGCCGAACGAGTCGCCGAGCTGCGCCGGCGTTTGCCGCCGGGCACGCGCTTGGTGAGCCTGGGGCGGGCACACCATTCGTTCGTCTACCACTATGGCGAGACGATTCCCTGGCTCGATTGGCCCAAGCAGGGCGACCCCAAGCCCGCATATGAATACTTCTGCTTCCACTCGATGAACGGCCGACGCAAACCACTGCCGTTCGCCTGGCGGGAAATCGCCGCCATCTCCTGCGATCGCAGCGTGCGCGCCAACCCCGTCGACGTGATGGTCGTGGGACGGAACCTCATGATCGAGCCGGCGGCGAAATCGGCTCCTAATCAATCGCCGCCTTGGCGCCGCTGATCAGGCTGATGAAGTCGCGGTTGCTCTTGAACTTGGCGAGCTTGCTGGTGAGTTGCTCCATCGCGTCGACGTGGTGCATGGTCGAAAGCGTCCGCCGCAGCATGGTGACGGCGTGCAGCGTTTCCTGGTCGAGCAGCTTTTCCTCGCGGCGCGTGCCCGACTGGCTGATGTCGATGGCGGGCCAGACTCGGCGATCCGCCAGCTTGCGGTCGAGCACCAACTCCATGTTGCCCGTTCCCTTGAACTCCTGGAAAATCAGCTCGTCCATGCGGCTGCCCGTGTCGACCAGGGCGGTAGCCACGATCGTCAGCGAACCGCCCTCCTCGAAGAGCCTCGCGGTGGCGAAGAGCTTCTTGGGAATGTCGAGCGCCTTGATGTCGACGCCGCCCGACATGGTGCGGCCCGTGTTGCCCACCCACTTGTTGAAGGCCCGCGCCATGCGGGTGATCGAGTCCATCAGCAGGAATACGTCGTGCCCCATTTCCACCAGCCGCTTGCAGCGTTCGACGACCAACTGCGACAGGCGAACATGGCTTTCGACGTCGCGGTCGAGACTGCTGGCGATCACATCGCCCGTCACGCTCCGCTTCATGTCGGTGACTTCCTCGGGCCGCTCGTCGACCAGCAGCACGAACATCCTGACGTCCGGATAGTTCGCCGAAATGGCCTGGCTGATCTGCTGCAAGAGGATCGTCTTGCCGGTTCGTGGCGGAGCGACGATCAACGCCCGCTGCCCTTTGCCCAGCGGGGTGAGCAGGTCCATCACGCGTGGGCTGAGAGGCGTTGCCCCGGTTTCAAGGCGGAGCCACGATTCGGGGTTGATGGGCGTCAGCACGTCGAAACTCTTGACGGTGAGATAGTCGTCCGGCTTGACGCCGTCGACATCGACGATTTCCCGCAGCCGCGGACCCTGCTGTTTGCGGCTCTGCTGAATCAGTCCGTTGATCAGCACCCCTTCGCGGAGGCCGAATTTCTCGATCATCGTGCCGGGCACGAAGGGGTCGGTGCGTTCGCGCTGGTAGTTGTTCTTGGGATCCCTGAGAAAGCCGTAACCGTTGGGATGCAGTTCCAGAACTCCCAGGGCCGGTTCGGTGAGCACCGGTTCGCCGTTGGCGGGCTCGTCCATGATGTCAGGCATCGGCGGCCGATCACCCATCGGCCCCCGGTCACCCATCGAGCGGCGGCGACCGCCGCGGCCGCGTTGCTGATGGCCGTTGTTATGATAGGGACCAGGACCTTGGTTGCCGCGTCCCCCACGGCTGCGTTTCTTTTTCCCCATAGCTCACCCGAGACAGGTTGAATCGCCAGCGGCCACACGACCGCGCACGGCGTTGCGCAACAGAAGCGCGCATGTTGGGAGCGTCCCCAAGCATGCAGAATCATTTTTGGGCCCATTGCCAGGGCCTAAACGGAGATCAATTCTCGCCCGATGACGAAAATCGTATCGCTTAAAAGCTCAACTCGCAGGCAGCTTAGCAAGCATGGCCCGCCGAAAAAGCGTCCACCGCCTTGAGGTCTAGAAAGCAAAACCCATCAAGGCCAGATACGGCTCATACCCCCCCTTTGAGCAATTTGCCACACGGCTCGAAGGCCGCCCGCCAACTCCAGTTGGACGGGGCCGGTCAGTCGGGGGGACGATAGCCTTTCTGTCAGGCAAGACGTAAAACTATGCAAATCATAACCGGAATTTGAGCGATGTCAATACGTCTATCGCGAAATTCGGGAACTTAACCCCATGGTGGACCCGCACAGGCTCCGCTGTTAGCATACGTGTCAAGTTTTCCTTCTTTTCCGTCACTGAGCTATCTTCACGCGGCCGAGAATGAGACAATCACGGTGGCTGGGGCAGAACCTAAGCGATGCCCCGGTCGCTATCGAGCCGGGGCATCGCTTAGGCTCTGCCACCAGCCACCACCGAGTTCTTTTCCGCCACCGAGGTCACATGGCCGGCAACCCGCTTTTCGCCACGAAGTCGCTGGAAAGTCTGTCGCACGAGATGGAAGGGGGCGAACGCCTCAAACGGGTGCTGGGACCGGTCGCGTTGAGCGCTATGGGGATCGGAGCGATCATTGGGGCGGGAATTTTCGTCATGGTGGGCGCCGCGGCCAAGGAGACCACGGGCCCGGCATTGATGCTCTCGTTCGTGGTGGCGGGCGTGTGCTGCATCTTCGCCGCCTTGTGCTACGCCGAGTTCGCATCAATGGCGCCCGTGGCCGGCTCGGCCTATACGTATGCCTATGTGACTCTCGGAGAACTCCTCGCCTGGATCATCGGTTGGGATCTGGTCTTGGAATATGCGGTCGGCGCGGCGGCCGTGGCGCACAGTTGGTCGCACTATTTTCAGGACTTCTTGAAAATCCTCAAGGTCACGGTGCCCGCGGCGATCGCCAACGCGCCTTTCGAATATCAGCAAGGGGACTACGTTTCGACCGGTGGTTGGTTTGACGGCCTGGCCCTTTTGATTTCGGTCATGATCACGATCATCCTGGTCATTGGGATCAAGGAAAGCGCACGCTTCAACGCGACGATGGTGTTCGTCAAAGTGACCGTCGTCTTGTTCGTGATTGCCGTCGGCGTTTGGTATGTGAACCCGGACAATTGGGATCCGTTCGCGCCCTACGGTTATACGGGCATCAGCTTTTTTGGCCACACGATCTTCGGCCAGGTGAGCGACGGAGGCAAGCCATGTGGCATGCTCTCCGGGGCCGCGATCATTTTCTTCGCCTATATCGGCTTCGACGCGATCTCGACTCAAGCGGAGGAGGCGCGCAACCCGCGGCGCGACGTTCCGATTGGAATCATCGTTTCGTTGTTGGTCTGCACCGTGTTGTACATCGCGGTGGCAGCCGTGCTGACCGGCATGGTGAAATATGACCAGATCAACAAGGACGCCCCCATCTCCGACGCCTTCGGACAGGTGGGCCTTGGCTGGGCGCAATTCCTGATTGCCATCGGAGCGGTGGCCGGCATGAGTTCCGTTCTTCTGGTCATGATGCTCAGCCAGCCCCGCATTTTGCTCGCCATGGCGCGCGACGGGTTGTTGCCATCCAGGTTCTTCGCCGCTGTTCACCCCCGATTTCAGACTCCGTGGAAATCGACCATCCTTACCGGATGCATCGTCGCCACGATGGGGTCGCTGTTGCCCATTGACGTATTGCAGGAGTTGGTGAACATCGGCACGCTGTTGGCGTTCGTGATCGTCTGCGCGGCCGTCTTGGTGATGCGTAAGACGCATCCGAATGCCGAGCGTCCCTTTCGCGCCCCCCTCGTTCCGCTGGTCCCGATCCTGGGCATTGTGTTTTGTCTGCTCTTGATGTTTTCGCTCCCCTGGGAGAACTGGGCACGGCTGGCCCTCTGGCTGGCCATCGGGTTGGCCATTTATTTCGGCTACGGGCGGTTTCACAGCCACCTGCGGGCCGGGAAGTAGCTCGTTCCCGATGTCCGCGATCCTGCACCTCGTCAAGACGCTCGAACGCCGGCCGCTGCCGCCATTGCTGTCCGGCGCGCGTCTGCGCCAGTTCGGCGGGCCGGACGACGCCGAGGTTTGGCTGAATCTGCGGCAGCGCTCGTTTGCCGGCGAGGCGGTCGGCGTGCGACCTTGGACTCGGGCTGATTTCGAGGCGGAGTTCCTGGCCAGGTCTTGGTGGTCGCCCGAACGGCTTTGGTTCGCCGAGACCGAGCGGGAAACCGGCGGACAGGTCTGTTTTCAGTCGACCGGCACGATCGCGTTGGCCCAACGCGGCGAGCTACCGGTCATTCACTGGCTGTGCGTGTCGCCCGATTGCCGCCGCCGTGGGATCGGCCGATTGCTCATGGCCGCCTTGGAAACCCGCTGCTGGGACGCGGGGCGGCGCGTGGTTGGGCTTGAAACGCACGCCCAATGGAGCGCCGCGGTGAAGTTCTACACCGCGTTGGGGTACATACCGCCTCCCCCGCACGCGGGCTAAGAAGCGGCGTAAGCCCACGCTACGAGCGTACCCACCCGTGACATCCCGCCCACGCCGCTACGGCGCGGGCGTCCGGTCGACGACATCCGTCAGTTGGCTGACGCTGGCGCTATCGAACAGGCTATACCGGCCTTCGCGATCGATGTACACAGCAACGGCTCCGCGCTGGGCGAGGGCCTCAGGATGATCGACGACAAACCGGTCGCCGCTGACCAGTTCGACAGTAAACGGCTTGAACGGTCTTCGCCGGGCGAAGGCTTGCAAGCTTTGCTGGAAGTTGTTTTCAATCATGACTTTTCAGCGTTGCAGTAGATGATATTCAAACTCGCCAAGTTCATCGAGCTCTCGGACCAGCGAGAAAGAAGCGTCCAACGCGGGTGAGCGGCGAAAACCGTCGGCGTCAGCTTGGTGTCCTTGTGGATCGTGCTGGGGCTGACGACTTCAAACACCAGGTCGGGCACGCCGACGACCTCCACGGGATTGCCGCTGCCCTTGGTCCATTCTTTTTGCCGCGCGCGCCCGGAGCGGCGACTCTCCTGGCTGCAAAACATGCCGTCCGGCCCGGTGGACAAGTCGGCTGCCGCGCAAACCAACAACGCCCCATCGACGTAGAGTCGCCCAAGTCGTCGCTGTTTTACGAATTGCAGCAAGATGCTGTTGATTTCTCCCTTCACGGCATTATGCGTATTGAGGTTTTCGGGGCGACCGTCGAATGTCAGCGTTGGAATGTCGGTGGACGAGGATGTGCTCATGAACGAGGCTCCGACGGGACGACACGACTGGCGGGCAAGTTCATTCTAGGCTCATTCTGGTTCCGTGTCAGCGGCGACCGTTTACTTGTTCCCACGCTCCGCGTGGGAACGAGTAGCTGGAATAAGACATTCACGGTGGCTGGGGCGGAGCCTAAGCGATGCCCCGGTCGCTATCTCGCCAGTTCCCGTGCCATCCGTTCGAAGACCGGCGCCCACTGGCCGAGCTTCTGCTGCCGGAACAGCCGCGCGGTGGGATACCAAGGAGAATCGTCGCGCGCAAGCATCCATCGCCAGTCGGGCGAGAACGGCAAGGCAATCCAGACGGGCACGGCCAAGGCGCCGGCCAGGTGGGCCATCGCCGAATCGCAAGTAATCACCAGGTCCAAGTGCCGCATCACGGCCGCGGTGTCCATGAACGGGCCGGACTCGTTGTCGAGCCGGGCCGCCAGGTCGATGCAATCGAAACGGCCTTTCAAGGCCGCCACCTGCTCGCTTCCCAGTCCCTTTTGCAGGCTGAGCAAGCGCGCGCCCGGCACGCGCGCCAGCGGCTCGAACTCGGCCAGCGGTATCGACCGCAGCCGATCCGTGCGGTTCTTGGGGCTCCCCTGCCAGGCGATGCCGATCTTGAACCCGGCCAGCGACGCCAACTCGCCGCGCCAGCCTTCGATGAGTTCCGCGTCGGCGGCCAGATACGGCACTTCGGCCGGAATGGTATCGAGCGTGGTGCCCAGGATGTACGGCAGGCTCAAGAGCGGCGTGTAAGTGTCGAAAGGCGGGATCGGATCGCCCTGGGGCAGCAGTTGGTCGATACCAGCGCAGCTTGACAGCAAGCGCAGCAGCGCCTTGGGGCAGACGACGTGTACTCGCCCGCCGCGTTGGCGGACCCAAGGCGCGTAGCGGATGAATTGGATCGAGTCGCCCAGCCCCTGCTCGGTATCGATCAGCAAGGTGCGGCCTTCCAGCGCCGACCCGTCCCACTTCGGCCGGTCGGTCTTGCGGACGACGAAGCTGGGAAGCTTCCAACGCCACTCGTAGTCGGCCCAGCCGGGCGTCAGATCGCCCTGCAAAAGCCGGACCAACGAGCGGTTCCAGTAGGGGTCGGCGTAGTCGGACTTGATGGCGATGGCCTGTTCGTAGCTTCCCAGCGCCTCGTCGAGACGGCCCTCGTCGCGGAGCACGTTGCCCAGGTTGTTGTGGGCCTCGGAAAGATCGGGCATCAGCTCGATCGCGCGGCGGCAACTGGCGATTGCCTCGTCGAGGCGGCCCTGGTGCCAGAAGGCGATGCCCAGGTTGTTGTGGGCCTTGGCGAAGTCGGGCCGTAACCGCAGCGCCTCTGCGAGGCTCGCCACGGCTTCGTCCATGCGGCCTGATTCCTCCAAGGCGCTGCCGAGATTGTTGTGCCCTTCGGGCAGGTCGGGCCGCAACCGCACGGCCTCGCGACAACTGGCCACGGCGGCTTCCAACTGCCCTTGCTGGCGCAGGGCAATGCCCAAGTTGTTGTGGGCCTGGGCAAAGTCGGGCTTGATCGCCACCGCGCGGCGATAGCAGGCAATCGCGTCCTCGCGCCGGCCCGCGGCGGCCCGCGCCATGCCCAGGTTGTTGTGCGCTTCGGCGGCGTCGGGCTTGAGCCGCAAGACCTCCTCGAGGATCAGCGCGGCCTCGTCGGGGCGGCGCCGGTCCAAGAGCGTCACGGCCAGTTCCATGCGGGCCGGCACCGAGTCGGCCTGGTTGCCCACCGCTTCCCGCTGGCTTGCGACCAGTTCCTCGACGCGGCCGGCGGCGCGGAGCAAGTCATGCAGGCTACGGCGGGCTTTCACGTCGTCCGGCTTGAGACGCAAGATCTCGCGAAACGCACGTTCCGCCTCGTCCTTGTGATCCTGCTTGAGCAACGTCAGGCCCAGGTTGTTGAGAACTTCGGGATCGCCCGGTTTGAGTTCCAGCGCCTGGCGGAAGCTGGCCATGGCCTCATCGAGACGCCCCTGCTGACCGAGCACGACGCCCAGGTGATTGCGCGACTCCGCGTGCCGCGGCTGGATGGCCAGGGCCTGCTGCAAGGCGGCCGCCGCCTCGTCGAGCCGGCCCAGCGTTTGACACGCGGCGCCCAGCAGATACCAGCTTTGAGCATGGTTCGGGTCGACGGCCAGCGCCTGGCGGTAGCGTTGCACCGCCTGTTCCAGGTCGCCGGACTGGTGCGCGCGCCGCGCCAGGTCGAGCACGGTCGCCGGCGGTTCACCAACCGGCGAAGGCATCGCCGCCAGCTCGCCCGGCTCAATGCGCACCAGGGCGTGCCGGCGCGGGTCGAGCCGTGGGGGCCGGCCGCGAGGGTGGCAGAAAAGATTGGACGAGACGACGTTGGCGAACACGTTGCGCGGGTTGCCGGCGTAGTTGGCCGGGTTGAACAGCGGCGCCGGATGTTGCTGCATTTCATAGCCCTCCCGCCGCAGCCAATCGCGCAGGGCCGCCGAGTTTTCGGTTCGGTCGTGTTCGACGTACAAGACCGGCTGGAAACGCCGGATCGTCTCGGCCGCGCCCTTAAGCACCTGGCACTCCATCCCCTCGACGTCGACCTTGATCAGGTCGCATGCCGCCAGCTTGAGATCGTCGATCCGCAGCAGTGGAACCGGATAGGTGGCGCGACCGCGGAGGTCTTGCGCCGGGCTGAGGCCGTCCGAGTTGTTATCGGGAGGGCCATCGACCTCGGGCACCTGAATCTGGCCCTGCGCGTCGCCGACGGCGGCCTGCTGACAACGCACCTGGTCGAGGCCGTTGATCGCCACGTTGCCGCACAGGCAATAGAACAGGGCGCGTCGCGGCTCGAAGGCCAGCACTCGACCCGTCGGGCCCACCAGCGTGGCCAGCGCCACGGTGTGCGCGCCGATGTTCGCGCCGACGTCGAGCACGGTTTGGCCCGGCCCCACCAGCTCGCGGAACAGGGCCACCGCCGACTCCGAGAACTCGCCGTACAGATCGAGCGATCGTCCGATGTGGGCGTCGTGGGGCTGATGGATCATTTCCCCGTAGCGACAACGCTTGACCCGATTCAAGGGGCTGCTCCTGCATTGGGTGGCTTGAGTTCGACCAGCTTGACGTTGTCGACGTAGTACACGCCCGGCGGCCAGTAGGGGTAGACGAGCACTCGCACGTAGCGGACGCTGGGCGTGTTCTTCGTCGGCTCGAACGGCTTGGCCCGGCGGGAATAGGTCTTCCACTCGTTGAGGCCGCCGGCCTTCATCTGCCCCTTCCAAATGTACTTGTGGATGAACGCCCTGCGACCCCGTTTTTGCGGCTCGGCCGTACCCTTCGACTCTTCGAGGAACTGCCGCAACGCCCCTTGATCGGCGCCGAAGGTCGTGTCGGGCTTCTCGGGATAACCGACCAGCCAAACCATGATCTCCGGTCCCTTGACGTCGAGCGTGAGCCAGTAGGCCTTGTTTTTTTCGACCGGGATGTAATCGCTGTAGAACCAGACGCCGTCGAGACCGGCCAGCGTGTCGTATTTCGGTTCGACGGTCGGCAGCTTGGCCGGCGCGTCGCCGGCCTTGGCCCCGGCGACGATCCGCTCCCACCACTTGTACGCTTGCGATTGCAAGACGTCCGTGTCGAACTTAACGACTTTGCCGTGCTCGGGGTCGTCGTCGTCGACCCAAAAGCTCGACAAGCCATCGATGGGCTGCCAGGCGGCCGGCGATTCGTCGCCCGACTCGAAATCGCCGTTGGGGAGCAGGTTCGCGTCGCGGGCCTCAGCCCGAGCCGCGTCCCGCGACTCGCCCGGCTCGACGTCCTTCGCCGGCGGCGGTTCGTCGGCCAACGCGAACCAGGCGCCGAGCAAAACGGCCAGCGCGAAAGCCAATTTCACAAACGCCCCGCTATCGCCCTGGAACATCGTTTACCTCCCGGCCCGCCCATGTCGTCGGCATCGCTGTTTTTCCGCCAGCCGGCATTATAATGAAACGACCCGCTTAAGGGCTAGCTAGCCTTGGATCGCGTCGTTGCTGTAATGCCCGCCCGCGATAGGGTACAATCAGTTGGAATGAACCTCGGATCGCGCCATGGCCACTGTTGAACGCAATTTGACGTCGAGAGCGGAGCAGCGGATCGTCCTTCACGACGTTCCCTGGGAGACTTACCTGTCGTTGTCGATGGCAAACGGCGAGGGGCCTGTGCAACTGACCTACGATCAAGGAACGCTGGAAATCATGGCGCCTTCGTATTACCACGAATTGATGAGCCGGTTCATCCACGACCTGATTCGGGTTCTGACCACGGAGTTGGGCATGGAGATGCGCAGCGGCGGATCAACCACGATGCGCAGCGAGCCTGAGCGCCGAGGCGCGGAAGCGGATGAGATCTACCACATTCGGAACGAGGCCGCGATCCGCAGTCAGCGGGAGTTCGATCCGGCCCTTCCGCCCGACCTGGCCGTGGAAGTCGACATCTCCGCCAGTTCGTCAAGACGACTGCCCATCTACTCCTCGTTAGGCATCCCCGAGGTCTGGCGTTGCGACGGCGAACGGTTCACGTTCTTGTCGCTGGGGGACGTACCACAGGCGCAGGGGGGCGAGTACCGGCCGATCGCTCGGAGCCTGAGTTTTCCGAGGCTTTCTCCCGCCGATCTTGATTCATTCTTGGCAAAGTACGACGCGATGGGCGAAAACGTACTGCTTGGTGAGTTCCGCCAATGGGTTCGCGAGACGCAGTTGCCGGAGTGAGCCGGGTCGTCCCCGCGGCAAACAGGGGGCTAACGCCCCCCGCTCGCCGGGCGGCGAGCGGCCGATGCACGGGGTCATCGTGCGCGTATCCAGGGCGGAAACAGGGGGCTAACGCCCCCCGCTCGCCGGGCGGCGAGCGGCCGATGCACGGGGTCATCGTGCGCGTATCCAGGGCGGAAACAGGGGGCTAACGCCCCCCGCTCGCCTTGGCCGCAATCACCGCGTCCAGTTCCCACTTCAACTTCGGCAAGATCTGATCGTAAGGGTACGCGCCCAGTTCTTCGCCGCCGCGCTTGAGATTCACATGGGTGGGCCCGCACCAAAGCCCCAAGTCGGCGTCGTCGGTTTCGCCGGGACCGTTGACGCGGCAGCCCATCACGGCGATCGTGATCGCGTGGTTATGGGCGTAGGCGGTCATTTCCTTGACCTGGGCGGCTAACTCGATGAAGGCCTCGTTCTCCACGCGCGAGCAACTCGGGCAACTGATGATGTTCAACGTGTCGCGGCCGTAATCGACCACGCTACGCACCCGACCGGCGGCGATGTCGGCCAGGATCTGCCGTCCGGCGGCAATTTCGTCGGGCTTGCGCGCGTTGGGCACCGTGAGCGAGACGCGAACCGTGTCGCCGATGCCCCGGCTGATGAGTTGCTCGAAGGCGATGCGCGTCTTGATCACGCCGTCGGGCGGCATGCCCGCCTCGGTCACGCCCAGATGCAGCGGCACGTCGGGCCGCTCGGCCGCGAAACGCCGGTTGACTTCGACCACCTTCATGGGATCGGAGTCCTTGAGCGAGACGCAATAGCGCGTGAAGCCCAACGAATCAAGCAGCTCGCAATGCTCGAAGGCGCTTTCGAGCATCGGAGTGATCGAATCGTCCGCGTCGTACTTGTCGAGCTTCGCCGGATCGACCGATCCGCAATTGACCCCCACGCGGATCGCGCAATCGTTCTCGCCCGCCGTGTCGGCCAGGAATTTCACTTTGTCCTGCCACGGCTTTTCCCGTTCGTGGTGGTAGAGGTGGCCGGGATTGTAGCGGACCTTGTCGACGTGCGGGGCGACGAGCTTGGCAAGACGGTAGTTCTCTTGCAAGTCGACCGAGAGGTTGGCCCCGTTCACAACCCCGTACCCGCGCGTGCGGCGGCGGACCTCGGCCAGGGCCTCGGCGTCCTTGCTGCTGTCCACCGCGATCCGCACCACGTCGGCCCCCGCCTCGACCAGGGCGGTCACCTGGGCCACCGTGGCGTCGACATCCTGGGTATGTGTGGCGGTCATGCTCTGCACGGCCACGGGGTTGCCGGCGCCGATCGTAACCGAGCCGATCCGCACCGGGCGGGTTGGGTTGCGGGGGATGTCCATGGTGAGGGTTGAGGGGTTAGGGGTTAGGGGTTAGAGGTTAGGGGTTAGAGGTTAGGGGTTAAAGGTTAGAGGTGACCAATGACCAGATCGGCATTCTACCGCATTCGCCCCCGCCATTCCTAGATCACCATTTCGCCTTGACAAACGGCCGCAAATCTTCTATTCCGTCGCCCCCCCACCGACGGGTCACACCCGCGCTTCGGTGCTTTGCGCGTTTTCGTAGGTTGTCGAAGGAAGGTCGCCGAATGCTCTTGACCCGCCGCCCCGAAGCCAGCCACGCCGCAGCCATTCCCGCGCCGTCCCCTTCGACCTGGCGCCGGTATGGCTGGGCGCTCGCGCTGGCCGGCGCGTTGACGGCGGGCGCCGTGCTGCGGCTGGCGTGGGCCGGCGACATGGAGTACAAACTCGACGAACGCTGGATGTTCGAGCAGACCCAGGCTGGTGGCATTGCAACTTCCGAACCGTGGACCGGCATGCCGGCCAGCATCGGGTGCAACGGACCGGGCATGAGTGTCTGGGTGTTCGTGGCCCTCGCCTGGCTGTGCGAGGTCAACGACCCGCCGGCCTTGGTGCGAATCGTCGAGGTGCTCAACGTCGGGGCCCTGCTGCTGCACGTCGTGCTCGCTTGGCGGTTCGTCCCCAGAGCCGATCGTGAGCCGTGGTACTGGTCGGCGGCCTTGTTGGCGGTCAACCCACTCGCGGTGTTGTATCACCGAAAAATCTGGCCCCCGTCCGTGCTGCCGGTATTCGTGGTGGTCATGCTGATGTGTTGGTTTCGACGCGAGCGGCGCGGAGCGGCCTTCGGTTGGGGACTGATCGGGGCGATCCTGGGACAAATCCACATGGGTGGATTCCATTTTGCCGCGGGCCTGGCCCTCTGGACCCGGCTCTTCGACCGGCAACGCATTGCCTGGCGAAGCTGGTTCGTCGGCAGCGCGTTGGGCGCGTTACCCCTCTTGCCCTGGCTGGCGTACCTCGTCCGCACGCATGGTCAACGACCCCCCATGCCCCTCAAGTGGGGACACCTGTTCGAGGCCAAGTTCTGGATCCACTGGGTCCGCGAGCCGTTTGGGATCGGGATCGATCACCCCTTGGGGGAAGATTTCGGCGATTTTCTGAGCCAGCCGCGTTGGCACGACCATCCGACGTGGCTTGTCGCGGCGCTGCACATCGCGGCCGTGGTGGCGGGCGTTTACGTTGTCGCAATCGCATGCCGCCGACGCCGTACCGGCTGTGGTTGGCGTTGGATCACCGACCCGGCGCCGACCGCCCTGGTCCAGAACGCGGTCCTTTGGGGCTATGGCATGCTATTGACCTTGAGCCTCGTGCCGATCCATCGCCACTATCAGATCATCGCGTTACCCATCGAGATGCTCTGGGTGGCGAGGCTGACCCTCGGCACGAACGTCGAGGCTGCCGGGTCGCGGAGGACGGGACGAGCCCTCTTGGCCGGCTTGTGTCTGATCCAACTGGCGATTTCGGCCAGCTTTCTCAGTTACGTGCATTCCAAGCAAGAGATCTGTGGCGAGTACGGTACGGCCTACGGGGCCCAATAGGGCGTTGGTTCGTTGGCTCCGGACTAGACTCCACGCGGTCGAGAATGAGACATTCACCGTGGCTGGGGCAGAGCCTAAGCGATGCCCCGGTCGTTATCTCGCCGGGGCATCGCTTACGCTCTGCCACCAGCCACCACTTTCTCGTGACAAAATGTCTCCTTGTCGGCGGCGTGAAGTATAAATGGAAAATGGAATTACCACGGCCACTGGACTCGATCGTGACGGCTGCCCCACCATTTTCGCCCGGCCCTGCCGCGCAAGCCGCGGCGTCCCAATCGCGCCATGTGTGCTTGCTCGGCGCGGCGTTGATGATTCTCGTCGTGTCGCTTGCGTTGGAAGTGCAGTCCGGCGAGCGCATCGCGTTGCGTGGCTTATCGGATTATCCCTTTCCTCCCACCTGCTATTCGCGAACGTTGTTCGGCGTCAAGTGCCCCGGCTGTGGTCTGACGCGGAGCTTCATCCATCTGGCGCATGGCGAGTGGCGGGCGGCCTGGCAAATGCATCGTCTGGGCTGGCTGCTGGCGGCAATCGTGTTGTTCCAGGTTCCGTACCGGATTGCTTTGCTCGCCGGCGGCGAGCGTTGGGCATTCGGCCCACGGTTTCTGACCTGGTTCTCAAGCACCGTGATCGGGCTACTGCTGGCCAATTGGATTTGGCAGATGCTGGCGGTCGGTGGGTGATCCGCGTCCTCATGCCCAGCGGAGTTCGGTCGTCGCTGGGCCGCGGAGCGGCCGAAGATTGGTTCCCACGCGGAACAAGGAATATTTCTGAAGCTTCCAGTCCGATAGGGCCGAATAGAGCTATAAAGCGTCGCGTTCGGTTTGTAGGGACTGCACTCGACGCCCCAGGGAAGGGTTATGGGCCAGGATGGCTTCTCCACGCCTCCAAGAGCCGCTGTCATCAACAGCGGCTTTTTTTGTCGAACCGATCCTAGCCTTGATTACGATTCCCCGTCGACGCGGCGCACGAGTTGGCGGAATGCCTTGCGAACCGACTTGTGCAGGAATCGCGCAAATGAGCCGTCGAGGCGATGGATCGCGATCAGTTCGACCACGTCCGCGAGATCCTTGTGCGTGCGACGCATGTCGCCCAGGCCGCAAGCCAGCTTGGCTTGGATCAGTGGCGCCAGCGACAGAACGGGCAAGCCCTCGATCGTCGTCACATGTTGGGTGTCGCCGGGGTTGGGAAATGTCGTTTCTTGCCCTGGTCCCTCGCGTTCGCCGGCAAGGAGCCATTGGACAGCGACTCCCGAAGCCGAACGAAACTCCTTGTCCGCCGCAATCCATTGGAATCCCTCGGCCTCCAGAATGGATCGGAGCCTGGCCGCGTCTTCGGGCCGAATCAGCAGATCCAGATCGACCGTGTTGCGGCGATAGCCGTGAAGACACACGGCCACGCCGCCCACGATGGCGTAGTCAATGCCTTGGCGAGCGAGCAAGCCGTGAATTCGCTCGGCGATCTCCCAAAGCGATTCGTTTTCGAGCATTTGAAACGCCCGTCGCGCCGTCATGGTTCACCCGGCTAAAATGTTTCGCGCACCCAGGCCCGGAAGCCCCTGGCCCAGGTCGTCTCGCGCATCCGATTATAGCCGGTCCATCGCTTTCGATTCAACCGGAACCGGCCCGCGGTGGCCGGTTGCGGAAAAAGGAACGATCGGCGTAGCCGCCGGTTGATTATACTTCACGCGGCCAAGAATGAGACATTTTGTCACGAGAAGTTGGTGGCTGGTGGCAGAGGCGTAAGCGATGCCCCGGCTTAATAGCGACCGGGGCATCGCTTACGCTCTGCCCCAGCCACCGAGAATGTCTCATTCTTGGCCGCGTGCAGTCTAGGAGGGAGCCGGCGTCCCACGACCATCACGTCGACGGGGTTGGCACGCACATTGCGGTCGCAGGAGATGGCGGCGATTTCCCGCCAGGCGAACGGCAGCGGTTTGCGGCGGCCGTTCATCGAGTGGAAGCAGAAGTATTCATATCCGGGATCGGGTTCGCCCTTCGTGGGCCAATCGAGGCTGGGAATCGTCTCGCCATAGTGGTAGACGAACGGATGGTATGCCCGCCCCAGGCTCACTAAGCGCGTGTTCGGCGGCAAACGCCGGCGCAGCTCGGCGACTCGTTCAGCGGTGTGCTCGCTGATGGGAACCAGCGAATTCAGGACCACGCCCGTGAACGAAAGCCCGACGAATGAGGCCATGGCGAGCACCGCGGCCTGGCCGCGCCGCGCATCGCCTCCGGCCCTGGCGCGCCAGACCACCACCGCGGCGGCGGCGGCGGCCAGCAGGAAGACGATCGCGAACCTCAGCGGCTGAACCCACGGCGCGCCGGCTTCGCTCGCGAGGCAACTCCCCGCCAAAATCGCCAGGCCCGCCGCGGCGATGCATCCGGCCGCCGCCGTCATGAAGGTCCGCCACGTTCGCCCCAGCGACGAGCCGCGCGCCGCCGCCAGCGTCCGTTCGACGACCAGCCCGATCAAGGGAGCGAAGCAAGGGTAAAGCGGCATGAAATAACGAGCCCGCGCCTGCGGCGCCAGCCAGCAGGTGGGAAACGCCACCAGGATGCAAATGCACAAGTACACGAGCGGTTCGCGCGCCGCGCCGAGCGACTGGCGCAGTTCACGGTTGGCCAGCCCGATGAGCCACGGCGACCAAGGCAAGAGGCAGCCAAAAACCGCGCAAGGATAGCTCAGTAAGTGCTTGACGACGGACCCGTACTGCGAGTAGTCGAAGCGCTGGGCCGACGTATGCCCCCAGGTTTGCAGGACTTGGGGCCAGGGGACGGCCAGCGAATAAGGGATCTGCCACGCGCCGACCACCGCCGCGAAGACGGCGATGCCCGCCAGGTGCGACCAACTCAGGAGAAAGCGCCATTCGCGCTTCCTCGCGAGATAGACCAGCACCGCGCCGACGAAGTAAATCGGTCCCTGCGGTCCCTTGGCCAACGCGGCCAGTCCCGCCAGCGCGTATCCGGCCGTCCAGGTCCAAGCGGCCGGCCAGCCGCGGGAGTAGCCCCAATGCCAGATCAAGAGAGACGATCCGACGCAGAACGTCATCGTCGCTTCCGTTTCGGCCAAAAGGCCAAGTTGCAAAACCTGAACCATCGTGGCGTAAGCCGCGCCGGCGGTCAGCGCGCCCGTGCGCGACAGGAAGGTCCGCGAGTAACCGTACACCAAGAGCGTGGTCAAAAGCGTTGCCGTCACCGTGGGCAGGCGGACAGCCAACAGACCGTGGCTACCCGTGGCCAGCATGCTCAGGGCGATCAGCCAGTTGCCCAATGGGGGCCGATCGGGGAAGAGCCGGCCCTGCTCGCGCGGCACGATCCAGTCGCCCGATTCGAGCATTTCGATCGCCACGCGTGCCCAGCGCGATTCTTCGCCTCGGATCGTCAGCGTCGTCATGCGGCTGAAGAAGACGCCCACGACCAAAAGCACCAACCAGGCCGCTTGCGGTTCCAGCCACCAATGTTGGGGCGCCGAGAGTGGAGTTTTGGTCGCGCTCAGTGGAGTTTTGGTCGCGCTCATGGGCAGCCTGGGCAAATCCGATGCGTTCGGAGGGATTGGGAGGCGAAGTTTCCCAAATTCGCGCGTCGGGAGCCAGACGAGTTTGGAGCCGTGCCGAATTCTTGCGAATTCGGTTACTTCTTGCGAATTCGGCGACGGCAAGGACTGGACTTGTCTGATGTCCTTACGAAACATTACAGTGGGCCGAAACCCCCGCTCCCCCCGCTCCGCCGTGGCCCATTGAGAAGGGAATCCCCCGATCGTGAATGCCGGATTGTTGACGTTGGCGATGCTCGCGCTTGGGGCGCGGGCGGCCGACACCGCCGTGGTCTGCCCCAAGGTGTTTCGCGCGGCGATGCGTCCCTGGTTCGAGGATCGCCAGCGCCAGGGACACCAGATCGTGTTGGTGGATGCCGAAGGTTCGCCCGCGCAAATCCGCGCGCGGATCCGCCGCGTGGCCCAGGGCGGCGCTTTGCGTTTCGTCGTGTTGGTCGGCGACACGCAGCCGCTCACCAGCGCCGATCCGGCGATGCGCGCCCGTACCGTGCCGACCCATTTGGCGCCGGCCAGGGTCAACATCCGCTTTGGCTCGGGGCCGGATATCGCCACCGACAATTGGTACGCCGACCTCGACGACGATCGCGTGCCCGACGTGGCGATCGGGCGGCTTCCGGCCGATTCGCCCCAGGAGGTCGCGGCGCTGGTCGCGAAGATCCTGGCCTACGAGCGCATGGCCGGCGACGACGTGTGGCGGCGGCGGATCAACCTGGTCGCCGGCTTGGGGGGCTTCGGTTCGCTGGCCGACACGGCGCTGGAGGCGGGCGCCAAGTCGATCCTGACCGAGGGCATTCCCCCGGCCTACGCGACCACCCTCACCCAGGCCGGCTGGCGCAGCCCCTATTGCCCTGTTCCGGCGCGCTTCGGCGAGGCGGCCATCGACCGGCTCAACGACGGTTGCTGGTTCTGGGTTTACATCGGACACGGCCAGACCCGCGAGCTCGATCGCGTGCGGGTGCCCGGCGGCCAGCACCCTATCCTGGGAGCCAGCGACGTCGGCAGGCTCCGCGCGGCGAGGGGCGCGCCGATCGTCTTGTTCCTGGCCTGCTACACCGGGGCCTACGACCTGGCCGAGGACTGCCTGGCTGAGGAGATACTGCGCTCCCCGCGCGGTCCCGTGGCAGTGCTGTGCGGCTCTCGGGTGACGATGCCCTACGCGATGTGCGTGCTGGGCATGGGGCTGCTCAAGGAGTGTTTCCACGAGCGGCGAGAGACGATTGGCGAGGTGCTGCTCTACGCGAAGCGCACGATGGTGCTCGCCCCGCGCGACGACGCGCGCAGCCGGCAGTTCGACGCGCTGGCCGCCACGCTCAACCCGGGCGGCGGCGACTTGGCCGAGGAGCGTCTGGAGCACCTCGATCTCTTCAACCTGTTGGGCGACCCGCTCCTGCGGCTACGTCATCCGCGCGAGGCGCTGGTCGAGGCGGCGCCTACGGCGATCGCCGGCGGGCGGTTGACGGTGCGCGGCGCAAGCCCCATCGACGGCGAGGCGTTGGTCGAATTGGTCGTGCGCCGCGACCGTCTCACGTTTCGTCCGCCGGGACGTGTCGAATACAGCCCGTCGCCGGAGTCCGTCGCGGAGTACCAGGCGACCTACGAACAAGCCAACGACCCGCGGCTCACGTCGAGCCGAGTGAAGGTCGCGCGCGGACGGTTTCAGACCGAGTTGGAGGTGCCCGCCAATGCTTGGGGCGGGTGCCATGTGCGCGTGTTCGTGCAGGGTCGCGCCGAGTGCGCCGCCGGCTCGGCGGACGTGACCGTGCGGCGGGCGGAACGCTCGGCAAAGAAGTAGCGTGGGCACGGCCTGCGCAAAATGTGCCTGTTGGAGAGGGAATTGCGATTCGCCGTTTAGGGCGGAATTGTTCCGCGCCGAGGGCCGCCCCCTCGCCGGCTTGTCCGGCAGATCCAACAATGAATGTCAGCTTCTCGCAAAGGCATGCGGTGCAAGGCGGCCCAGAAATCGAGGACGTTGCCTTTGGCACCGCAGTCGGGATGAAAGCATTGGAACAGTCTGCCATGACGGGAGGCGTCGGTACACATAAAAAACAGCATACAAGGAGCGTCAGTTTGGCCGGCTAAGAGGCTCACCCAACAACGGTTCGCGTGGTCGCCGGCCCGCTGCCGCCTACGGCGGCAGCGGGCC
>DATKSN010000251.1:0-35131 GCA_035531595.1 Pirellulales bacterium | reverse complement strand
CTGGCTGCGATGCGAACTGGCGGAAGGCGCGAGGGCCGCCAAAGAGTTGGGTACGGCGGCCAACGAGGCGGGCATTCCCTGGCATGTGGTCTATCGGGCCAAGGCCATCGCCGGCGCCGTGGGCTATCGAAAGGGCTTCGGTCCAGGTAGCCGTGTCTTTTGGCGCCTGGAGGAGCACAAAACAGCAGCCGAGGAGAACGAAGCGAGCGGCCTGCCGGAGCCAAAAGAGCCGGATTTCACCATAGAAAACGAGAATTCGGGGTCCAGCCACGGAGCGGATCGCGACACGTTTTCCGACCCGCAATCGCCCGCCGAAATGCCGGCGGATCTGGGGTCCGAGGGCCGGAATTCGGGATTCAAGGCGGACGGCGAGGCCGACGCCTCCCGCACCGACCGCTGCAACCCGCGAATTGAGGAGATCAAGAGCGAGGCCGAACCCATCCGGATGCCCTGGGGCAAGTACGAAGGCGCCCCCGTCGAGGATCTGCAACACCATTACCTTAAGGAGGTGTTGTCATTCCATCGAAAACGGCTCGACGATGAGCTGCTTCGGGAGATCGACCGCGTACTCCGCCAGCAGCCGTGAGGAACGCCGGTTCGACCCATGCAATGGGTTACTTGTCGGTTGCGCGTGGATCTTTGGCAATTTGGTTATACTTCACGCGGTCGAGAATGAGACATTCACGGTGGCTGGGGCAGAGCCTAAGCGATGCCCCGGTCGCTATCGAGCCGGGGCATCGCTTAGGCTCTGCCACCAGCCACCACTTTGTCGTGGCAAAATGTCTCATTGTCGGCCGTGTGAAGTGGCAACCTGGAACGACGACGACGTCGCCCGACGCTGGTATCGGCTGCATCCTTGGCGGCGCAACGAAGACGGCACGCCCGCCGAGCCGGAGCCGTGCGAACTCGCGGCTATGCAGGCCGATCCTGATTGGCCTGCAGTATCTACCGCCTCTTGCCCGCACGAACGTACAGCCGTAGAATGCAATTGGGTTCGAGTGACACAAACCCCTTTGGAGCGTATTCATGGCGTCAGAACTCCAGAGCCTGGTGGGCGAACTGGAGGCCAACATCTCCAAGGTGGTGCTGGGCAAGGCCGATGTCGTGCGGCTTTGCACCGTGGCGCTCTTGGCCGGCGAACATGTGTTGCTGGAGGACGTGCCGGGCGTCGGCAAGACGCTGGTCGGCAAGGCGCTGGCCAAGAGCGTGGCGGCCAAATTCTGCCGCATTCAATTCACCCCCGACCTACTCCCCAGCGACATCGTGGGCGGCAGCGTCTTCAACGGCAAGACGAGCGAGTTCCATTTCAGCCCGGGGCCGATCTTCGCCAACATCGTGCTGGCCGACGAGATCAACCGCACCACGCCCCGCACGCAAAGCGCGCTGCTGGAAGCCATGAGCGATTGCCAGGTGTCGATCGACGGCACGACGCACCCCTTGCCTCGGCCGTTCATGGTCATCGCCACGCAGAACCCCTTCGAGTTCGAGGGAACCTACCCGCTCCCGGAAAGTCAACTCGATCGTTTTCTGTTGCGAATCAGCGTGGGTTATCCCGACCGCGAGCACGAACTGCAAGTGCTCGCCATTCACCGCGGCGGCGAGCCGGTCGACGACTTGACGCCCGTCTTGGATTGCCAGCAGGTGCTCAAACTGCAACAAGCGGCGCGGCAGGTGGCCGTCGACGAAGCGATCCACGACTACCTGCTCGACATCGTCGATGCCACCCGCGACAGCGAGGAATTGCACGTCGGCGTGAGCACCCGCGGCGCCCTGTGCTTGTACCGGGCGAGCCAGTCGTTGGCCCTGATCGAAGGCCGCGACTTCGTCGTGCCCGACGACGTCAAACGACTCGCCGTGGCCGTGCTTTCGCATCGCGTCATCACCAAGGGCTACCTGCACGGCAGCCAGCGAGGAGCGGTCGAATCGTTGATCCAGAGGTTCGTCGATGATGTGCCGGTGCCGAGGTAAAAAAGGAGAAAGGAGACATGCGCATTCAATCCCACATGACGCTCTGTCGCGAGGGCCTGTACTACGTGGCCGTCTTGGGGTTCCTGCTGGCCGGAGCCATGATGCGCCAGATCAACCTGTTGATCATCTTGTTCGGCATGTTGGCCGGCCCGTTGTTGCTGAGTATGCGGCTGGTCAAGGTGTCGCTGAAGCGAGTCGAGATCGAGCGTCAACTTCCCGCTTCGATCTCGGCCGGAGAACGGTTGCACGTCGAGCTCACGCTCATCAACCGGCGCCGGCGCCTGGCGAGTTGGGCGGTGTTGGCCGGCGATACGATCGAGCGCGACGGGGCGCCCCGCGGCGAGGCGCCGTTGGTGTCGGAGGTTTTGTTTTCGCATGTGCCCGCGGGCGAGTCGCGCGGCGCCACGTACCGCGGCCGGCTGACCTCGCGCGGACGATACCGATTCGGTCCCCTGCGGCTCTCGACGCGATTTCCGCTGGGCCTTCTTCGCTATACCCTGACGTACCACCAGCCGGGCTCGTTGGTCGTCTTTCCCAGATTGGGGCGGCTCACCATGGGCTGGCGGCAGTGGCTCAACTCGGCTGAACTCGGCTTGGGCGGCGCGGCGAGGCAACAGGGCTTCAGGGCGGGAGAGTTCTACGGCCTGCGCGACTGGCGCGGCGGCGACAGCCGTCGCTGGATTCACTGGCGGACCTCGGCACGGCGCCAAACGCTGGTGGTGCGGCAGTTCGAACAAGAGCGGAACCAGGCGCTGGCCGTGGTCGTCGAGCTTTGGCAGCCCGAACGTCCCGAGGCGCGGCACGCCGACAACGTGGAGTTGGCCGTCAGCTTCGCGGCCACGATCGCCGCCGAACTCTGCCGCGAGGGCGGCCGCTGGCTCAGCCTCGGCGTGGTGGGTCGGGAGCGCTGGCTCCAGCACGGTCCCACTTCGACCGCTCTGTTGCGCGCGGCGATGGAACAATTGGCCGTGGCCCAAGCCGGCCCCGACGACCGCCTGGGCGACGTGTTGACCGAGGTGCTCGATGACCTTCGGCCGGGCACGCGCGTGCTGGTGATAGGCACGCGGAGGTGCGACCTCGCCGACAGCGAGCGGTTCGGCGGGCTGTGGAACGATCAACGCCGCCGCGCCTGGCAGGGGCGGATTCTGGCGATCGACGCGGGCGCCGCGGAACTGAGCGATTTTTACGTACCTGTTTGAGTTCCTTCGGAAACGCGCCCATGCAAGTCGAACGATTGCTGCAGATCAGCCTGGCGACGCTGACGGCGTTGGGCACCCTGTTGCTGGGCATGGGCGAACGGAATCTGACCTTGCCCGTCCTGGCCGTCATCGTCGCCGCCAGCTCCGTGTACCTGACCGACGTCAAGGGGTGGCTGCAACTGAACACCATGGGGTCCAACGCGGCGGGCCTGGTCGCCCTGGCCGTCACCTGGCGCGACTGGGAAGGTTATGAAAGCGAGAGCCAGTTGCTGGCGATGACCAACCTGTTGATTTACTTGCAATTCGTGCTGCTCTATCGCCGTAAGAACGTCCGCAATTACTGGCTCTTGGCGCTCTTGAGCCTGATGCAGGTGGCGGTGGCCAGCGCCTTGAATCTGGACATCGCCTTCGGCCTTCTCCTGACGGCGTACCTGTTCGTGGGGCTGATCGCCCTGTCGCTGTTTTATCTCCACCGCGAGCAGACGCGGTTTCAGCCGCGGGCGGAAACTGAGCGGAACCGCCGCGCCGAGGTCGAAACCCAGGCGCCGGCGGACGGCGCGCCGCGCCGCTGGCCGCTTGGCGCCGCCAAGGCGCGGGTCGCGCGCCGGCAGACCTCCGGCGCCGCCGACGCCGGCTTGACCTGGGGATTCGCGCGGCGCATCGCACTCCTCGGCGCTGGCTCGGTGGGGTTCGCGCTGCTGGTCTTCCTGGGGGTGCCGCGGGCCGGCAAGTCGGCCCACTGGGGACCACGCGAAACCATCGTACAGCGGGTCGTTGGCTTCTCCGAGAATATGACGTTGGGAGAACTGGGCCAGCTTGTCAACGACAAGAGCAACGTGATGCGGGTCGAGTTTTTCGACGGGAAGAACGAATCGTACCGTATCGCCGGGGCGCCCCTGTTGCGGGGCGCCCTGTTGTACCGGTACGAGAACGGCGAGTGGCGACGAGGCGAAGGATCCCGCGAGCCGCAAAAGTGGCCCGCCATGCCCATCAGTGAGTTGCCCAGCGAGCAGGAATGGGTGCGCCAGGTGATCACCATCGCCGCCGATCGCGAAGACCCGGTGCTGTTTTGCGTGGCGCCGAGTTTCAAAACGGCGCCGAGTTTCAAAACGGCGCCGAGCTTCAAGGCCGTCGCCAACGACGATCTGTGGCGCTCGGAATCCAGTGAGCAAATTTTTCGGAGTCCTGGTTTCCGCACGGACAACCAATTCCAATACGAATTGTCGACTCCCGCGTTCCGTGACCACATGCAGAGCGCCGCCGTTCCGGCGGCGCGCGCGCTGTCGGCTGACGATGACAAGAACTTCAATGACCTGCTGCAACTGCCCCCCGCGGTGGACGGCATCGATCCCTTGGTCGGACTGAAAGACATCGCGCGCCAAAGGACGGGCGACTTCTTGCCTGGCGAGCGGTTGGCCAAAGCCCAGATCCTGAGCGAGTACCTTCATAATTCGGGTGAATTCCGCTATTCGTTGAAGGAAGTCAAGCGCGAACGGAACCTCGATCCGATCGAGGACTTCATGACCTTGCACAAGTCGGGAAATTGCGAATACTTCGCCACGGCCCTGGCACTGATGCTCCGTGGCGTCAAGATTCCCGCGCGGATGGCCGTCGGCTTCAAGGGTGGGGAATGGAACAATACCGGCAAGTATTACGAATTCCAGGAACTGCACACCCACACCTGGGTCGAAGTGTTCATTCCGCCCGATTTGCTCCCCCGCCAACTCGCCGATTCGGAACAAGCACGGAAATACGGCGCCTGGCTGCAGCTCGATCCCACGTCCGCCGGCAGCGATCTGGACAACGCCGACGAATTGGGAATCCTCAATTTCCGCCGTCTGACCGACCTGACGCAGTACTTGTGGTCGAACTACGTCTTGGGAATGGACTCGAAGCGGCAGAAGGAACTGCGGGAGCTTGTCAGCTCCGGCGGCGTAGTATCCGCCGACGGTTGGCTTGGTTGGCGGGGGCTGCTGCTGGGGATGGCCGTGCTGGTCGCCGTGACGGGCGCTTACGGCGGCGCGAAGCTTGCCGCGCGGCCGGCCCTGTGGCTGATGGGACGCCGCGCGGCGGCGAAACGGCGGCGAAGTTCGCCACGGGTCGAATTCTACGAACGCTTCGAGGCGCTCTTGGCGTGTCACGGCCTGCGGCGCCCCGAGTGCCAGACCCAGCACGAGTTCGCCGTCGTGGCCGGTGGCCAGTTGGCTGAAACGCCTGGCATGCAACACGCTTGCCACCTGCCGCGCCGCATCGCCGACGCCTTTTATCAGGTGCGATTCGGCCGGATCGATCTGGACAAGTCCGATTCGCAGGCGATAGAACAGACCCTTGCCGAATTGGCCGCGGCCCTGGCCGCCGGGCAAACCGGAACCAACGGCGGAAGAAGGATCTCAATGAAACGGATGGAACAATATTTCGACGACGACCGGCTTCAAGGCTAAGATGGTTGCATTGGGTTCTGTAGGGAACGCCCTCCGTGGCGTTCCGTGAAGCTGTTCCGACGTCGTCTGGTGGGACACGGAACGCCACGGAGGGCGTTCCCTACAGAGCTATGTAGGGCGGGCATCGCCCACGAACCCAACTGCCTTCGTCACCTTTTCTCCTTGTCATCCCCACATCGCCGTATGAAAATCGGTCTGGCAGGTTATCAAAGATCGGGCAAGAGCACCTTGTTCGAGTGGCTTACGGGCGTGCCCGCCGATCCGGCCGTGGCGCACGTCGGCCAAAGCGCCATGGCGGCGGTGCCCGACGAGCGAGTGCGGCCGTTATGCGAGATTTACAAGCCCAAGAAGGTCACGCTCGCCGCGCTGGAACTCGTCGACACGCCCGGACTCAGCCGCGCGCACGAAGGGAACGCCGCCCGCCTGGGGCTGATCCGCGAGGCCGGCTGCCTGGTTCTGGTGGTCGCGGGCTTCGGCGGCAGCGATCCGCTACTGGACCTGGCGAGCTTTCGCGAAGATCTGTGGCTGGCCGATTTGGAGATCGTCGCAGGACGGGTCGATCGGCTGCGAGACAGCGTCAAGAAGCCGCGTCCCAACCGTGAACAGGAGCAACTCGAGTTGACCGCGCTGGAGCGGGTGCTGGCGGCCATCGAGTCCGGCGCGCCGCGAGCCGCCGCCGACATGAGCGACGACGAATTGAAGGCCACGCGCAGCTTCCGCCTGCTCAGCGAGAAGCCGACGTTGGTGGTGGTCAATTGCGCCGACGACGACGATGACCTGCAACGTTTCGCCCCGTCGGCCGCGAAGCACGGGCCGCGCATGCTCGGTGTGCGGGTCGGACTGGAGCTGGAACTGGCGCGAATGAGCGAATCGGATCGGGCCGATTTCGAATCCGAAATGGGCCTGACCGGTCGTCGCCGTGACGACGTGCTGCGAACGGTGCTCGACGCCTCGGGCCAGATGCTTTACTTCACGGCCGGTGAAAAGGAGGTCCGCACCTGGATGCTGCGGCAGGGGGGCACCGCGTTGGAAGCCGCCGACAACATCCATAGCGATCTGGCCCGAGGTTTCATCCGCGCCGAAACCATGCGGTGCGCCGACCTGATCCGGCTGGGGAGCGAGCGTGAAATCAAGGCCGCCGGACTCGTACGGCAGGAGCCCAAGGACTATGTGATCCGCGACGGCGACATTTTGAACATTAAATTCAGCGTGTAGGATGTGCGAGTACGTTGAAAAGGTTGGAAAACGCCCCTTACCTCCTCAAGAACTCCTCCCCATGCGCCAGTTGCTCGCTGAATTGCTCGATTCCTTGACGGCCGGCCGACCGCTGGTTTACTGCCGGCTGGTCGAAACCCGTGGCTCGACTCCGCAAAAGGCGGGGGCCATGATGCTCGTCTTCCCCGACGGCTCGCAGGCCGGCACGCTGGGGGGCGGCTGTGTCGAGGCCGAGGTCAAACGCCGCGCCCTGGCCGCGCTCGATCGCCGTCGCGCCGAAGTCGTCGCCTTTCAACTCGACAGCGACTACGGCTGGGACGATGGCTTGATCTGCGGAGGTCGAATGCAGGTGCTCATCCAACCGCTCGCTTCCGCGAACGAGGCCGAAGCGGGCCAACGCGATGAACTGGCCTATTTTCGCGCGCTCCACGAATTGATCTTACAAGGCGCCGGGGCCATTGAGGCGGTGGTTTACGACGCCCAGCGGAGCAGCCTGCCGGCGCCCGGTTGCTACTTGTTTGACGCCGCCGGAAACCTCGTGGGTCGCAGCCTGGAATTGCCGCCGTCGGGCGGCGCCGCACCGCCGGCCATTGCGGCCGACCTGCCGTCGTTGGCGGCGCGGCCGTCGGCCGGCGCCGCGCACGGCGTGGCTTACCTGCCGGTTTTGCCGCGCTGTCGATTGCTGATCGTCGGCGGCGGGCATGTCGGCCGGGCGGTCGGTGACCTGGCCGCCGACCTCGATTTCGACGTTTGGATCGTCGACGACCGCGCCGAGTACGCCAGCCGCGAGCGGTTTCCGCGGGCCGAGCGGTTGATCGCCGGACCGATCGGGCCGACTTTGAAGTCGCTCGAAATCACGCCCGATACCTATGCGATCATCGTCACCCGCGGCCACAATCACGACGAGGAGGCCCTCTGCCACCTGGCCGAGCGCGGCGCGCGTTACGTCGGACTGATCGGCAGCCGGCGGAAGATCAAGTTGATCTTCGACGACCTGGAGGCCGAGGGGATCTCACGCGAGGCGCTGGCTCGGGTCCACGCTCCCTTGGGGATCGACATCGGCTCCCAAACGGTGCCCGAAATCGCGGTCAGCATCCTCGCGGAACTGATCGCCCACCGCAATCTCGGTGGCCGCGTGCCTGGCCGGCCCGAAGGGGTGCTGGCGCCGCGCGACGGGGAATAGTTTGAGGATCTTGTTGAAAAACACCCCCTCTTTGCCGATCGACGCGATCTTGCCCGACCTGACGCGCGCGCTGGCGGAACACCATGCGATTGTACTGCGCGCCCCAGCGGGCGCGGGCAAGACGACGCGCGTGCCGCCGGCCATCCACGACGCGGGCCTGGCCAGGGGCGCGCAGGTGGTCGTCTTGCAGCCGCGGCGGCTGGCGGCGCGCGCCGCGGCCTGGCGGATCGCCGCCGAACGCGGCGGCCGTGTCGGCGACGAGGTCGGCTACCAGGTGCGCTTCGACCGCCGGGCCGGCCCGAACACGCGGATGCTCGTCGTCACCGACGGCGTCTTCGTCCGCATGCTCCGCGACGACCCCTTCCTCGAACGCGTCGGTGTCGTCGTGTTCGACGAGTTCCACGAACGGAGCCTGGCCACCGACCTGGCCTTGGCCATGGTCCGCAAGGTCCAGTTGGAGCTGCGGCCTGAACTGCGAATCGTCGTCATGTCGGCGACGCTCGCCGCGCAACCCATCGCTCGTTACCTGGGCGACTGCCCCATCGTGGAAAGCGAGGGACGAGTATTCCCGGTCGACATCAGCTACCTGCCGCATGCCGCGCCGCGCGTGGTTCCGCATGCCGTGGCCGCCGCGGTCGAGCAGGCGCTGGCGCGCACGGCGGGCGACGTGCTGGCGTTCTTGCCCGGCGTCGCCGAGATCCACGCGACCGCCAGAACCCTGAACGATCTGGCCGGCCGGCGCAACCTGGCGCTGCTGCCGCTCTACGGCGACTTGCCCTTGGAGCGCCAGCAAGAGGTGCTGCGGCCGGCCGAGCGCCGCAAGCTGGTGCTGGCCACGAACGTCGCCGAGACCTCGGTGACGATCGAGGGGGTCACGGCGGTCGTCGATTCGGGGCTGGCACGCGTGCTTCGGCTCGATCCGGCACTGGGCCTGAACCGGCTGGAAACGAAGCGCATCTCGCGAGCTTCGGCCGACCAGCGAGCCGGCCGCGCCGGTCGCACGGCGCCGGGCGTCTGTTACCGATTGTGGACCGAGCGCGAGCAGCGAGCCTTGGACGATCACGAGCTGCCGGAAATCGCGCGGGTCGATCTGGCCGGGCCGGTGCTCGATCTGCTCTGCTGGGGCGCGGGCGACATCGCATCGCTCCCTTGGTTCGAGCCGCCGCCGCCGGCGGCCGTCGAACGCGCGCTGGCGCTGCTCGAACGGCTGGGTGCCTGCGATGGCCGGCGGGGCACCCCACTCGGGCGCCGGATGGCGGCCCTGCCGGTTCAGCCGCGACTGGCGCGGCTGTTGCTCGAAGCGTATCGCTTCGGCGCGCGCGACCGCGGCGAGCTGGCCGCCGCCTTGCTCTCCGAACGCGACCCGCTCCGCCGCCCGGAGGATCCGCCGGCCGATCACACGGGCGATTCCGACGTGCTCGACCGGATCGTGGCGCTCGAAATGTTCGAGCGGACGGGTCAATGCCATTCGTCGGCCGGCACGCTGGAGGCGGGCGCGGCGAAGTTCATCCTTCGCGCCCGCGATCAACTGCGGCGATTGGCAGGTAGCGGAATTCGTGAGAATTCCGATGGTCGCGGAGCTCTTGAACTTTCCCAGCCCGGCGGCGAGCCCTCGGAACTCTTACGAGTTCCGCTATCGGTTCCGTCGTGCGAATCGGACGAAGCGCTCTTGCGTTCGCTGGTCGCCGCGTTTCCCGATCGGATCGCCCGCCGCCGCGAAGCGCGTAGCCCGCGCGCGCTGATGGTGGGCGGGCGTGGCGTGCGGCTCGGCCGCCAGAGCGCCGTGACCGAGGCGGAGTTGTTCGTGTGCGTCGACTTGGAGGAGGTCGGCAAATCGGAGGCCCTGGTGCGGCAAGCTTCGCTGGTGCGGCGCGAGTGGCTCGGCGCCGAACGGCTGCGAGTGACCGTCGATGTCGAGTTCGACCCCGCGCGCGAGCGGGTCGTGGCCTGGCGCCGCACGCGGTTCGACGACCTGGTGCTGAACGAAGCGGCGACGAACATTCCGCCCGGCGTCGACGCGGCGCCGATCCTGGCCCGCGAGGCCGCGATCCGTCTCGACCGCTCGTTGCGTTTGGACGAAGCGGCCACGTTCTTTCTGGCCCGCGTGCGGCTCTTGCGGCAGGCCATGCCCGAACTGGAGTTGCCGGTCTTCGCTGACGATCCGCTGGGCGAGTTGCTCCCCTGGCTGTGCGCGGGCTGCGTCTCGTTCGACGACTTGCGCAAGGCGCCGGTGCTGGCGGCCTTGAAAGCCCGGCTTACGCCGCGGCAACTCGAAGCCGTCGAGCGCGAAGCGCCCCAGCGCTGGCGGACGCCCGGCGGGAGCTGGATCGCGCTGCGCTACGAGCCGGGCCAGCCGCCGATTCTCGCCGCGCGAATTCAGCAGTTGTTCGGCCTGCGTCAAACGCCGCGTGTGGCGGCGGGCCGTGTGCCGGTCCTGCTCCATTTATTGGCGCCCAACATGCGCCCGCAGCAAGTGACGGGCGACCTGCGGAGCTTTTGGCGAAACACCTACCCGCAAGTCCGCAAAGAACTCAGGCGGCGTTACCCAAAGCACTCCTGGCCGGAGGATCCCTCGACCGCCGCTCCCAGGCCGTAGCGCGTTGGTACTTCACGCCGCCGACCATGAGACATTGTGCCACGAGAAAGCGGTGGCTGGTGGCAGAGCCTAAGCGATGCCCCGACTCAAGAGCGACCGGGGCATCGCTTAGGCTCTGCCCCAGCCACCGTGAATGTCTCATTCTCGACCGCGTGGAGTATAGAATACGCGGGAAACCGGAGCTTCTTCCATGGCTAAGATCAAACTGCAGCAAGTGGATCTCACGTTCGACATCCGCAAGAACGTGCGCGTGACGCTCAAAGAGTTCCTGGTGCGCGGCCTGTTCCGGCACAGCGTCAATCCGCGGATGAGGGTCCGCGCCCTGAACGACGTGAACCTCGCGCTGGACGAGGGGGACCGTGTCGGCATCATCGGCCACAACGGGGCGGGCAAGAGCACGCTCTTGCGTCTGCTGGCCGGCATTTACCCACCCACCAAGGGAAAGCGGCTGGTCGACGGACAGATCAGCTCGTTGTTCGACATCGCGCTGGGCTTCGAGTCGGAGGCCACCGGCTGGGAAAACATCTATTACCGGAGCTATTTGCAAGGCGAGACGCCACGCACGATCAAGGACAAGATCCAGCCGATCGCCGAGTTCAGCGAGTTGGGTGACTTTCTCGATATGCCGGTTCGGCACTATTCGTCCGGCATGTCGGTGCGGCTGGCGTTTTCGATCGCCACGGCGATCGAGCCGGAGATCTTGCTGGTCGACGAGGTCTTGTCGGCCGGCGACATGGCGTTCCAGGAAAAAGCGCGGCGGCGGATGCAGGAGATGATGGTGAAGGCCAAGATCATCGTGATGGTCAGTCACGACCTGACGTCGATCGCCAGGCTTTGCGACCGCGCCATCTGGCTCGACCACGGCACGATCCGCGCCGACGGCCCGGCCGCCCATGTGATCAAGGCTTACACGACCCACGTCAACCGTCCCTCGAAAGCCGTCGCCTGAGGCATGGTTCATGATGCTGCACACGGCGGGACGGCGGTTTCGGCGCAGCCGAAAATGCCTAAGAAAAAACTGCAAAACCGTGCCTGTACCGACAAGGAAATCCGTCTCGGCGGATTGCCCGGCTTTGGACGCGTTAAGACTTCTTCACCCGCAACGCCCATCTGTGCCACTCGCACCGTAGCTTTCGTCGGGTAAAGGTACGGTTTTGCCAGTTTTTTCGGAGCCCGGGAGGGCGCCCCCGACCGTCGTCCACATGAGCGTCTCGTCGGGACAAGCGAGTGCGGATGCAACGATGGATTTATCGCTTTGGTGCCGGTCCCGCAGGTGGGTCGTTCGTCTATAATTCGCCTGACGAGACGTTTTACTTGGCCCGAAGCTGGGTTATGATGATCGCGACCCTTGCGCCCGCGAGGCCCGGCTTTTTGCGAACATCGTTGGAGCTTGCTTCCCATGCGACGTCTCATCTCGGCCCTAGCCATCGGTTGGCTCGCACTGACGGTGCCCGGCTGTTCCGCTAACAACGAACCGGCCGCCGCGCCTGACCAAGCCAAGCCCGACGCCGGCCGCGTGAGCGTGGCCTTCGTCAGCAATAATCCCTTCGAGTTCTGGGCCATCGCGCGTCGCGGCACGGAAAAGGCGGCCCAAGAGTTCAACGCCGACGTCGAGTTTCACATGCCCCCCAACGGTACGCCCTCCGAGCAGCGGCAAATCATTGAGGATCTGCTGGTGAAGGGGGTCAAGGGGATCGCCATCAGCCCCAACGACGCGGCCAACCAGGCCGAGTTCCTGAATGAGGTGGCCGGCCGGGTGCCGTTGATCACCCAGGACAGCGATTTGCCCGAGGGGAGCAAGCGGTTGTGCTACATCGGCACGAACAACTACGAAGCCGGCAAGGCCGCCGCACGGCTGGTGAAGAAGGCTCTACCCGACGGCGGCAAGGTGGCGATCTTCGTCGGCAAGCTCGACGTGCAGAACGCCGTCGAGCGCCGCCAGGGCGTGCTCGACGAGTTGGCCGGCCACGACGACGCCGAAGGTCCGGACCTGGGCAAGTACCGTTTGCTCGATACGATGACCGACGACGCCAGCCAGGAAAAGTGCAAGGCCAACGTCGAAGACACGCTGGTCAAGCAAGCCGATGACGTCGAGAACCTGTGCCTGGTGGGGCTGTGGGCCTACAATCCGCCCGCCATGCTGGCCGCGGCCAAAGGAGCCGGTCTGGCCGGCAAAGTCAAGCTGGTCGGCTTCGACGAGGACGAAGAAACCTTGCAGGGCGTTCAGGACGGCCAGATCGTGGGCACCGTGGTGCAACAACCGTTCGAGTTTGGCTACCAGGCGGTGCGGTTGCTGGCCGCGCTGGTTCGCGGCGACCGGTCGGTCGTGCCCCTGGGCGGTATCATGTTCATCGACTACCGGGTGATTACGCCCGACAACGTCGAGGCCTTCATCGCCGAGCTACACCAGTTGAAGGGATCGTAACGAAAGCGTGAGCTCCGCACCCGCCGCACCGCCGCCGTTGCTGCACGCCGTCGGGATCAGCAAGTCGTTTCCCGGCGTCCATGCGCTGGCCGACGTGCAATTGCGCCTGGCGGCGGGTGAAGTGCTTTGCGTCGTCGGTGAGAACGGGGCGGGCAAGAGCACCTTGATGAAAATCCTGGCCGGCGTGCAAACGGCCGACGCCGGCGAGATCCGCATCGACGGCCAGAAGGTCGCGATCGACGGAGTCGACCGCGCCCAGCGGCTGGGAATTACCCTGATCCATCAGGAATTGAACCTGGCCCCAAACCTCGACGTGGCCGCCAACCTGTTTCTTGGCCGCGAGCCGCGTTGGGGCGGTTCGTTGGGGTTGATCGATCCGCGGATCTACCCTGACGCCGAGGCATGCATGCGCCGCCTGGGGCTCGAGTGTTCGCCCCGCACGCCCGTCGCGCGGCTTTCGATCGGCCAGCGGCAACTCGTCGAGATTGCCCGGGCGCTGTCGCTTCGCAGCCGCGTGCTGATCATGGACGAACCGACCTCAAGCCTGACGCGGCGCGAGACCGAGCGGCTGTTCGAGGTGATCCGCGACTTGAAGCGCGACGGCGTGAGCATCCTGTACATTTCACACCGGCTGGCCGAAGTGCGCCAGGTCGCCGACCGTGTTACCGTGCTTCGCGACGGACGCAACGCGGGCGAACTGGCCGCCGGCGAGATTTCGCACTCGTCGATCGTGCGGCTGATGGTCGGCCGCGAGCTGAAGCAGTTTTTCCACCGCCCCGCCGAGGCCGCGGCGCCGCCAGGGACGGCCGGGACGGCGGTGCCGGTGCTGGCGGCCAACGGCCTGCGGCTCACGAGTACGCAGCGCCGTCCGATCCAGTTCGAGGTCCGTCGCGGCGAGGTCGTGGGCCTGGCCGGGCTGATGGGCGCGGGACGCACCGAGCTGGCCGAGGCGCTGTTTGGCGTCCGTCCGCTCTTGGCCGGCGAGGTGCGCCTCGACGGGCGCGCGGTTCGGCTGCGATCACCGTCCGACGCCATCAAGGCCGGCATCGTCCTCGCGCCCGAAGACCGCCGCGGTCAAGGGCTGCTGTTGACGCAGACGATCCGGCGGAATATCGGCCTTGCTTCGCTCGACCGCCTCAACCTCTTGGGACTGGTTGCGCGAACGCGCGAACGCGAACTGGCTCAGCGGATGCGGCGGCGGCTGAACATCCGGACGCCGAACGTCGAGAAGCCGGCCGGGTTACTGAGCGGCGGCAACCAGCAGAAGGTCGTGTTGGCCAAGTGGCTGGCCCGATCGCCGCGGCTGTTGATCCTCGACGAACCGACCCGCGGCGTTGACGTGGGCGCGAAAGCCGAGATCTACCGCCTCCTGCGCGAGTTGACGGCCGAGGGCATGGGCGTGCTGATGGTCTCCAGCGATCTGGAGGAAATCCTTGGCGTCAGCGACCGCGTGCTCGTCATGCACCAGGGCGAACTGGTCGGCGAATTGCCGCGCGAACGCATGTCGGAACAAGCCGTGATGCAATTGGCGACCGGGGGAGAAGACGTTCCATGAAAAAGTTGCTCGGCCTGGCCCTGTTTCTCTTGGGGCTGTATTGCTTGCTGCTGCTGTCCGACGCCAACGCGCGGTCGCCGGCGAACCACTTCAACCTGGGCCGGCGGATCGGACTCTACGGCATCCTCACGCTCGGCGCCGGCTGCCTGATCATCTCGGGCGGTATCGACCTCTCGATCGGCTCGGTCGTCGGCCTCTGCGCCACGGTGACGGCCATGCTGCTGGTCGATCATCGCTGGAGCCCCTGGGCGGCGATCCCCGCCGTGCTCGCCTTGGGCGTCGCCATCGGCCTGGTCAACGGCTTGCTCGTGACAAAGCTTGGGGTGCAGGCGTTCGTGGTCACGTTGTGCGGCCTGTTCATCTTCCGCGGCGCCGCGCGCTGGCTGGCGAACGATTCGGTGAAAGGGTTGGGAGGCCGGTTCGGCGCGTTGAAGTATGCGCTGTACGAAAGCAAGGACGTGCTTGGGCTGCCCATGTCGCTGGTGATCTTCCTGGTGTTGGCGGCGTTATTCACGGTGTTCCTGCATCTCAGCGTTTACGGCCGCTATTTGTACGCCATCGGCGGCAACGAGCAGGCGGCCCGTTATGCGGGCGTCGCCACCGACCGATACAAGATCCTGGCTTACGTGCTATCATCGGGACTGGCGGCTTTCTTCGCGGTGCTGTTCCTGATGGAGCAGAACTCGGTGCAGCCCACCAATACCGGCAACTTTTTCGAGCTGTACGCCATCGCCGGCGCGGTGCTGGGGGGGTGCAGCCTGCGCGGCGGTGAAGGCAACGTGCTGGGAATGCTGATTGGCACGGCCATTCTCTGGATTCTTCCCAACCTCACGCGGATGTGGGGCGTTCCCTCGCAGCTTGAATACACCGTGATCGGAGGAGCCCTGTTGCTGGGGGCGTTGCTCGACGAACGGCTCCGCCGCCGCGGCGAAAGGCGCGGGGTTCATTGAGTACACCTCAACTTGGCCGGCCCGAACAGCCGATCCAATCGTTAGACTTCAACCTCGTTCCCAGAATCGCCGAACCGGGGAAAAAAATCCGCCTTTACCCGACGACCCGCTTCAAAGTGCAGGGGAGGGCGGCTCGCACCGTAGTTCAACCAGCACGGGGGCGAAGGCTTGGCAGCCGCTAGCGCGGCGGTGCCTTGTCGGGACAGGCGGATTTTTTTTTCGGTTCGGCGAGGGGGGGAATGTTCGGCTGCGCCGAAAATGCGGTGCGGCACTTGCTAGCACGCAGAATCCGGCGTTTTCCGTTGCGTCGCGTGTACACTATCGAAAGCATAGAGTTCTTCGTGCAGGCCCTTACACCCCTTGAACACCACGACACGCCATCGGCACGTCGACGCGGACGCTCTGGAGCGGCTCGGTCCCTGGCAACTGGTCCGCCGGGTCGCGGAAGGAAAACTTTGCCGAGTCTACCAAGCCCGGCCCGCCGAGGGTCCGTCGGATCGGGCCGCCGCCTACGCGGTCAAGGTGCTCTTGGAACATTGGCGGGACGACACGGCGGCCATCGAGCTCTTGCGCCGCGAGGCCATCGTGGGCCGCCAGGTGTCGCACCCGTGCCTGATTTCGATTCTCGCCGCGCACGTCGGCGGCGCGCCCTATTTCGTCGTCATGCCGTGGCTCGCCGGTTCGACCCTGGCCGATTCGCTCGCCGGCGGTCGCCGGCCCGCTTTGCCCGTGGCGCTTTGGATCGTGAGACAAACGGCGGAGGCCCTAGGCGCGTTGCACTCGGCCGGCTGGATGCACGGCGATTTCAAGCCGAGCAACATTTTGGTCTCGCCGAGCGGGCATGCCACCCTCCTGGATCTCGGTTTTGCACGGCGGCCGGACGAAACCGGCTCCGTGGTCGATCGTTGCGTCGCCGGCACATTCCATTACATCGCGCCGGAGATGGTCACCTCGGCCCTGCGGCCCGACATCCGCAGCGACCTCTACAGCCTGGGTGTAACGCTCTACGAACTGCTCAGCGGCCGATTGCCGTTCGCGGGCCGCAGTCCGGCCGAGTTGGCCCAGCAGCACCGGCAGAGCGAGCCGCCGGCAATTCGTTCGCTCGCGCCGTGGTTGCCGCTCGCCGTCGCGCGGTTGGTCCACGAGCTCTTGGCCAAGGAGCCGCTCCGCCGGCCGCAAACGCCCGCCGAGCTGGTCGAGCGGCTGACCGTGCTGGAGATTGCGACGTTTGCCGAACGCGGCTGTGAACGGGATATTTGACAGTTTTGCACACTGACCCGCGGCGCTGGCAAGGCATCGCCGACGAACACGTCCCAACTGACCTGCAAGTGGTCGGCCACGTCCTGGATGGTCATGTGCCGCGCGTACTGGTAGCCGCGGATCGCGAACGCATGGTACAGTAAGCTCGTGGACATGTGCCGGCGCCAAAGGCGACCGACAGGTTGATCGCTTTGGCGCCAATCCCAAACGGCGGTCTTCAACTACCTGCCGGTTATCGAGGAAGGAAACTTGCGGGAAGGATGATCATGGACTCCGTCGAGTCGAGCTATGCCCACTGCCGTCAGTTGACTCGCCGCACGGCGAGTAATTTCTATTACTCGTTTCTCGTGTTGCCGCGCGGCAAGAGGCGTGCGATGTGCGCTTTGTACGCCTTCGCGCGGATGACCGACGACTTGGGCGACAACGCGCTGCCCGTGGCGGAGCGACGCGAGGCCCTGGCCGGCTGGCGGAATTCGCTCGAACAGGCCCTGGCCGGCGAGTTCGATGCGCCGATCTTCCCGGCCTTGGCCGACACGGTCGCCCGCTACCGCCTGCCGCCCGAGCACCTGCGCTCCGTGATCGACGGCGTGGAAATGGACCTGGCGCACCAGGGTTTTGAAACATTCGACGAATTGAGCGAGTATTGTTGCAAGGTCGCTTCGGCCGTGGGGCTGTGCTGCATTCACATCTGGGGGTTCACCGGCCCCGAGGCGCTGGAGCCTGCTCGCAAGTGCGGAATCGCCTTCCAACTGACGAACATCCTGCGCGACCTGAAGGAAGATGCCGCGCTGGGGCGAATCTACCTGCCGCGCGAAGATCTGCGGCGGTTCGGCTATTCGGCCGACGACCTGCGCCATGGCCAAGGCGGCGAGCGGTTCCAGCAACTGATGCGCTTCGAAATCGAACGTGCCGAGCGTCTTTATCAGGACGCCGCCCAGCTCCCGCGCTGGCTCGGGCCGGACGGGAAAACCATTTTCGGGGCCATGAGCGGCATTTATCGCGGCCTGCTCGACGAGATCAAGCGGCTCGACGGCGACGTGTTCAGTCACCGCGCGCGGCTCAGCGCGTGGCGCAAGCTGCGCATCGCCGGGCGTTGGCTGTTGGTCCGCCCGCTGAGTCCGCTCGCCGAATCGGCGGCGGGAGCGCAGTCACCGGGAGCTCAGTCACCGGGAGCTCAGTCACCGGGAGCGCAGTCACCGGGAGCTCAGCGGCGATGACGCCTGGCGAGCGTCGCTCAAGGGCGCGCGTGTCCGTGGTCGGCGGAGGCCTGGCCGGTCTGGCGGCGGCGGTGCGGCTGGCCGAAGCGGGCCTGGCGGTGGAACTGATCGAAGCCCGCCGGCAACTCGGCGGGCGCGCGACGAGCTTCTACGATCCGGCGAGCGGCCAATGGATCGACCACTGCCAGCACGTCAGCATGGGCTGTTGCACGAACCTCGCCGATTTTTGCCGCCGCACGCAAATCGCCGCTGACTTCCGCCGCGACCGCGTGCTGCATTTCTTCGCGCCCGACGGTCGCTACCACCCCCTGGGCGGTTGCCGCTGGCTGCCGGCGCCGTTGCACCTGGGGCCGTCCTTCTTGCGGCTTGGCTTTCTGAGTCTTGGCGAGAGGTTGGCGATCGCGCGCATGCTTTGGCGGCTGGCACGCGAGGCGCCCGGCGATGACACGTCGCAGCCGACCATCGGCCAGTGGCTGCGGGCCGGCGGCCAGTCGGCCAGGACGATCGAGCGGTTCTGGTCGGTGGTGCTGGTCAGCGCGCTGGGAGAAGATGTCGAACGGGCTTCGCTGGCCGCCGCCCGCAAGGTGTTCGTCGACGGCTTCCTTTCGGCGCGTTCGGCCTACGAGCTTGAGGTGCCGCTCGTCCCGTTGGGCGAGTTGTACGGAAAGCGGCTCGAAGCCTGGCTCGCCGAGCACGGGGTGGCCGTTCGTCTGGGCGCGGCGGTCGAGCGGGTCGAAGGCGACTCGGCCCGGGTCACCGCCGTCGTGTTGGCGGACGGCGCTCGGCGCGAGACCGATGCCGTGGTCGTGGCCGTGCCCTGGCGGCGAGTGCGCGAGGTATTCGGCACGGAAATGCTCGCCGTCTTACCTGGTCTTGAGGGCGTCGAACGGATCGAAGCGGCGCCGATTACCGGCGTTCATCTCTGGTTCGACCGTGAGATCACGCCGTTGCCCCACGCCGTGCTAGTTGGTCGGCTGAGCCAATGGGTGTTCAACCGCGGTTCGCGGACGACGGCCGATCAAGAGCCGGCGCCGGCGCATTATTATCAGGTGGTCATCAGCGCCTCGCGTTCCTGCGCGCCGCGCGACCGCGACGACGTCGTGCGGGAAGTCGTGGGCGATCTGGCCGCGGTCTGGCCGGCGGCCGGCGCGGCGCGGCTGTTACGGTGGCGTGTCGTCAGCGAACAGGCGGCGGTGTTTTCCGTGCGGCCGGGCATCGAGCAACATCGCCCGCCGCAACGGACGCCGATCGCCAACCTGGCCTTGGCCGGCGACTGGACCCGCACCGGCTGGCCGGCGACCATGGAAGGCGCCGTGCGGAGCGGCTACTTGGCGGCGGAAGTTGTGTTGCGGTCGTTGGGACGCGAAGAAAAACTTCTGTTTCCCGATTTGCCGCGCGCGTGGTTGGCCCGGCTACTCCTGCCGTAGGGAACGCCGTCCGTTCCTTCGGTAGGGAACGCCCTCCGTGGCGTTCCGAGCACTCCATCGTTTGACGTGGCCCTGCGGCAAGGCTAGAATTGGTCGTGGCGACTGCACTTAGCGGGTGTGCATCACGAACTTTCGACGCTCAGGCATTGTATTCGCGATACTGCATCGATGAGTAACCCATACGTTGAATGCCGAGATGGGGGCTACTGGATTGCGGAAAGCCGCGTTTCTCTCGACTCCATTATCTACGCTTTTCATCAGGGACAGATACCCGAAAGCATCGCGCAGTCGTTCCCCTTGCTGTCCCTGGAGCAGATCTACGGAGCGATTGCGTTTTACCTGGCCAACCGAGACGGAATTGACGAATACTTGGCGAAGGTCAGGGCGGATTACGAAGTGAAGCGGCGAGCGGGAAGGGACGCCGATCCGGCATTTTACCAGAAGCTGGAGGACGCCAGGCGGCAAAAGCAGCCGAACTGAGCCATGCGAGTGCGGTTTCAGGCCGATGCCGACCTCAACCTTGCTATTGTCCTCGCGGTAGTCCGCCGTGAACCCGCCATCGATTTCCAGACGGCGATCATGGCGGCTTTGGCATTTCGCCCTGACTCCGAGGTGTTATCGCTGACCGCCGCGGAAGGGCGCCTTTTGGTTACGTATGACCAGAAAACGATGCCCGACCACTTTGCGAAGTTCGTCGCGAAAGAGACGAGTTCAGGTCTGCTTATCGTTCCGCAACATCTGCCGATCTCCGTCGTCGTGGACGAGTTGTTGTTGATTTGGGGTGCCACCGAGCACGAGGAGTGGATCAACCGCATCTGCTACGTACCGCTTTGAGCACCGTTTAGTTCGTCAGGTGGGCACCGCCCACAAGCGCAAGAAAACATCGAATCAGGCGATAATTGATATAAGGTGCCGTTTCATGGGATCGCCATTTCCGGTCGGGCGGCGCCCTGACCGTACCTAGCGAGCCAAGCCCCGTCATGATGCAAGCCATGATCGAAGCGGAACAGCGCGAGACATTTTTAGAGATCCTCCAGGCGGATCGTACACGCAAATTGGTAACAGGCATCGAAGTTGTTTCTTCCTCGAACAAGCGCGCCGGCAGCAAGGGCCGGCGCCTGTACCACCGGAAGCGGCAGATGTACTTGAGCGGTTTCGCCAATTTCGTGGAGATCGACCTGCTGCGCCGCGGCCGGCGTATGCCGATGGTCGACGCGTGGCCAAACGGCCCCTACTATCTGCTTGTGTCGCGCAAAAAGCAGGCGCCGCGTTGCTCCGTCTGGCCGGCGTATTGCACTGAGTCACTGCCGGCCCTTCGGATTCCGCTCGCGCCGCCGGATCCCGATATCGTGTTGGACCTCCAGCCGCTCATCACGGCGATCTATGACCGCTCACGGTACGACCGCGACATCGATTACCGCCAGCCGCTTCAGCCGCCGCTGAGTCCGGCCGAAGCGGCATGGCTCGCATCACGGGCAACATGAACAAAGCCTTCGTCAAAGAACCCGAAGACACGGGCCAGGGGCATTGCCCGCGTTGCGGCTCGTTGGGAGTGGCGGTGGGCACGGAGACCTTGAGCGCGCAGCTCGCGGCCGACGACCGCCGCCAGTTGCCCGACACGGCCTTCTTCTGTCCGTTCGCGCGCTGCGACGTGGCCTACTTCGACCAATTCGACCGAACGGTGACGGCGGATCGAATGCCGCGCCCGATCTATCCCAAAGACCCCGACGCGCCGATCTGCGGCTGTTTCGGCCTCACGCGCGAGGACATCGAAGCCGACGTGCTGGAAGGTGGCGTGCGGCGGGTCAAGGAGTTGCTGGCGAAGTCGAAGTCACCCTTGGCGCGGTGCATCACGCTCGCCCCCAGCGGCCACTGCTGCATGCCCGACGTGCAGCGCTATTTCATGAAATTCCGCGAAAGCCGACAATGAGACATTTGTAGCAGAATTCGCAAGAATTCTGGCGTAACTCGCGTCCACGGCCTGACTTCTTGCGAAGCCAGCTACGGGACCATGAGAATAATCCGGGCTAGATAGCGACCGGGGCATCGCTTAGGCTCTGCCCCAGCCACCGTGCTGCTTTTGGGTTGTCTTGCGTTTTGCATCCCAGTCTCCCTCTGATCGTGTTTGGCGATTCACGCGTTCGATGTTAAACCTCCCCGTCTACATGGACAACCACGCCACGACCCGCGTCGATCCGCGGGTGGTCGAAGCGATGCTGCCCTTCTTCAGCGAGCGGTTCGGCAACGCCGGAAGCGTGAGCCATTCGTTCGGCGATCAGGCGCGAGAGGCCCTCGATTCGGCCCGCGAGTCGATCGCGCGTCGCTTGGGAGCGCAGCCGCGCGAGATCGTATTCACCAGCGGGGCCACCGAAAGCGACAACCTGGCGCTCAAGGGACTGGCCGAGCGCGGCCGGCGCAAGGGAAACCACCTGCTCAGCGTGAGCACCGAGCACCGCGCGGTGCTCGATCCATTGGAGCGTTTGGGCCGGCGCGGGTTCGAGGTCACGTTGCTTTCGGTCACGCCCGGCGACAACGACCACGCGGGACTCCTCGATCCGGGGCAAGTGGCCGACGCGCTGCGCGACGACACGACCCTGGTCTCCGTGATGCTCGCCAACAACGAAATCGGCGCCATCCAGCCTTTGGCCGAAATCGCCGAGGTCTGTCATCGCCGCGGCGTGCCGGTCCATTGCGATGCCACCCAGGCCGTCGGTAAGCTGCCGCTCGACGTGGTCTCACTCGACATCGACCTGATGAGTTTTTCGGCCCATAAAATCTACGGACCGAAAGGCGTCGGGGCGTTGCTCGTCCGCCGCCGTTCGCCGCCGTTACGGTTGCAATCGCAGATCGACGGGGGGGGCCAAGAGGGCGGATTACGCAGTGGCACGCTCAACGTGCCGGGCGTGGTCGGCTTTGCTCGCGCGCTGGAATTGTGCCTCGACGAGCTTCCCAACGAAAGTGTCCGCCTGCGGGAACTACGCGACCGGCTGCACGCCGGGCTTCGAGAGGCGCTCGACGGCGTTTCGATCAATGGGCCGTCGCCGGCTGTCGCCGGGCTGCGGCTGCCGGGCAATTTGAACCTGAGCTTCGCAGGTGTCGACGGCGAGGCGTTGATGATGAGCATGAAGCACCTGGCGGTCAGTTCCGGCAGCGCCTGCACCTCGGCCGACCCGGAACCGAGCCATGTGCTGCGGGCGTTGGGCCTGGGCGACGACCTGACACGGGCCAGCCTGCGTTTCGGCCTGGGGAGGTTCAACACGGCCGAGGAGGTCGATTTTGCCGTCCAGACCGTATCGGAGGCGGTGAATCGGCTGCGAAAGCTGGGCTCCCCGTAGGGTGGGCACCGCCCACCAAACCAACCGTTTCGGATTCCCCGCTTCCCTTTTTCGATTGGATCGTATAATTTAGACATATTGAGTTGTCGAAACCCTCACCCATTCGAAATTTGGAGTGGTACACGATCATGGCAGTTGCATTGAGCGAACGGGCCGCCGGCGAAGTCAAGAAAATCATGCAGGAGCAGAAGTACGAGGAGGGCACGGTGCTGCGCGTGGGCGTCGCGGGCGGCGGCTGCAGTGGCTTCCAGTATAGCCTCGGCTTCGACAAGCAATTCGACGAAAAGGTCGACAGCAAGTACGACTTCCACGGCGTTACCGTGGTGGTCGACAAGAAAAGCGCGTTGTACCTCGACGGCACGACGGTCGACTTCTACGACGGCCTGGAGAAGCGCGGATTCACATTCGACAATCCCAACGCGGTCAAGAGCTGCGGATGCGGTAGTTCGTTCTCGGCGTAAGCGCTGTGAGACACCGGCCTTGCGCATCGCCGTCTGCCTCAGCCATTTTCACCCGACGGTGGGGGGGGCTGAGCGCCAGTTGTTTCAGCTCGCCCTGCGCTGGGCGGCATGGGGGCACCAACCGGTCGTGCTGACCCGGCCTGTGCCGGGTTTGCCAAGGCGCGAGGTCGTCGAGGGGATCGAAATCCGCCGGGTGATTTCGACCGTCCCACTTGGGCCCTTGTTCGGGCTGAGTTACCTGGCGACCTTGGCCGGCAACCTGGTCCGCCTGGCGCGGCGGTTCGACGTCGTGCTCGCGGGGCAAGCGCCATGGGAAGCCGTGGCGACGGGCTTGATCGCAAACTGGCTAGGCAAGCCGTCGATCGTGCGGATCGCCTCGGTCGGCCCGCGGGGCGACATCGCTCAACTGGCCCAGGCCAGGGGCAGCGCACTTTGGCGGCGGATGGTTCTGCGCAACGGCCTTTTCCTGGCGCCTTCAGAACGGGCCTATGCGGAACTGGTCGAGTACGGCTGTCCGCCCGAGCGCATCCGGCGGTGTACCAACGGCGTCGATATCGAGCGGTTTCAATCGCCCTCCTCATCGGAGGCTCCGGACGACCGTGAGCGGACGGCCTTGTTCGTCGGCCGGCTCAGCCAGGAAAAGAACCCCTTGGCCGTGCTGCGGGCCTGGAAACACCTCGGCCGGCGAGCGGATTTTCGCCTGCTTTTCGCGGGTGGCGGGCCGCTCGGCGAGTCGTTGGCGGCCTACGCGCGGCAGGAATCGCTGACGGGCGTCGAGTTCCTTGGCCATTGCGACGACATGCCCTCCGTATACCGACGGGCTTCGATTTGCGTGCAAACATCGCCGCACGAGGGCTGTTCAAACGCGCTCTTGGAAGCGATGGCCGCCGGACTGTGCCCCGTGGCCAGCCGCGTGCCTGGCAACATCGACCTGGTCGAGCACGACGTCAACGGTCTTCTGTTTGCTCTCGACGCCGACGACGACCTGGCCGCCGCCCTGACCCACTTGTTCGCCGACGCTCCGCTGCGGCATCGTCTCGCCGCCGCCGCCCGTCAACGCGTCGTCGAGCGGCACGATCTGGATCGTGTCGCGCGGGAGTACGTCGCATGGTTCGAGGAGCTGTTGGCCGGCAAGGCGAGCGGGCGGCGTTAGCCCGGATTATTCATGGTCCGGGGAGGAACTCGCGCACTGTGCTGTAGCAGAATTCGCAAGAATTCTGGCGTAACTCGTGTCCACGGCCTGACTTCTTGCGAAGCCAGCTACGGGACCATGAATAAGCGCCGATGCTCGGAGGGCAATCAAGGTGAGTGGCGTAAAGGCGGTCAGCATTGGCGGAATCATAGGGGGGGAACGTCAAGCCCAGTTTTGGGAAAAAAATACCGCGGCGATTCGCGGCCCCTCGATATGGCGCTCAGACCCGCGGCGCGACTTGTCGGCCGCGCGTCACGAAAAAACTGGCAAAACCGTACCTTTACCCGACGAAAGCTACGGCGCGAGTGGCGCCGATGGGCGTTGCGGGTGAAGAAGTCTTAACGCATCCAAAGCCTGGCAATCCGCCGAGACGGATTTCCTTGTCGGTACAGGTACGGTTTTGCCAGTTTTTTCTTCGGCATTTTCGGCTGCGCCGAAACCGCCGTGCCGCGCCGCATGTCCGTCGCCGCGGGCGTCTCCGTCAACCGATAGAGCTTCCACTCATGATCGCTCAACTCCCCGCCGACGGCCCGGCGGGCCAACGCCATATCCTGTGAATCCCGTCAATCCTGTCCAAGAAAAGCGTTCGAGGTGAGTCTCCTGACGGCGGCCAGTCAGGCTTTCTTACCCCGCGACGGCGGCCAAAGGCGACGACCGTTTGCAAGGTGTCAATCCGCGACCTAGCCTATATGAGCAGTCGAGATCAAGACCGTTGGAAGGAGGGCCGGCAATGAGCTTTCGGTTGATGACATGCGGAGCGATTCTCGCGCTGGCCTTAGGGTCGAGCGCCCAAGCCCTGGAACCGAGTTGGGCAGGGCGAGCGGTGGTGTCGCGCGCACAACGAGCGTTGATTGAATCCACCCCCATCGTCCAACGGTCGTATCGGCCGCTGCACGTTTACGGCAACACCGTTCGCCGAGCCTATTACCATGATCGGCTGTTGCCTCGTCCGCGGGAATTCGCGCGAGGCGCCGGGGCGTGGGTTCGCCGTCGATAGCGGGTTTCTACCAGGGCTTCAACTTCCATCCCAACACGAAGCCAATGCCGAAACACCAAAGCGCCGCCCCCGACGGGTTGGCCGCGGCGTATTTCTTGAGGTAACACAGGAGTTCTTCACCGGCCTCTTCCAAGGGCCGGGTTTCGGGCTCTCGTCTCATGGGCTCGGCGCGAGAAGGCGATTGAGTGGTGTTTGGCATGATGCTTGGTCTCCTCAACGTAAAAGGTACAGTGTTTCTCAAGAGCCGTGGGCTTTCGCAACGAAGCGCGCCACGGAGTCGGGCAGATGGTCCGAAACCGCGTCCCGCACGTTGTTCCATGTCGCGGCCATCCGCCCGCGCGGCGCGGCGGCCCGCGGCCCTCCTCGCAGCACGAAAACGAGCGCCGACCCGAGGGCCACGCCCACGCCGAACATGACGAGCGACGAGGAAACAGCGTGCTCGCGAACGCAAGCTTCCACGGGCTCGGCCAAGGCCGCGGCGGAATAAACCCCGTCCCCCATGTTGGTTTCGCGCCCGCGCGCATCCTCCCGCCTGTTCGTTTGACGAATGCCGGGCATCCGGTGTTGGGGTGTCGCCACGGTTGGTTCCTTTCGCTAAGAGATGGAAATATCGTGTTGAAAACCAGTGTTGGACTTACCTTGCTTGCGCCGCGGGTTGGTGTAACGGCAGTCTGCGCTCGTTTCCCCTGGAGCATGAATAATCCGTGCTAGTCGCGCCGCAGCATCACGCTGATCACGACGCCCGTGATGATCCCCATCCCAAGGATGGCCAACATCGACTGCACCGGGTGTTCCTGGACGTGCTTTTCAAGGCGTTGCGCTCCCTCGCGCACATGGTCACCCACTTCATCGTAGACCTCACGGCCCTTCGCCGCCGCGTCGTGCGCATAACCCGCCGCGGCGTCCGCCATGCGGCTCATCGTCGGATTCGACATCAGGTCGGAGATCGACTTTTCGATGGCCTCTTTGGCCTCGCCCGTTTTCCGTTGAATTTGGCCCACGAGCTGGTCCACGTTGCCGCCGGCGATCCGCAAGTCGTCGTCGGTGAGTTGGCCCCACTTCTCCTGAACCTTGCCCCGTAGTGTGTTCCACTGACCTTGCACTTGTTCGGCGTTGAGCATGGATGAACTCCCGTTGATTGTTGTTCCGTTGCCCACTAGCTCGTCACTTGATGCACAAAGCGTGCCGTTCGGGCCTCTCGGCCGATTTTTAGTCCCAGCGGCGGCAAGGCGGCGAAACGCCCGGCGATCAACCCATCGGCGATAGCAAGGGGGTGGTTCGGCACCGCTCAATCTGGAAGAACAGGTGCCTTCGCTCCTTCCGTCCCCCCTTGGAAGACTGTGAAGAAATCGTGATGACCCACGCGACGGTTGCGCGTTACAATAGGTCGAAATCAGGAATCGCCATGAAGCTTGTCATTCATCCCGCCGTCGAACTCGACCGCTTACGGCGGATCGTGACGGCCGCCGGGCCGATGCGCGTCGTGAATGCGGCCGGCGAGTCCGAAGCGCTGACGCAGATCGTCGAGGCCGACGCTTTTTTCGGCAAGTTGTCGCCTTCGCTCTTGGCGGCGGCCCACGACTTGCGCTGGGTGCAGTCGCCCACCGCGAGCCTGGAACATTATCTTTTCCCGGAACTGATCGCCCATCCGTGCGTGCTCACCAACATGCGCGGTCTGTTTTCGGACGTGATCGCCGACCATGTGCTGGGCTACGTCATTTGCTTCGCCAGGAACTTCCACCATTACATCCGCAATCAATTGGCGGCGCGGTGGGCGCCGGTCGGCGGCGAGGAGGCGCGCTCGACGTTCAGCGCCGGGCCGGGCACGGTCAGCGCGATCGACCGGGCCCACCGGCACCTCGCCGATATGACGCTGGGCGTCGTCGGCCTTGGGCAGATCGGCGCTGAGATTGCACGCCGCGCGCTGGCCTTCGACATGCGGGTCGTCGCGGTCGATCCCGTGCGAACATCGGCGCCGCCGGGCGTGGCGGCGTTGTGGCCGGTCGAAGACCTGGATGAGCTGCTGGCCGAAAGCGACTTCGTCGTGATCGCGGCCCCCCACACGCCGTCCACATCCGGCTTGTTCCGGCGCGAACAATTCCGGCGGATGAAGCGCGGCGCCTACTTGATCAACATTGGCCGCGGCGCAATCGTCAACCTGGACGATTTGCGCGCCGCGCTGGACGCCGGGGAAATTGCCGGCGCCGGACTCGATGTGTTTGAAATCGAACCCCTGCCGTCGGAGCATCCGCTCTGGAAGAATTCCAACGTGATCCTCACGCCGCATGTGGCGGGCACATCACCGCGAATCGCCGAGCGGCACCTCGCCGTGCTCCTCGACAACATCGGCCGGTTCGCGCGGGGAGAGTCGTTGGTCAACGTCGTCGAAAAGGCCCGCTGGTTTTAGAGCCGATCCCATAACAGCCCGGCATGCGGGACGCCTACACCACCATGGCGGTTCGCGGCTTCATACCAGCCCGAAGGCCCAGCACAGGTACGCCACCGGCGCGGCCGGCAGGATCGAATCGAGCACATCGAGCACGCCGCCGAAGCCGGGCATCCACATGCTGGAATCTTTGCGACCCAGATCGCGCTTCAAGAGCGATTCGGCCAAATCGCCCAACATGCCGGCCCCTCCCACGAGCAGTCCGTACGCCAGCCAGCCCCCAACCGGCGCAAGTGGCCGGCCGGCGCCGATGATCGCGGGCACCAGCCAGCGAAACGCCAGCCACGAGCCGGCGCAGGCGAACACCAGCCCGCCGATGGCGCCTTCGACCGTCTTTTTCGGACTCAAAAGGGGCGCCATCTTGTGCCGGCCCATCAAACGGCCGATGGTATAAGCCCCCGTGTCGCACATCTTGACCACGATCGCCAGCGATAAGAGCGCCGCGATGCCGACCTGACCACCTTCGAGCAGCCGCAACTGTACGACGAAGCTCATGAGCAGCCCGACGTAAGCAAAAGCCAGTATGGCGGCCGAGAGCGATTCGGTCACATGCCCCGGCCCGGTATAACGCCACATTTCGGCCGCGAACGCCGCCAACAGAGCCAGCGCCAACGCCGCGGCCGGCCAGCCGAACGTCCCCAGCGGATCGCCCCGTCCCAAGAATCCCCGTCCCAAGAATCCCGGTCCCCAGAAGAGCGGCGCCAGGTTGGACGAGACGATCAGCAGGTTGCCGCCTTGGACGACCCAGGGCACGGGCCGCATCTCGCGCGCCGACAGCAAGCCGAGCAATTCGCCTCCGCACGCCAAGGTAAGCACCAACGCCAAGGGGAATAGGTACGTCCCGGGCCGCGAAGCGTGTTGGTCGAGCCAAGCCAGTCCGGCCAGCGCCGTGATGAATGCGGTCCCAAGCGTTAATCGCCACACGAGCATCATCAATCCTCTGGGGATTCGCTCCACGACTTGCCGGAACGGTAAAGTTCCAGCCGCGACTTGGCTTTGGCCAGGAACTCCTTGTCGTCGAGCGACCGCTCGATCGCTTTGGATTGCCACTCGACCGCTTTCTCGAAGTCGCCCAACTCGGCGCAAGCCTCGGCCAGCGTGTGAAGATAAATCGCGCGTTTCCACTCGGTCAGCTTGCAGGCTTCGGTCGCAAACTCCAGCGCTCGCTCGACGTCGAGGTAGCGCTCGTCGTCGTTGTGCAGCATGCGCACGGCCAGAATATAAGCCGTGTGAGCCGGATCCGGCGGCGCCGGCTTGGCGGAGGCAGCGGTCGAGTACGACGGCTGGTCCGCGGCGCTGTCTGTTGACGTCGCCGCCGATTGTGTTCCCGCGATGGCGGCCGCCGCCTGACCTTGCGACGCGATGTTGGTCGTGTCGGCGTGATTGATCTTCGCCGGATCAATCGCCGCGCCGTTCTGCCCGTCCAGCGCGGAACAATTGAGACGTCGAGACTTGATAAGTTGAGTCACCATGAGCCGGTCTGCCGCGTCCAAGGTGAACTCGCACAGTTGATGATAGGCGGCGGCGCGTTCTCGGTAGGGGTCAACTTCGTCCGGAGCGAGTTCGATCGCCTTGGTCAACTCCTCGACGGCGCGCGTGTGCTCGCCCTGCATGTTGTAATACCGCCCGCGGGCGTAGTAAGGATATGCCAGACTGGCATCGTGTTTCGTGGCTTCGTCGAAATCGCCCAGCGCCAGGTCGAACTCGTTCCGCGCGATCCTGGCGAACCCGCGGTTGTTGTACGCCTCCGCGCATTGCTGGTTGAGCCGGATGGCCTCGTCCAGGTCGATGATCGCTTTGTCCCACAGCCCACGACGATTCCAAAGCCATCCACGCTTTACCAGGAAATCCGCGTTGGTCGGGTCGCGATCGATGGCCTGGTCGTAATCGCGCATCGCATTATCGAAATCACCTTTTTGGACCCAAACGTATCCACGTAAAGCGTACGCGTCGGCCCATTCGGGATCGAGACGCACTACCGCGTCGGCGTCGGCCAACGACTTGCTCCACTCTCGCTGCGCGGACCATGCCGAAGCGCGGGTACCATAGGCAATCGCCAATTTCGGGTCGAGACGCAGCGCCTCGTCGAGATCGGCCATTCCGTTTGTGAAGTCATTCAGGTAGATGAGCGACATGCCTCGGTTCCAATACCCGGCGGCGGAATTCGGGTCGAGACGCAGTGCCGACATGGCGTCGAACAACGCGAGGAAGGGGTGCTTTTGCCATTCCAGAGCGCCGGCGCGGCTGGCGTAGGCGAAGCTCGTCGGTTCGCGGACGATCTCGGCCGTGAAGAACTCGACAGCGTCGTCAAGCGGAACCACCTCCGATCGGCGGATGGTGCCCCGTCCCACCCAAAGCCGTTCGCCATCCGCTCGTCGCACTCGAAACGCCGCACCCGCCGGTGCTGGGTCGATCTGGCGGTCATTGACGTGCAGTTTGACGTCGGCGCACTTCGGCATCACGAGGCGGCCGGTCCAGGATTCGGCAGCGTCATCTCCGCGCGAGGTCGCCCTCGTGGCCACCATCAGCACCACGAGCCACGCTGCGAGCTTGCGCATGACGCCTTCCCATACGTTCGTTGACGACGAAAAAACCGCCCTATGGCGGGGTGGGAGCATACGCGGTCCAGGTCAACGTGGCAATGTCACTTGGATGGCCATTTACCCCGGAATTCCTTGCGCAGCTTCACGGAACGCCCCGGCTAGATAGCAACCGGGGCATCGCTAAGGCTCTGCCCCAGCCACCGAGAATGTCTCATTCTCGACCGTGTGAAGTATAATCCGCACATCCACACGAACGGCAACTTGAATTTCCACGCCGAGTGGGGTACAACCGCTTGAACGATTCTCCGCACCCGCCCACCTCGCCAATTGCCCGCCATGCCCCGCATTCTCGTCACGACGACCGTGATCAAGCATCAGCCTGGTCCGTACCTCGACATCCTCAAATCGGCCGGCTTTGACGTGGCTTACCCCACCGCCGCGCTCTCCGAATCGATCCCTAACCCCACGGTGCTCCTGGGCCAACTGGCCGGCGTATCGGCGGTGCTGGCGGGAAGCGAAATCTACAACCGCGACGTGCTGGCCAAAGCCGGGCTGCGGGTCATCGCCCGGATGGGCGTCGGCTATGACGCCATCGACGTGTCCGCGGCCAGCGAGTTCGGCACGCTGGTGACGATCGCGCCGGGCACGAACCAGCACTCGGTGGCCGAGCAGACGTTGGCCCTGCTGTTGGGTGTTTTTCGCGGCTTCCCCGGCCGCGATCGCGAAGTGCGCGACGGCGTCTGGAAGCGAAAGGCCCTGCCGAGGTTGGCCGGCCGCACGCTTGGCCTGGTCGGGCTGGGGCGCATCGGCCAGGCCGTCGTGTCGCGCGCGATCGGGCTGGAGCTGACGGTGATCGCCTACGATCCTTTCCCCAACCGTCTATTCGCCCAACAGCACGGCGTGCGGCTGGTGACGCTCGACGAACTGCTCACCACGGCCGACATCGTCAGCCTGCACCTTCCCTGCACGGCCGAGACGACCGACCTGATCGACGCCCGCGCATTGGCCAAGATGAAGCCGGGCTCGGTGTTGATCAATACGGCCCGCGGCGGGCTGGTCGACGAGCGGGCCCTGGCCGACGCCTTGGCGAGCGGGCACCTGATGGCGGCCGGGCTCGACACCTTCAAGACCGAGCCGCTGCCGGTCGATAGCCCGTTGCTGAAGCGACACAACGTGCTCTTGGCGCCGCACATGGGCGGGCTCGACCTGGACAGCCAACGCGACATGAGCAGCAAGGCCGCCCAGTGTATCGCCGATCTCTACCAGGGCCGCTGGCCCGAGGAGTGCGTCGTCAACTCACAACTCCGGCAGGGGTGGAAGTGGTAATGGTTGGCTTATGCTTCGTTATCAAGACCGCTCGACCCAATACCGGAGGCGCCGCGTGGCTGTGACACGCCACCCGCGCGAGGCGTCGCCCGACGTTGCCGCGCCGCGTCCCTGGCTGGCGGTCTACACGCTTGCCGCGCGCGAGCTGGTGCGTTTCGCGCGGCAGCGCAACCGTGTGTTCGGGGCCATTGGCCAGCCGGTTCTGTTCTGGCTCCTGTTCGGGGCGGGCTTGGGGCCCTCGTTCCGTTGGCCCGGCGGCGCCACGGGCCACCTGAGCTATCGTGAATACTTCTTTCCGGGAACGCTGGTGCTGATCTTGCTGTTCACCGCCATTTTCGCCACGATCTCGATCATCGAAGACCGCCGCGAGGGCTTCTTGCAGTCGGTGTTGGTCGCCCCCCTGCCGCGCTGGTCGCTGGTGCTGGGCAAGCTCATCGGCGGCACGCTCATCGCCCTCATCCAGGGCCTGTTGTTCCTGGCGCTGGGGCTCACCGTCGGGTTGAAGTTCAGCTTCGGATCGCTGGCCGCGATTGCCGGTTTTGCCTTCGTGCTGGCCTTCGCGTTGACGGCGCTGGGGTTCGTCATCGCCTGGCGGCTCGACTCGACGCAGGGCTTTCACGCGATCATGAGCGTCTTTCTGATGCCCATGTGGCTTTTGTCGGGGGCCTTCTTTCCGGCCGATCCGCGCGCTTCGGGCGCGGCCGCCGCGCTGGCCTGGATCATCCGGCTCAATCCGCTGACCTACGGCGTCGCCGGCCTGCGTCACTTGCTGTATTGGGGCAGGCCGGATGCCGAGTTGCCGGTCGACTTGCCGTCGCTGGCGACCTGTTTGATCGTGACGGTGGGCTTCGCGGCCGTGACATTCGTGTTATGCTGGAAAGTGGTCGAGGGCAGGACCACCGGAGATTTGCAATGAGTAACCTTTTGAAAGGCTGGCTGACGCTCCTTTTGGCGCTGTTGGCCGCTTACGGTTCGTACACGATCTGGCGCGTATCCAGCAAGGCCGCGGCCCTCACCGGCGGCGACGAACCCCAGCGGGCCGAAGCGACGTCCGTCGCCACGAAGCCCGCTCGGCGTCTTGAAGAACTCAAGTTGGTCGAACGCGACGGCAAGCCGTTCGACATGCGAAGGCTCGAAGGCCGCGTCTGGGTGGCAAGCACGTTTTTCGCCTCCTGTCCGGGCTTTTGCCTGACGATGAACCAGAAGGTGGCGGCCATCGCCAAGGAACTGGCCGATACCGACGTGACGTTCGTCAGCGTCACGGTCGATCCGGCCAACGACACACCCAAAGTGCTCGCCGATTACGCCAACGATCGCGGCGCCGATCCCCACCGTTGGTTGTTTCTCACCGGCGACCTGGACGATATCCATGACCTGTGTGAAGCACATCTCAAGCTGCCGTCGGCGAAGTCGCACAGCGATAAACTCGTCTTGATCGGTCGTGACGGCCGATTCATCCGGGGATACACCTACAGCGACTCGCGGCAGCTCGACTCGCTGTTGGCCAAGGTCCGCGAGCTTCAATCCGAGTCGGCCCCCGGCAAGGAGGCGCCGTGACGATTGCCTCGGCGGCCCTGCTCGCGCTGACCGCCCGCGAGGTCTTGCCGGCGGTCGATGCCACGCTCAACGCGCTGGCCACGGCGCTCTTGCTCACCGGTTACGCGCTCATCAAGCGGCGCCGCGAGCGGGCCCACAAGCGCACGATGCTGGCGGCGTTTGGCGTTTCCGTGGCGTTCCTCACTTGCTACTTGTGGTATCACTTCGGCGTGTTGAAGGGAGAAAAGGGCACGCCCTTTGGAGGGCCGCCGCCGATTTCAACCATCTATTACGCGGTGCTCATCAGCCACATCCTGCTGGCGGCGCTGGTTCCATTTCTGGCCTTGACGACGATCTACTTCGGCCTGCGCGACCGCCGGGCGGCCCACCGAAGGCTGGCTCGTTGGACCTACCCCATCTGGCTGTACGTCTCGGTCACCGGGGTCTTGATCTATGTCGCCCTCTACCACATCTACCCAGTCGCGCCCTCCGGTCGTATAATCAGCAACGACCTCAGCCTTGAGGCGGGTCGCTGAAACGGTATCGACTCAACATGTGCCAACGCCTTCCATCCCCGCGAGTCCGCCCTTTCCGCGTGCCTCGGCTTTCGCGCCCGTGCTTGATTGCGGCGGCGCTGTCGTTGCTGGTGCTTGTCGGCGGCGCATCGGTCGCCACGGCGTGCCCGATGTGCAAGGCCGGGTTGGCTGGCGAGCACGATCGGCTGATCCAGGCCTGGGGCGTGAGCATCGTCTTCCTGCTGTCGATGCCTTTTGTGCTGGTCACGTCGTTCAGCGCTTACATGTACGTCCTCGTCCGCCGCGCCCGTCGCGAAGAAGCGGAGAGGCGTGCCGCGGCGGCGCCGCACATCCCAGGCGATCGTGACAACCATGTGCCTGAATCGAGCCCCTTAGCTCAGCACGATCGCGTCGGCGTTTGAAATTGAATCTCGACACCACCGGCTCGACTTAGGACTCATGGCAACCTCCGGGGCTACGTCGCGGAATCAGCCGCCACTGTCTTCGCCCCGTGGGCGAATCGCCGGGGACGCCCCGGAGATGCCCCCCGCTCTTGGGCTTTGAATCGTTCACCCCCCAGATGGGTCTCTTTATACTGCACGCGGCCTCCGACGACACTAACCCGCAGCACAAGCAAGGCACGCAACTACTTGCCTCGCTTGCGCTTCGGGTTAGTGTACAGGACCGACGAATGTCTCATTCCTTGGCCGCGTGCAGTATAACGGCCCCGCGATTCTTTCCGCACAATAACCTGAACTTGAATGGCATCGGACCACGGGAGCGACCGCGGGCCGGCTCGTCGCACTCTCGGAAAGCGTGCGAAAAGCGCCGCTTCGCGGCGAGGGGAATTTGCCCGACGGCTGACGGCGAGAATTTTTTTGTTGACTTCCAAAACCGGCTTGGTAGACTGACGGGGATTCGACGACCAAGCGATAATCATCATAAAAAATCAACGATCCGCTTAATTGCTGGTTTTCTTGGTCTGGCGTCGATCCAGGGCAGTAGCGACAATCCTTTCCCGCAATTCGGAAAGGAGGCCGGAATGTCGCGGTTGCCGATGGATCGATGGCTTGCAGTCGGAGAAGGGACATGAGACGCTCTACGTTGTCCGCGAAGTAACCCGCAACCGCGTCTGGTTTGCCGAACCGCTGTTGTCGGGCGCGACGGCCGAAATCCGGAAACTGTTTGTTCGTGCCAAACGCCTGGCTCGATTGCTGCGTTTGAACGTCGTGCTTTGGATTTCGGACAAGCAGGACGCCTTTCTCAAGTGCGTTGCGACGGAATTTGCTGGCGTGCCGCACCGGTATTGCGAGAATCACTTCTTTCGCGACTTGGCCAAGCCGG
>DATKSN010000250.1:0-14827 GCA_035531595.1 Pirellulales bacterium | reverse complement strand
TTCCAATTCCTCAAAATGACACACAACCTCGTCGAGTCCAATCCGAATTCCCTTCACCATCGCACATCCTCCGTGAGTCACAAGAACATCACCACACGGAGGTTGGTTCTACAGAATCAGAGCGCCGAGCGCAACCTACCTATTTTACCCAGATACCCCAGAGTGCGCGCTGGCCCTGCCTTCCAGCCGGACTTCATCATGATCGGCGCGGAGCACGACGACCGGCGCCTCCGGGCTGACCCGCGCCGCGTCGCCCCACACGTAGCGGTCGAGGATCACGTCGCCGATCACCATCAGCACGACGGCGGCGAGGATGAATACGGGCCAGGAGCCGGCCAGGGCGCCGACGATGGCGGCGAGTGCCAGGGATCCGTCGTCTTCGCCGACGGACCACCGTCTTACGCGCCAAGCTCGGCGGCACTGAGTAGCGGTTGCCTTCGAATTTGACGCGCGCATGGGGGCTAATCCGCGAACGTCAGCAACTCGTCGTCGCGGCCGGCCAGCGCATTGTGCTTAACGTAGCGCACACCTCCCTCGACGATGCCCTTCGACTCCGGGTCGCGCCGTTCGCAGGCGATGGGCTGCATGCAGAAGTAGCCGCACAGCGCCAGGAAGTCGGGATGGAAGCAGGCCTCCCGGCCGGAGCCGTTGAGAACGGCGGCTTTCAGGTTGTCGAAGATGATCGAGCGGGGGCTGCCGCCAAAGAACGTCAGCGCGTTGACCAGCGAGCGATAAAACTCCGCTTTGCGCTGCGAAAGCGAGAACAAGACAAGGAAAGAAAACCCAGTTCCAAGCCTGTTGGAGGGACAGAGACAAGGATCGAGACAGATCTTATGTCAATCTGGGGGAACTAGACGGGGATTGAGACCCGACCCACTGGCCTTCCCTCCGCGCTCGAAACTGGCCCCGTTTCCAAGTTCGGTCCCAGCGAGGTGCAAAGTCGTCGTCGGCGAATCACGCTTTCGGTCTCCGACGCGGTCCTTGCCGCGGCGCAGGGCGTCGCCGGCGCGACGGCGCATTGTGAGATACAGTATGGCCTTTTTAACCAATTATCGTAGACTACGCGGACGCCCCGACCGCCCCGGACCCCCAGGGTGCCACCGTCCCCGCCTTCCGGTGTCCGTTCCGGAAGGTTGAGCACCCTGGGGTGTTTTTATTCCCGCTCATGTGGCGAAATTTGCTTGCCCATTTGACCAGGTCACTGCGGTCAGTGAAACGACGAAAACGGCGGTGATTTATATTAGGTCAAGTTGGGAAACGTTGGCAAGATGGGGTGATATAAAGGAGGCGGCGAAGTGGAGAGCGACGACGCCAGATTGATCGCCGCACACACGGCTCGGCGCGGGGCGATCTACCGTGAATTGTCATTTCGGACTATCACGCTCGAATCGTGGCGCGAGATCGTCGAGGTCGCCTACCAGGAGGCTCTTCTGGGCGACGATACGGCGCGTGTTTGGATTCAGCGAACCATCGGGCTCGCCGACGCGGCGCGCATCGAGCGTGCGGTTCGCGCCGTCGAATCCCACGTTGTCTTCTCCGACACGCTCGATGCAGCTGCGGAGGCGCGCGCTCAACGCGCGCGCGGAGGCGAGAATCCGACACCGCACGCGGAGTGCGCTCCCGCGCCCGCGCCGGCCCAGCCTGAGGCGCCGAATTATTGGTCTGTCGTCTTCAATGTGGTCACGCCCGCCGCGTGGGAGCGCCTCGTCGAGGCGGCGACGTGCCAGGCGCGCGCCGGCGATCCGCGCGCGACTGGATCGCGAGTGTCCTCGGCGCGGACAGCGCGATCGACGATCTCGGGCGCGCCGATGCGGCCGCGGGGTTCGTCACGATCTCATCGCTGAACGATGCCCTCGGGCGCGAAAAGGGACGCGCGGAGGAGTGTCGGCGCGGTTACGAACACTAGAAGCGCACAGGAGCGTCGGCGCTCTGCGAAAAAAAACGATTCCGAAACCCCTCCCAAAGAGATCCAAAAGAGCGTGGGGTAATGCGAAGTGTGGCGCGGCAATTGGCTGCCGCTTACGCGGCTGGCGAAAGACGTCATGGGGTATTCGGAAGTCGTTTTTTTTCGCTTCGCTGGCGTTTTGCTTTTTCGCACGTTCGTTGCTGCGCAACGCCCATGCTTTTTTCGCCAAAATGAGCCCTACCGATTCGTGGGCCGCACGGCGGACCCACGCAGCTTGCGCCGCGGGTTGGTGTTCCGCGTCCGCGTCATTGCCACGAAAATCGCTAGGCCTCGCATTGTCGTCGGGTCGCGTCGCCGCGCGCCAACAGGGGGGCTAACGCCCCCCGCTCGCCTCGCCTATAATCGTCGCATCACCAACACCCAAGGGCGTTAGAGTCTTTGGCAATGATCACACGGCGTACCTGTTCGATCGCTCTGGCCGCCTGCCTGGCGCCACTCTTCGGGCCGATTCATGCCCGCGGCGGCCCCCCGCGATACGATTTCATCATCCGTGGCGGCACGCTCTACGACGGCGCCGGCGGAAAACCCCTCGTCACCGACTTGGCGATCGACGGCGACACGGTCGTCAAGCTCGGCGACCTGGGCGATGCCCTGGCCAAGACGGTCATCGACGCCAAGGGGCTCGCCGTGGCTCCGGGCTTCATCAACATGCTGAGCTGGGCCACCGATTCGCTCCTGGTCGACGGACGCTCGCAAAGCGACGTTCGCCAAGGGGTCACGCTCGAAGTCTTCGGCGAAGGTTGGTCGATGGGACCGTTGAACGAAACGATGCGCGCCGAAATGATCAAGTCGCAAGGCGACGTCAAGTTCGACGTCTCGTGGACCACGCTGGCCGAGTTCCTCGACCTGCTCGCGGCGCGCGGAGTTTCACCCAACATCGCCTCGTTCGTCGGCGCCACCACGGTGCGCATCCACGAATTGGGTTATCAGGACCGCCGGCCCAATCGCGACGAGCTCCAGCGGATGCGCGAGCTGGTGCGGCGCGAAATGGAGGCCGGGGCGCTGGGGGTCGGTTCGTCGCTGATTTACGCGCCGGCCTTTTATGCCGACACGCGCGAGCTCATCGAACTGTGCAAGGTCGCCGCCGAATACGACGGGCTTTATATCTCGCACATCCGTAGCGAGGGGAACCGGCTTTTGGAGTCGGTCGACGAGTTGCTCGAGATCGCCCGCGAGGCGGGTATCCGCGCCGAAATCTACCATCTCAAGGCGGCGGGCAAGGGCAACTGGTCCAAGCACCAGCAGGTGATCGACAAGGTCGAAGCGGCACGCGCGGCGGGCCTGGCGATCACGGCCGACATGTACACCTACACGGCCGGCGGGACGGGCCTCAACGCCGCCATGCCGCCCTGGGTGCAAGAGGGCGGGCTCGAACGATGGCGCGAGCGGCTGCAAGACTCCAAGATTCGCGCCCGCGTCTTGCGCGAGATGCGCGCGCCGACCGACCAATGGGAAAACCTGCTCCTCGCGGCCGGCTCGCCGGAGCAGGTGCTCCTGGTCGGTTTCAAAAGCGAGGCGCTCAAGCCGCTCATGGGCCGCACGTTGGCCGAGGTGGCGGCGCGGCGAGGCACGTCGCCCGAGGAGACGGCGATCAACCTGGTCGTCGAGGACGGCAGCCGCGTCGAGACGATTTACTTCCTGATGGACGAGGCCAACGTCAAGAAGAACATCGCCTTGCCCTGGGTCAGCTTCTGCTCCGACTCCGAGTCGCTTGCCGCCGAGGGCGCGTTCCTCAAGTCGATGCCCCACCCTCGCGCCTACGGCAGCTTTGCGCGGTTGCTGGGAAAGTACGTCCGCGACGAGCATGTGCTTCCGTTGGAGGTCGCGATCCACAAGCTAACCGGCCTTCCGGCGGCCAACCTGCGCATCGAGCGCCGCGGGCGATTGGCCGAGGGATATTACGCCGACGTGGTCGTGTTCGACCCGGCGACGATCACCGATCACGCCACTTACGCCCAGCCGCACCAGTACGCCACCGGCGTGCGGCATGTGCTGGTCAACGGGGTCCACGTCTTGCGCGACGGCGAGCACACCGGCGCCACTCCGGGCCGCGTGCTGCGGCGGAATGCCAAGCGATGACGGTGTGACAAATCCTTAACCGCTTGATATAATTCCATGTATAGCTGCCCGGCTAGACTACGCAAACGAGTTCCGTAACCAGAATGCCTTCACTGTGACCCGTCGTGGTGGCGTTCTGGATCAAAGGCGGCGAGGATCGCCGGTGGAGCTTCTATGTGGCGTCGAACCGGTTCGACGAAAGGAATCTTCATGCGGCTTATAGGGAGGTTCTGCGTATTCGGAAAGAAATGAATGACCCCTATTTTGAACCATTTCAAGTGAGGCTGGTTGGATTGACTGAGCCAATGGTGAAAGCCGCTCTGAAAGTCTACACGAAATATTCGGCCAAAATCCCTCTACATATCCGTGGGCAAGACTTCGGAGGGATCGACGTCGAAGATGTCTATCTGCTTAAAGGCCCTACAGGAGAATATTCGATGCCAAGCGGACGTGAGGTTCTTCACGAGATCATCGACCAAGAAGCCACTTTTTTTCAACAACATGGAAACTCACCTCGTAAGATGAAACTTCCAGTTCTCATGGCTTATGATCTTGCCAAATGTGGTCGGGAAGACCTCGGGGATTTGAGCGGGCGAGTCTTCATGGACGGTATCACTGTCTTTGAGAAAGAGGGTTTTCACGGAATGAACGTGGAGATCATTCGCGATCGTAACGCCGCGCTGGAATTTGAATAACGAATGCCTAACGGCTAACGCCCTGCTAACGCCCCCTCCCCCAATGCCTGCCGGGGCATCGCTTTACGCTCTGCCCCAGCCACCGCCTAACGCCCTCCCGGCGATCGCGGCGATTGCCGTCCTAACGCCTTTCGCCTAACGCCTAACGCCTAACGCCTTTTCATACCTCATCCTCAGCGCGCGAAACATCTCTTCGGGCGGCCGCCCCAGCAGGCGGTTCTGGTCGATGTCCGGGAGTTGGCGAAACTGCTCGCGGAGTTGCTCGTCGGAAAGCTCCACGCCATTCGTCGCCGCCGCGCGGCTGGCGGGGCGCAGGTGGAAGCCGTCCTGGATCCAGATCCTCAACAACTGCCGTTTCGCCCGCTCGCTGACGGCCCGATCCATTTGCGCCTTGGCCTTGTCCGAAAGACGTTCGCGCAAACGGTCCCATTCCCGCGGCAAGGGGAGTTTTCTCCATTCCGGCTGGCCTTGAGCGGCGGCTTGCCGCAACCGCGTCTGAAGCCGTTCGAATCGTTCCTCGGCGGAAAGCCCGTCCAGCCGTTGCCGTTCGCCAGGCTTCAGCCGCCGCTTGAAAAGCTCCTCCCCCCAACGCTCGAATTCTTGCGCATCCTCCGGCCCCAGGCGAGCGGCCTCCTCGGCGCGCTTTTGCGAGATCGCCTTCAACCGTTGGCCGGGATCCGGCAGATGGAGCAAGTGGGCCCGCTCCGCCGCCGTGAGTTGGTTCAACCACGTCTGGAAAGCATCCAGAACGCGCGCCAATTCCTGAGCGTCGGGCGCTTGCCGCAGCTCCAGGTCGAGACGACGCAGCCGGGCCTGTTCGGCCTGCGAGAGATCGGCGAAGGCCCTTTGTTTACGCACCACCTGCTCCTTGTCGCGCGGGTCCATCCGCTCCGTCCGCTCTCGCCGCGCCGCGGGAGTTTCCGTCGCGAAGGACTTGCCGGCCACCGGTTGGCCGAGCGCGAACAGTTTTTCCGCCTGCGCTTCTCGCAGGAATTCAAGCCTTGGAGTCTGCCGGTACGCTTCCAGGTGCTCCAGTACCGTAAGCTCGTCGAGCAAACGCTCGTTGGGGTACGAGGCGATCTTGTCGCCGGCGAAGACGCCGGCCAGGGCCGCCGCCAGCACGCAGCCGGAGCCGAACCACCACGCGCGTCGCCGATGCCACGGCTCACGAACGCGCTCATGCTCGATTTCGTCGGCCACGTTGACGGCGATCATCTCCACCGTCGAGCGCGTGAAGTTCGGCTCGACCGCGGCGCGGGGCAGGCCGTCGAGCAGTTCCCAGGTTTGATCGAGCCGCTTGAGTTCGACGCGCACGCGCGGGTCATCGGCCAAGAGCCGTTCGATATGACGGCTCTCGTCGGCGCCCAGTTCGCCATCGAGGTAGGCCACCAATTCTTCGACCGGCGCAGGGCGCGGGGCGGACGAGTCGCTCATGGCTCGACTCCCGCGGGGCGTTCGCCGCGATCGAGATACGGTTCGAGCACGGCCCGCAGGTTCTCGCGGGCCCGCGACAAAAGCGACTTGATGGCCTGGGGCGACATGTCCATCGCCTGGGCGATATCGGCGTAACTCATTTCCTCGAATTTGCTCAACAGCACCGCCATCCGCTGCCGCTCGTTGAGCGTGTTGATGGCCAGCCGCACCACGTCGCGAAGCTCGGCCTTGTCGAGCTGGCGGGTGGGCATCTGGCCGCTGGCGGCCTGGGCCATCTGGTCGAGCGGGTTGGCTCCTTGCGGCCCGCTGCCGTCGGAGTCGGCAACCACTTGCACCTCGTGCCGCCGCGACCGGCTGCGCAGGGCGTTGGCCGCCACGTTGTTGGCGATCGTGAACAACCAGGTCGAAAACTTCGCATCGGGCGCGTACCGCTCGCGGGCGCGATAAACTCGCAGAAACACGTCTTGCGCAAGATCCTCGGCCTGCCCGCGCTTGCCCACCAGATGCTCCAACACCGTCACGAGCCGGCCCTGATAGCGCAGCACCAACTCCTCGAACGCGGCGGCGCTCCCATCGCGGACCTGCAACATCAGTCGCACGTCTGGGTCGCTCAGCGCGTTGTTCTGGGCCGAAGATTCGCTAACGGACAACCCGGTTCCCATGGGTACTCACGATCACCCCGTTTTCTTTTGCACGCCCGTTGCCGCGCAACGTGCGTGCTTTTTTCGTAAAAATGACCCTGCCTGTTTCGTGGGCCGCCTGTCGACGTCGTATCCGCTTCACGGAACGCCACGGAGGGCGTTCCCTACAGATGCCGTCGCCACGATTTCCCTATGGCCGCGGCGCAATTGCCCGCAGGCCGCATCGATCTGGTCTCCTTTGCGCTGCCGCACCTGCACGCTGATGCCACCTTCCGCGAGAATCGACACGAACCGCCGCAAGGCCGCCGCCGTCGGCGCGCGGTACGGCAAGCCGGCCACTGGATTGTAAGGAATCACGTTGACTAAAGCGGTACGCCCGCGCAACAGCTCGGCGAGTTCGCGAGCGTTTCGTGGTTCGTCGTTCACGCCACCCAAAAGCACGTACTCGAACGTCAACCGGCGCCCGGTGTGCTCGAAATAGCGCTCGGCGGCGGCCAGAATGGGGCCGATTCCGATGTTGCGGTTCACTCGAACGAGTTGGTTTCGCAGCGCGTCGTTCGGCGCGTGCAGCGACACGGCCAGATGGTAATGGCAGTTCTCGGCGGCCAGCCGGTCGAGCGCCGGGGGCAGGCCGACGGTCGAAATGGTGATCCGCCGGGCGCTGATGCCCAGCCCCCGCGGGCTGGACGCCGCGGCCAGCGCCGGCAATAAGTGGTCGAGGTTGGCCAGCGGTTCGCCCATGCCCATCACCACGATATGGCTCAGCCGCTCGTCCGCCGCCAGCAAACGGTCCAGCCGCAACAGTTGCTCGATGATTTCGCCGCTGCTGAGGTTACGGGCCACGCCGTCAAGTCCGCTGGCGCAAAACACGCAGCCCATGGCGCAGCCCACCTGGGTGCTGATGCACACGGTTCGCCGTTGCCGCTCGCGGATCAGCACGCACTCGATCTGGTGGCCGTCGGGCCACTGGATGAGAAGCTTTTCCGTGCCGTCGGCGGCCCTCCGATGCGTGGCGATGGTGCTCGTCCAGATTGCGAACTCGTCGGCCAGCGCCGCGCGAAGCGGTTTGGGCAGGTCGCTCATGTCGTCGAAGTCGCCCGCGCGCTTTTCGAACAGCCAACGGCGGATCTGCGCGGCGCGGTAGGCGGGCAAGCCTCGCTGGCCGAGCCAGGTCTCCAATTGTTCGGTGCTTTGTTCCAACAAGTGCCGCACGTTCGACGTCCAAGAATTCCGCGACCAGGGCGAAGACTCTGTTCATTGTGACCCATTGGGGCGCGACTTCCAAGCCCTTGGACCGGCCCGGTTGACATCCCGAGGCCGCGTCACGACAATACGTCCGTCACATCAACACCCGGAAGCACCTCGTCATGTCGACCGATCCGAACTTTGCGAATTATCCTCCCTCACCGGCCAACTCCCGGCGGAAAAGTACAGCGACGAACAAGTCGACCAGTTGCTTCGTTCGATCAAGTAGTCTTCGGGCGAGTTGGTTGACAATCCCGCTGGCGGGAGTATAGAACTAATAATCCGCTTCAAGGCCAGGTAATCCTAGCCTGCGGTGGCGGTGGTATCGGTAGCCGGGGCGGTAGCTCAGTTGGGAGAGCGTCGCGTTCGCAATGCGAAGGTCGAGGGTTCAACTCCCTTCCGCTCCACTTCAAGGCACCCGTTGACAGCCGTTGTCAGCGGGTGTTTTTCTTTGACGCCGTAAGCGGTTGCGTCGACGTCGGCCGGCGTGTCGGCGGCGCGTTGAACGCCTGCCATTTTGACAGCGAATGACTCGCCGTGTCCCGTTTGCTCTAGAGTTGGTGCAAACGCTGGAGCAAACCGGCCATCGGTCCCCGTCGCCTTTGCCGTCGCGGCTTCCGGTTGCGGGCCGCCGTCGAGCGGCAACGACGGCAGAGCGTCGAGCGCCCCGGCCACGTCCAACAACCGCGGGTCGGTGTAGACGTTCATCGTCAAGTCAATGGTCGAATGTCGCATCGCGGCCTGCGCCGTGCGAGGTGTCACCCCGCCCGCGCTCAAGAGCGTTCCAAACGAATGCCGCAGCGCGTGAACGTCCACCGTGCGGCCCCGGTCATCGCGCTTCGGAATCCCGGCCAGCGCCAAGTCGCGGTCGAGAATCTTGACCAGGGCAACGGGCACGACGAACAGCGGCGCATCGGCCGGCAGCTTGCCGGCGAGCGGTACGCCAGTCATCGGCAGGCACAACGGCCCGTCAAACGCCCCAGAATCGCCCCTGTTGCGTTGGTCGAGGTCGGCCACCCCATCGGGCCAAGTCGGCGGCAAGGTCGCGGCGTAAGGGCAGCGTCGAGCCTTCGCGGTTCTTTTCGTCGCCGGCGTCCAGCGTGATACTCGGCATCGCGCCGTCGAGGTCAAGCTGGCCAACGGTGAGCGAAGCCAGTTCGCCGCGGCGAAGCCCGGTGAGTACCAGCATCTTGTAAATCAAGGCGCGTTCGCGCCCCAGCAACTCCAACCGTTCCCGCACGTCGTCGCGGAGATTGACAACCACTTCGCCTTTGTTGCGGCCGCGGCGAACCGTCATCGCGTCGAGCAACGGCCTGCGGCGTGCCACGTCGAGCAACTTGACCAGTTCGCCCTCGGTGAGCGAGCGGCGCTTGCGGCGGCAGTCGCCCCGCGCGTCGGCACATTGCACGACGGCGAAGGGGTTCATGGGCAGTCGCCGGGTTCGGATGCACCAGTTGCCGAACGATACAAGCTCTTGGCGGTACTCGTTGCGGGTGGGCGCCGACATTCCGCCCGCCGCGGCCGACGTCATCCATCGTTCAATCGCCGCGGCGCCCCAGTCGGCCAGCTTGACGGCCCCGCACTCGGCCAGCAACCGCGCCAGCCGGCCCCGTGCATTGCGAAGCCTGGTGGGATGAACCCCCTTGGCTTGTAAATGGTCGAGGTACGCGGCTACGTGGCCGTGGTCGCCGGCCAACGGCGTAGCCTGGTGGTCGGCAACCGCGCCTTCGGCCGACGTCATAACGCCAGCCTTAACCAGTTGCGACCGTCGTTCCAAGTCGGTCAACACGTAGCGGGCGGCCCCGGCGTCGCGGCAGCCCGTCGAAACCTCACGAACGATATCCGCTCCGTCGCGGAATTTCGCGCACCAGGTCGCGGCCGTTACAACGATCCTGTCGCCGGCCTTCGTCAACGGCGCCGTGCGCGTCTTGCCCTTGGCGTCGAACCATTTGGCGAACCGCTCGCCCTTGCGGGTGAAAATCTCGGCCCCGGCCGGTAACGCCTTCGTGGCGGTCTTGCGGAACAAGCTTCCCATCGGGTCACTTCGCCTTTCGTTTGGCCAATTCCAGGTTGAAGTAAACGGCCAGCTTGTCGGCAATGTCGAGCCGTAGCGACGTTTGCCCCCGCACGAAACGAATGAGGCTTGCACGTGCTACACCCGTTTCGGTCGCCAAGGTCAGCAACGGCATCCCGCTATCGACGATTGCTTGCCGTAGCGGGTCGGTCATCGGCATTTTCGGTTTGCTCGTTTTCATAGTGTCCTTATTATCACAACATCGGCCCCGGTGTCAATCCCCGTACAACTCGTTTTTTTCGCCGGCGTCGAAATTGCACCACACAGTCTCTAACATTTTGCGCTTCGTTTTGCCGCCCGCCGCGGAATTCGCGACAATTCGCACGCGCCGAGTCCAGCCGGTGAGCAGCCGGTCATACAAAGGCGAAGGGTAGCCTGAAATCATGGCCTTTCCCTTCGCTTGGTGAATGGGTTCGCCGTCGAGAATCCCTTGGGCGATGTCGTCGTTCGTGGCGCGCCAGTCGTCGAGCCTGATAGCGGCGGCCGGCGTCGGCGACTCGACAGCCGGCGAATCGGCCCCGATCGTCGTCGAGGTCGTCGTCGGCGGAACTGTAGCGGCCTGTCGCCATAGGGCCTGTAGTTGTGCCAGTATCGCGGTGTCGGTCGGCATGGCGCGTTCCTTCTGTCAGTGGTCCCCGTCCGCGTAGCGGACACAAAGGGGACCGCACTTATGGTCCCTTATGGACTGGAGGAACCAATTGGTTCCGCAGTAAATGACTCAAAAGTTCCGGCTATAGCCGGAACCAATTGGTTCCGCAGTTGTTCGGGGGGTATGGCACGAATCCGGTACGCCGAAGCGCCTTTGCCGATTCGCCCCTGTCGAACGACCTTGACCAGCCCTTTGTCAGCCAGCCGGCCAATCGCCTTTCTCACGGCGCGGTCGGTAATGCCAATTCGCCGAGCGATGGCAACTTGCGAAACCTGCGCCACGCCGTCGCGGGAATCACGGTAGAGCACCAGCCAAACGGCTAACTCGCCACGGTCAAGGTCCGCCAAGGTGAAGTCCACAAACGCATTGAGCAGCCGGAAGCGGTCGCCGGCCTTCCCCTTCGCTTTGCTCGCCTTTATGGCCTTGCACTCGGCGTGGTCGTCGGACGGTTCAATCGGCGGTCGCGGCGTCATCGGCGGCAGCGTGGTACAGCCCGGCAGGATTCGCGGTTCCGCCGGCGGCGGTCTACCATTGGTCGAGGTCGTCAAAAGTCATCCTCCGTATCGTCATCATCGCCGGCGGCCGGCGTGCGGTTCCAAAGCGCGGCGAGCGTCGATTGCAACCGCGCCTTGTTCGTGTTCGACGCGGCGCCGATCGTCGCCGGCGTGAAGCTCTGGCAACGGCGGTCGAACCGTAGCACGATGTCATGTGGTTCGGTATGCCTCGCCTTCAAGTGCTTGAGCACAACATGGTCATCGTCTTTCGGGTTTGGAACGAGAATGAAGGCGTCGTCAGCGCCGAATTCCAGTTCGCTCGACTCACGAAAGCTTGCCAGGTTCAAGCCATCGCCGTCATAGCTTGAACGCCCCTTGAAATCCTTGCCCCGTGAAACCGCGGCGACGACAACCACGGCCAGCCCGGCGTCGGCGAATTGCCGAAGGTAGTTCATCGTGGCGTCAACCGCGCTTCGTTTGTCGCCGTGTTGCCCCGGTGGCGGAATGCGCTGGATGTAATCGAGTACCAGCAACTCGGCATGGAAGGCGTCGGCCGACTCGGCGACGTTTGCCAGGTTGAACGGCGGCCTCACAAAGGCAAGCCGGTCGGCAAGCGGTTCCAGCGTGTTCATCGCCTGTTCGAGCCGGTCGCCGTGCGCGGCGTCGAATCGGCGATAACGGATGCTTTTGAGGTCGATACCCGACAAGCGGGCAAGCTGGCGGTCGAGTAGCACGGCCGGCGGCATTTCGATGGAGCAAACCAGGGCCCGCAACGTCGGCGTCATCCGCAGGGCATCGACCACCCATTGCATCGCCAACGCGCTCTTGCCGGCGCCAGGCGGCCCGCCGAGCAACGTGACAAGCCCTGGCCCGATTTCTATTCTCGCCAGGTCGCCGGCGCCAACCGGATAGAGAACCGGCGGCGAGCCGGTCAACACGTCGTCACGCCAGCCGTCGAACAGGTCGCCAGCGGTTTGGTAGTTCGCGGTTGTCATCCGTGGTCCACCGTGGTATACTTGATGGCATGAGTAACGAAACGATTCAACAGATGCTGCGTCGTCAGCCATTCGAGCCGTTTGAAATCCGGCTCTCCAACGGCGAAGTCCATGAAGTCCGCCACCCCGAAAATGCCGCGGTGGGAAGGACCAGGCTGGTCATCATGTACCCCGATACCGAAACGGATCGGATGGTGATTTGCGACTTGAACCATATCAATGTCATCGAAGCAGCCCGCACGGCCTAGCACGTCGCGGCCCTCCCCTTCGCCATTCCGCAGTCGATTTGTCGGCGGACTTCGGATGGCGGTAGTCCGCTATCAAGCCCGGCATCGGTGAGCAACGCATGGGCCAGCGCCGGCGGGCAACCAAACTCGGCCAGATTCGCGGCGCACGAAAAGAGCAAACGATGCCGGTCCCCGGTGTCCGCGCCGTCGCGAATGAAGTCGAGGGTTGAGCGGTTCAAGGTCGGCGAGCCATCGCCGGCGGCCCGTCGTTCGGCCGTGGCGGCGGTTTGCTTTTCAACGGCCCGCTCGGCGTCGAACCAATCAGCCGCAGCCTGGTCGTTCGTCGAGGTCGGCACCGGAATATCGAACGGCTTGGGCTCGGCGGCAAGCCCCAGGATGCCGTCGAGCGACAACCCCAGCAATTCGTCGAGCGACAGCCGGCGCTTGTGCAAGCCTGTCTTGGGATGCCGAGAGTTCGGCGCCCGGAACAAGCGCACCTTGTCGTACACTCCATCATCAATCGCCACACCGGCGACTGCGGCAACCTGCTCGGCGAAGCGACGGGCGACACGATGGAACACGTCACTGGGCGCCGGCGACCAGAGCGACGTTGGCAGCCCCAGGTGAAAGCCCTTTCCGCCCGATAGGAAAACCACTAGCTCGTCGTCGCCGAGCCGAAACCGTTCATCGAGCGTCGCGGCCAGCCGGCGCGCGTCGGTGAGCGCGGCCGACAACTCGGCGCGGTCAACGTCGAACCATATCCACGGCGACCAGGAAGCGCCGGCGAATTCGGCCGTCGAGCCGGTGGTTTCGAGGTGTCGCCGGAAGTCGTCGCCAAACTGAAACGCCGAAAGGTAACACTCCTTGTCGAGGTCGGCCCGCGGGTCGCAAGCGGCGTGTGCGGCAAACGCGGCGGCGGCATCCACCAGCCGCCGCGCCTGCCACGTCGGTCCCACGACGCGGAAGCCGTTGGGGTATGTATTCACGGTGCCGGCCCCGTGTCTTGGGCGCCGGCCTGGTCGTTCGCCGCGTCGGCCGGCGCGCCGGCCCCATTGGCGACCGGCGCGAAGGGGTCGCCCTCGGGCGCGTCAATTCGCAACACATCGAACCGTTTGACGCGGTTGTACTCGGCACCGTCGTCGGCTTTACGAAGCGATACCTTGACCGCACAGACGATGCCCTCGGGTAACGGGCGTTCCAATTGGTCGAGGTCGGTAATGCCGAGCTTGCTCAAGTCCCTTTTGGCGACCGGCAGAGCAGCCGGCGTCAACCACACGTCGCACCACAAACGGCGGTCGGCGTGTTCACCTTCGACGACGCGCAAGGTCAACTTGTACGCGGGTGTACACTTCGTTTTGCTCGTGAACAATTCGCCGCGCTCAATCGCGGCGACATACTCGCCAGCGGGAAGCGGTTCGAGTTCGCCGGCGGCCTCAGTGCGGCCCCAAGCGTCGGCTAGCGTTTCGCGGTCGCCGGCGCGTAGAATGTCAGATAGAGATTTTCTTGCCATTGTGATCCTTGAAAAAAAGAGAAGTCTCGAACACATGCGACCGCGGCGGCCCACCCGTCGCGGTCGCGGCATTTAGCGGCGGACGGGCTTACACCCGGCGGCGAGCCAGGCGTCGAGGTCGGCGCGGCGCCAACGGATAAGGGCGCCGAGTTTGACCGGCGACGGCATTCGTCCGGCGTCGGCTAGCCGGCGCACATGGCGGGTTGAGCAGCCGCAGAGCGCAGCCACTTGGTCAACGTCGAGCAAAGCGGGCAAGGTTGCCGGCGGCGAGCCGGCGGTGAGAGTAGCGGGCATCGTAGAGACTCCGGTTGCGTCCCTGTCGCGGTGACTGCCGTACTACGGGCATGACTCATCGCGCCAGGTACAGACCACAGACCGGACCCCGCGGAGCGGCTAGTCGCAGGCACGCCCATTTGTCAGAAGTTGCCATGCGGCAACGGCTTATGACAACGGGGTGCTCCAAACCGGATTCTCGAAAAAATCCGGTCTCATCCGGTTTGGCCTATACCGGATTGATTTCCCGGCCGAGTATAGGTATTATTTAAGTGTCCGGTGCCGCTTGTCGGCTCGATATGGCTTGCCCAGCCGGACCCCAAAACTCATGAAGGGCCGGCCGTTCCGCGGCTGGCCCTTTCTTTTGCCACCGTTTCGCGCAACTGGCGTAGCTGACTCTCAGCCGGAAAGACCCAAAGCCCGTCTAAAAAACAACGATCCGCTTAATTACTGGTTTTTCAAGATTCGGCTTTCTAGTGTTCGGAGCAACAGACGCCGTTTTTTTTCGAGCGGCTTTGCCGCATGATGGCGTGGCGCTGTTTTGCGGCTGCTTGGCTTGGTGGAGG
>DATKSN010000249.1:0-9998 GCA_035531595.1 Pirellulales bacterium | reverse complement strand
TACCCCGCCCCGTAAACCCCGCCCTTGGACGTATGTCTTGAACCCCGCCCCGTTTACGTCGAGGCGTTGAAAGTGGGATGAAATCGCCACTTCGGCCACTGAGCGAGGGAGTTCTCCGGCCAAAATCGGAGAGACGTAGCACCTTGCGTCCAGGGAGCCTACGGCGGCCATGATACCAGGAAAAGGATGAAGGATGAATTCGGCACTCCGGATTCATCCTTCATCCTTCCGCCTTCATCCTTCCGAAATGACCCTCACCCAACAAATTCACGCCCAGCTCATCGCCGACGGCCTGATGAAGGCCGAGCCGCTTCCGACTCGCGACCAGCTTTTGGGCCGCGCCAAGCTCGCCGCGCCGGCGCGGCGCAACCGCGGCAACTGGGAGGGGCAATTCGCCAAGGCGCCGGGCGACTATCGTGTGACGGCCCTGGTGCCGCACTGCGAAACGCCGAAGCTGCTCAAACTCTGCGTCGGCTTCTTACTGCGGCAGACGGAGCCGGTATACGTGATGATCGTCGATACGGGCACGCGCGACGCCTTGCTCGGCGACGTGCTGGCGCTGCGCGGCGAGCGGGTCGAGGTCCACCAGGTCAATTGCCACGGCACGGACCATCCCGTCGCGGCGGTGGCCTACGCGATGGACCTGGGCCTGGCCGCCTGCCGGACGGAGTTCCTGTGGTGCGTGCATTCCGATTGCTTCGTCACCCGCCGCGACTTCCTGGCCGATCTGCTCAAGACGGCCGGGGCGGCATCGCCGTGCATCGGCTACCGGACGATGCCAAGAGCAGGAGAAAGGAGAAAGGAGAAAGGAGAAAGTCACGAGGCCGCCACCGGCGACACCTGCTTCGTCTCCCACACCTGCACGCTCCTGCACATGCCGACCTTGGACGATCTCGACGTCACCTGGTCGATGCGGCGGCTGAAACGACAGGCCGCGAATGCCGGACGATCTGTGCAACTCGATACCGAAATGGCGCTCAACTACCGGCTGCTCGACCGCGGAGTGCGCCCGATCATCCTGGGCGACGAGACGCTCGACGAGGTGGAAATCGACGCCAACCGGGTCCACCTGCGCGCGGCCACGGCGCGGGGCCTGTATCTGGCGAAGGGGCGGGACGACTCGGCGATCGTCGAGCGGCTGAAGGAGCTGCTGGCGGAGGATGGCAATGCGCTGGAACCGCTCGGAGGAATGTCGGAAGTCGGCCACCTTGCGGCAGCCACCCAAGGGGCCAAGGACAAAAAGGACGCAAGGGACGCAAAGGACTTGGAGCGCGAGTCCTTTTTGTCGCCTCGGTCCTTTGCGTCCCTTGTCCTTTCTTCCCCTCCGACCCACCAGCGTCCCGAGAGGCTGAACCTCATCTACCACGTGGCCCCGTTCGTGGCGAGCGGGGGGCGTCAGCCCCCTGTTTCCATCTGGCGCGCGAACCTGCGCCAGCTCGCGCGGCGCTGGCACATCTTCAACGGCCGCCGCGTGATCGCGATCGCCACGGGCGACGGCCTCGAGCCGCCGGAGGAAGTCGAGCGGGAGCTCGAATTGCGGATCGCGGATTGCGGATCGCGGATGGGAAGCGATACGCAATTCCCGCGCGTCCCGAACGACCCGGCGCTGCGTGAGGCGGCCAGCTTCCCGCAGCTGCTGGCCGCCGTCGCCGAGCTTCCTTTCGCGGAGCGAAAGGAGACTGAGGCCACGTTCTACGCGCACGCCAAAGGGGTGGCCACCATCGGCGACGCCGAAGGCGTGATGTACTGGCGGAACCTGATGTACCATGCTTTGCTCGACGATCCCGAGAGGATCAAGGATGCGCTCACGCGGTACGCGGTCGTCGGCACGCATCGCAAGACGCGGGCGGTCGTGTACCCGGACGGCGTGACCAACTCCGCTTGGCATTTCGCGGGCAGCTTCTTCTGGTTTCGGACGGCGAGCGGGGGGCGTCAGCCCCCTGTTTGTCCCGCTGCTGTGCCCGGAAAACAGGGGGCTGACGCCCCCCGCTCGCCATCCGGCTGGGGCGTCGAGGCGTGGCCGGCCGCGAATTTCGCTCTCGACGAATCGTGCTGTTTAGCGATGCCCGAGCCGACGAACCCCTACGACCCGGCGACGTATCCGCCGGAACTGCGCTTCGCCGACCCGGACGGCCCAGGCGCGTCGGCCGCGCTCAAAATCGAATTGGGCGGCGGCGCGAAATCTCGCGCGGGATTCGTGAACTGCGACCGATGCGCGACGGCCGACCGGATCGTCGATTTCGACGCGCCGGACTTCCGGCTGCCGTTCGACGACGGCGTGGCGCATCACGTTTACACGGCGCACTGCCTGGAGCACGTCGTCGAGTTGAAGCGTGTGCTGTGGGAAATCGTGCGCGTGTCGGCGATCGGCGGGATGGTCGAGATGGTGGCGCCGCACTGGGCGGGCAACATGGCCAACTGCCACGGGCACGTTCAAACGATCTCGCACGAGCAAGCGGAGCACTGGGGCGGCGAAAGCGACACGACGGCGCGCGACTACTGGTGGAAAGGTTCGCCCAAACGATTGCGGTTGTTCGCGACGACGTATTCGCCCGGCGGCGGGTTCGCCTTCTGGCGGAAGTCGCTCCCGGCGGCCACCGATGAGGAAATCATGCGGTTGTGCAACGATGCATGTCACGAGGTGAGATACGTGTTCCATGTGGTGGGAAATAGTTGATGTCCTTTTTGTCGCGCGACAAAAAGGACAAGGACAAAAAGGACCGAAGGGACAAAAACCATGAACGATCAATTTCTCCTCGCTCAGCCTTTTCCGCACCTGGTGCTCGACGACTTCATGCCCGCGGACTCGCTGCGCGCGGCGGCGGCCGAGTTCGACGCCGTGCCGGACGAGGCCTGGGTGCGTTACGATTCGTGCGACGAGCATGGCAAGAGGGCCTGCAACCGACGCGCCGCGATGGGTCCGGCCTGCCGTCGGATTCTGGCCTGCCTGACACACCCGACCTCGGCGCGCCTCGCCGGCTTGCTGACGGGGCTGGATGGTCTGGTATCCGACCCGACGCTCTACGGCGGCGGCCTGCACGTCACGGAGCCCGGCGGTTGGCTCGGCATCCATGCCGACAACGAACGGCACCCGGTAGCCGGGTTGGCGCGCCGGCTGAATCTGATCGTGTACTGCACCGAGTGGGCGAGCGGGGGGCGTCAGCCCCCTGTTTCCGGCGCCCCTGTTTCCGGCGGCGCGCTCGAGCTATGGGACCGCGCCGCCGCGGCGTGCGTGCGCTCGATCGAGCCGCGGTTCAATCGGGCGGTGCTCTTCGAGACCGGGCCACACGACCACCACGGACACCCCGAGCCGTTGCGCTCGCCGGCGGGCATTTCCAGAAAGTCGATCGCCGTCTATTACTGGAGCGAGCCGCGCAGGCGCGCTCGTTTTGTGCGGCGGGCCGACGAGGCGTTCGACGCGCGGCGCGAGGAAGCGAGAGTGCGGCGGGCGCAATGAGCTAGACTGAGGGCTGCACTCTGCCGCCTAACGCCTAACGCCTCTGTCGCCGCGGCGCGGCTGGACTTTTATTTTTTCCTTATTCGTCTTGACAGGGGAAAACCTTATGATAGCATTCAGATTGCTGGCGCAAGCTAGCGCACCCCGGTAAGGTACCTGCCCCGCCTTGCTGGGGTGTTTTATTGCGCGCACGGGTCTTTTATAGCGCCCACGGGCGCCGAGCACCACGGGCAAGCCAGCCGGCCGCTACGTTGAGCGGCATGGACCCCACCATCAACCGCGCCGCGCCGCGGTACATTCCCGTGGCGAAGCCGTCGCTGACCGCGGCCGAGGCCAACGCCGCCCGCGCCGCCGTCGCGGCCGGCTGGGTCTCCGGCGGCCCGCATGTCGCCCGATTTGAGCGGGAACTGGCGTTGGCCCACGGCCAGGGCCACGGCGTGGCGTGCAACAGCGGCACCACGGCGTTGCACCTGGCGCTGGCGGCGCTCGACGTCGGGCCGGGCGATGAGGTGGTCGTCCCCACGCTCACCATGGTCGCCGTGGCCAACGCGGTGCTCTATCGTGGAGCGACGCCGGTGTTCGTCGATAGCGAGGTCTCTACGGGCAATCCCGACCCGGCTTGGGCGAAACGGCACGGCATCGTCAACCGGCGCACGAAGGCGGCCATCGTGCCGCACCTTTACGGTGTTCCGGCCGAGGCGTTCCTGGAGACCGTGCAAAGGGTGGCGCCACGCGTGGCCGTCATCGAAGACTGCGCCGAAAGCCACTATGCGAGCTTCACGGACGGCCGGCCGGTTGGCTCGCGCGGCCGTCTGGCGTGCTGGTCGTTCTACGGCAACAAGATCGTCACCACCGGCGAGGGCGGCCTGCTGGCCACGAACGACGAACAGGTGGCCCAGCGGCTACGGTCGCTGAGGGCGCACGCCTTCACGCCCGGCCATCATTTCCATCACCAGGAGCTGGCCTATGGCTACCGCATGACCGAGATGGCGGCGGCCGTGGGCCTCGCGCAGCACGCACGCCGGCATGAATTGATCGCCCGCCGCGCCGCGATCGCTCAGAGGTACTTCGACCGTCTTGAAATTGCGGATTTCGGATCGCGGATCGCGGATTGGAGTCAGGGGCACCGGAAACAGGGGGCTGACACCCCCCGCTCGCCTCTCCTTCCCCGCAATCCGAAATTCCGCTTTCAGGCTCGCACGTTCGGCTCGGCCTGGTGGGTCTTTCCGATCATCGCCGACGACGAAGGTCGCCGCGACGTGATTCGCCGGGCGCTGGCCGAGGCGGGGGTTGAGACACGCAGCTACTTCGTTCCACTGCATCGGCAGCCACACCTGCGCCGGTATGCGACGCGCGAGTATCCGGTGGCGGATGACCTGGCGGGCCGCGGGCTGTACTTGCCGCTTTGGCCCGGCATGAGCGACGACGACGTGGATTACGTCTGCGGACATTTAGGGAAGGCGTTGGGCGTTAGGCGCTGAAGCCGATGGCTTCTTCCTAACGCCTAACGCCTTCCCATGAATCGCCCCTACGCCCATTTCGCGCCCTGGTTCGAGCGGCGCACGATCTTGCATCCGCATGGCTCGCTCGATTACCGGGTGGCGCCCGGCGGCACGGCGGAAATCGTCGATGTCAACGTGGACGGCTGGCGCCAACGACAAGGCATCGGCTCGGAGCTGCTCGCCCAGATGCTCGAAGAACTGCCGGCGGACGTCGCCGTCGTCTACGCCTTCACGAAAGCGTCGAACGCGCTCGCCCAAGCATGGTACAAGAATCGCGGCTTTCAATTGACGCTCGTGCCGGCATTCTACGCGGACGGCGAGGGGGCGTACTGTTGCGTACTGAGGAAAAGGCGTTAGGCGTTAGGCGTTAGGCGTTAGGCGTTAGGCGTTAGGCGTAGCGTGGGCTTCAGCCCGCGTCATCGTCACTCCTGACGACGCGGACTAAAGTCCACGCTACTTCCGGCTTTCCATCCGGGGCATCGCTGACGCTCTGCCCCAGCCACCGTCCTAGCGCCTAACGCCTAACGCCTACTTCCGGCCTTCCATCCGGGGCATCGCCGAGGCTCTGCCCCAGCCACCGTCCTTAACGCCCAACGCCTTCTTCTCCCATGAACGTGCTTTACCTGGGTGATTTCCACCGCTACTGCACCGAGGCCATGATCGCCGACGTGTTCGAGCGGCTCGGCCACGGGGTGGTTCGCGTCTCAACGCGCGACGCGACGCTCCCTTCGCTTGCCGCCGAATGCGAGCGCGTGCGGCCCGACATTTTCCTTTTCGCCAAGGCCATGTTCGTCGGCGCCACGGACTGGCCGGACGCCGCGGAGCATGTCGTCAGGCTCCTGACGGCGATCCGGCCACACGTCGGCGCCATCGTCGGTTGGCACTGGGATCTGACAGCGGCGGAGTTTTCCCACGCGCGGTTCGCATGGATGGCGCGCGTCTGTCCGCACGTCGATCTGTTCGCCATGTCGGACGGCCACACGGCCCGGCAGTTGCCGAACACGTTCGTGCTGCGCGACGGGTCGTTCGAGGACGTCGACACATCGCCTGAGACGGCGGGTTATTGGCCGGATTACGGACGGCCGGAGGCATTCGCCGGCGATGCGCTGTTCGTCGGCTCGCTGTATCGCGAGCGGCGCGCGTGGTGGGAGCATCTCCAGCGCACCCGCGTGTCCGGTAGGCAAGTGGGTTCCTTGCGGCTCGATTGCGTCGGCTCATTGGGTGTCGCCGAAGTCCGCGGACCACGTCTGACGCGCCTGGTGCGCTCGTACAAGATCGTGCTGCAACCGCCGACACCGTATTTTCCGCACTATTGGTCCGATCGCATCACGGTCATGGCCGGTCACGGGGCTCTGATGGGCGCGCCGAAGGTCGAAGGCATGGAGGCGGACGGGTGGATTGCCGGTCGCAACTATCTTGAGTTGCCCATCGACGTTGAAGGCTATGCGGCGGCGCTGGCCGGCTACGTCAGCAGTTCCAATCCGGGCTTTCTCGCAGCGGTCAGACGGGCTGGATTTGAGCACGCGATGCGCCATTGTTCTTGGACCAAGCGGGTCGAGGCGTTGCTGGCGGAATTAGCCGGAAAGAGGCGTTAGGCGTTAGGCTTTAGGCGTTGAAGCCGTCGGCTTCTTTCCTATCGCCTAACGCCTAACGCCTAACGCCTAACGCCTAACCCCTAACCCCTAACCCCTAACCCCTAACCCCTAACCCCTAACCCCTAACGCCTAACGCCTTTTTCCCATGACTAGAATTTCGGCAATCGTTCGCGCCGACAACGGCGGGCTGGGCACGCTCTCACGTCTGTTCGCCGAGCATCTCGGCTTCCAGCGCACGGTTTCGCTTTCGCGGCACGAAGGCGAGCACTTCCCGGAGCGCTTCGGCGACAACAACCGGCACGCCGGCGAGGGTCTCACGGCCGAACTCGTCGAGTGGCTCTGCCGCGGCGCCGACGTGCTCTTGACCTTCGAGTGCTGGTACGGCGGCGACGTGCCGGCGATGGCCCGCGCACTCGGATGCAAAACGGCCAACGTCATCATGTACGAATGCTGTCCCGAGCGCGGGAGCGGCCTTGAACACACCGACCTGGCCATCTGCCCCACCATGCTCGATTGGCGCGAGGCGTCGCACAACACGCCCGGATTGGTCAACGCCGTCAAGACGCACCTGCCCGTGCCATGCGACACGCGCAACGTCCCCTATCGCGCCCGCGCCTGCGCCCGCACGTTCGTTCACAACATGGGCCACGGAGGCATCGGCGACCGCAACAACACGGCCGCCGTCATCGAGGCCTGGCGGCATGTGACGTCGCCGGCCGTATTGCTGCTGCGCACGCAGGGCCGGTTGCCGAGTGCGCCAACCGATTCGCGCATTCGCGTCCAGGTCGGCGCGCCGGCGAATTATTGGGATTTGTGGCGTGAAGGCGACGTGCTCTTGCACCCGACGCGCTGGGACGCCTTGAGCCTGCCCATGCGGGAGGCGTGCGCGGCCGGAATGCCGGTGATGACGACGCGGTTCTGGCCGCACTGCGATGCTGGTGGAGTGGTGAGTGGTGGAGTGGTGAGTGGTCGTACCACTCACCGCTCACCACTCACCACTCACCAAGCGGGCTGGCTGCCCGCGTCGGTGCAAGCGCTGGCGATCGAGCGCACCGGCACGAGCCGCCGGCGAATCTGCCGCGAGTTCATGGCCCACGAGACGACGCCGGCGGCGATTGCCCGCGCCGTGGATGCCGTCTACGGCCGGGACATCCGGCAGGCCTCGGACGATGCGCGGCGCCACGCGCTGGAGTGTGGCGTCGGAGGGTTCGAGCGATACCGGCGGCTGTTCGACGATCTGGCGGCCGGCCGCCAGCCGCGCAGCGGCGAAAGTGTGTAACCTGCGGCGTCAGCCGGCGTTGTTCGATACATCTTGTAAAGAGGCCAGGGGCTTGCCCCCTGGAGTTTCACGCTCGTATCTACACACACAGGCTCCCCTGATTACCTGCCTTTCCCCGTGTCGCCCCGCCGGCTGCCTTCGGCAGCCGGCGGGGCGACACGGACGATGGGAATGTGGCCGCCCTCGACTAGAAGCCAACGTGAAACTCCAGGGGACAAGCCCCTGGCCTCTTTTGAAGAAACCCATAATTGCCCAACATTCCCGTTTCGCCGCAAGCAACAAGAGATGTGTAGCGCAGCGAGGGCGCAGCCCTGGGTTCGCCGCCCCACCACATTGGTCGTAAGCCCCAACGATGGCGCCACCGTTCAGTGAACCGTCAAGTGACGCCCTTTCAGGGCTACGAATCGCGCGGCAACGCAAACCCAGGGCTGCGCCCTGGGCTTTCGAGTCACACACCTTCGGTGCTACGCGCTCTTTCATCCTTCGTCGCTCCACATTTCCTATTGTACCGCCGCCGTCATCTGCCCGCCTTCCGTTCCCCTTCATCCTTCATCCTTCCGCCTTCATCCTTCCGTTTCCCCCCACCAGCCGGGCCGCGGCAGCTTGCCCTCCCGCACCCAACGGCGTTCGTCGGCGCGCCAAAGGGCGCGGTCGGCGATGGCCTTGCCGAGGTCGTTGGCGGCCAGCACGTCGGCGGCCAGCAGGCCGGCTTTCTGCAGCGGGGCGATGTTCACCCGCACGCCGTCGTTGATGTCCGGAGCGTAAAGCGATTCCTGGGCAATGAATTCGGCGATGGTAGCTGGGGCCGCGCGATGGTGATCGAGACTGGAGATCTGGTCGAACAGCGGCAGCTGGGCCAACCACTCACCCCAGACCAGGGGCTCATCCCCGCGCAGCCCGCCATCGGAAACCCCGCGCCAGCTCTCGATCCGCCCGCGCACGGCAGACGCTCGAGCGGTCTTCTCGCGCACCTCGGCGGTCAGCTCTTTCACGTGGGCCTTCAGCTCCTTGACGCGCGCCTTGATCTGCCCGGCTTCCGCCGGCTCGGGCCCCACTTCGGCCATGAGCTGCTCGGCCTTGAGCCGCTCCTCGCACGCTTTCTGGTCGGCTTTGAGCTCTTTAATACGCTCCTTTAGCGGCACAAGCACGACCTCGTCGAAGCGCGCCCACCAAACGCCGCAGCCGAATTGTAACGACTCGCTGAGCATCGAAGCGGCTTCCGGCGCAATCGCCCGGGCCAGGTCGTTGGCGACGGGATCTTGCTGGAGCGTGCCTTGGTCGGGTGCTTGCGGGCCGACCTGAGCGCAAAAATGGTCCAGATGAGCCATCGCCTCGGCGATCCATGTCGCAAGATCGGGGTGCAGGCCGGCATGGTCGGCAGCCGCGCGCCAGTCGGAAAGCGGTGCCCTGACGATCAACTCGCTCAGGCGGCGGAGCCAGCGGACCTTGAGGACGAGCATGGCGTCGTCGATGGCGTGCTGGCGAAGCGTGGGGAGCAGCGGCGCGGGACCGAAGCCCGAGCTGGCGGTGGTCTCCAGCAGCGCGTCAAACTTTTGCAATTCGACGATCGCGTCATCCAGTTCCGCGCGGCGTTTTTCCTGTCGGTCACTGCGAGCGTCGGCGGCGACGGCCTGAATACCGCGCAATTCGGTTTCGAAGCGTTGCTTGAGTGGGCCCACATACTGCGAGCGAATCTTGGGCAACGTGTCGGCATTCAGCTTGTGATAGTAGAGCAAGCCGGCGAAGGCGGGCGACGTGCGGGCGGTGAACCTGCCGCTTTGCAATTGCCAGGCGATCGGCCGCTTCTTGAACTGCTTCGTGTGGTGCTTGAAAAACTCGGTCGCCAGCCAGGCGTCGAGCGGCTTGCCCATCACTTCGGAGAAGTCGCCGGCGTCGATTTCGTCGGCCGTCAGCCGCTGCTGAAGACGCTCGGACAGTGTCGATTCGTGGACCAGCGGAGTGAGAGGAATGATCCCATTCGGGTCGGCCCATTCGGGCACCGGTTCGGCAGCTTCGATCTGGGTTGGCCAGCGGTGACCCAGCAGCCGTAGGGCTGTGACCGTAATCCGATCCGCCCACAGCCGCCGCTCCTCCGGGAGGCAACGCCAGCCGTCATTCTCAATTCCTTCTTCCAGGAGCAGGTAAACAGAGAGCGGATGAATCGC
>DATKSN010000248.1:0-24879 GCA_035531595.1 Pirellulales bacterium | reverse complement strand
CGGCAACGTCCCGCCTGGATGCTTCCGCATGAGATCGAAGGTCGTCACCAAGCGCGCAGTACGACGCTCATCCCCCAGATCGGCATGGCCGAAAATCATCTGACCCAAACTGACTTCCGTTTCGTAAAGCGATGACATGGTAAACGTCTCCCGAGAGAAGGTATTCGTAGGAAGGGCACTCTTTGCTCTACGCATCTCCCTACAACATGGCTTCCGGTCGAGAGTCGCTTGTAATTGTGACAAATGCTTACACCTACGAAGAACTGGTACGTGTAACCACCTTAGCTCTGCTAGCATTCTCTGAATCAACCAGACATTTTGTAAAATCTACCATCGAACTTGAGGTGAAAGTTAAGGGCCAGGGGCCTTCGTTGTTCTACACTGGCCCGGATTATTCATGGTCCAACACCAACCCGCGGCGCAAGCAAGGTCCAGCATTGAACTTACCTTGCTTGCGCTACGGGTTCGCAAGTAAGGTCCAGAATTCAACTTACCTTGCTTGCGCTGCGGGTTAGTGTGACAGCAGGCTGCACCCATTCCCCGTCGTCCGTGTCGCCTCGCAGGCCGCCGAAGGCGGCCTGCGAGGCGACACGGACGAAATTGGGTAAAATCGGGGAGCGGCCGATTCCGAAGATGGCCAATGGCACGGCAATCTTCGCCGCGAAGCGGCGGCGGACCCACGACCGCAGCTTGCCCGCACGCATGTGTCGCGCCGGCGGACGGCACGCCGAGGATGGGGACGCAGAGCGTCCGCAGAGATGCGCGCAGAGCGTGGGAACGAGTAGACGAGTAGATGGAACAGGTGGAAGTGGTGCTTAATTTATGGGCAGCATTGCACAAACCGTAGGCAGTCCGGTGCCGAACGCGATGAGCCGAAGCACAGTGACGCCGATCGAAAAACGCCCCAAAAACTCCATAGAAAACAAATTTTAGCATCAGGGATTTGCCGGCCTTTTCAGCCGGTGCCGCGCGCGGTTTTTGGTGCTCAATTTCCAGGCAGCGCCCCTGATCGACAATCCGATCCGTTTTGGCGCGGCCGGTAGAACTTACTTGTTTCCTCTGGCCGCGTGGGATACGATCAGAACCATGAATAATCCGGGCTAGCCCGCCACGCCACGAAATTCCCACCTGGTAGCCTGCCATGATTCCTCTCGCGCAACGCCGCTGGATTGGTGCCGCCTTGATCCTTTTTTCCGCCGGCTCGTCGACGCCGCCGGGCATGTGGGCCGACGAGGCGCCCAGCGCATCGGAACCCGACTTCAGCCAGGAATTGCCGCGGATCGAGCCGGTCGAGCCGGACGAAGCGCTGGCGACGTTCCAGGTTCAGGCGGGCTTTCACCTGGAACAAGCGGCGGCCGAGCCGCTGGTGGCCGATCCGGTGGCCGTCAGTTTCGATGAGGACGGACGGCTCTACGTCGTCGAAATGCGGGGCTATTCCGAACAACCCGATGAAGGCTTGAGCCGGGTTCGGCTGCTCTCGGACTGCGACGGCGACGGCCGCTTCGATACCAGCAGCGTGTTCGTCGATAAGCTCTCGTGGCCAACCGCCGTCATCGGTTACGACGGCGGCGTGTTCATCGCCGACGCCCCCGACATTCTTTATTGCAAGGACAGCGACGGCGACGGCCAAGCCGACGCGCGGAAGGTCGTGCTCAGCGGCTTCGGCAAGTCAAACGTGCAAGGGCTTCTGAACAGCTTCGCCTGGGGCCTCGACAACCGCATCCATGGCGCCACGAGCAGTTCGGGCGGGCAGGTCCGCCGTGCCGATGACCAAGAGGCCAAGCCGGTCTCGCTGAACGGTCGCGATTTCTCGTTCGACCCGCGCACGCTCGACATCCGGCCTGAAAGCGGCGGGGCGCAGCACGGCATGAGCTTCGACGACTGGGGCCGCAAGTTCGTTTGCTCCAACAGCGACCACCTCCAGCAAGTGATGTTCGACGACCGCTACCTCGCGCGCAATCCGTACCTGAGCAGCCCCGGCCCGCGAATCAGCATCGCCGCCGACGGCCCCCAGGCCGAGGTGTACCGCGCCAGCGCGGTCGAGCCGTGGCGGATCGTCCGCACCCGGTTGCGTGTGGCCGGCGACGTACCGGGTCCCATCCCAATCGAAGGGGGCGGCCGCGCCGCCGGCTACTTCACCGGCGCCACCGGCGCCACGATCTACCGCGGCGACGCATGGCCGCGGGAACCGTTCGAGCTGGCCGTCGTCGGCGACGTGGGCAGCAACCTGGTCCATCGCAAGCGGCTCGAGCCGCGGGGCCTTGAGTTCGTCGCACGCCGCATCGACGAGAAGAGCGAGTTCGTCGCGTCGAGCGACATCTGGTTTCGCCCCTGTCAGTTCGCCAACGCGCCCGACGGCACGCTTTACGTGCTCGACGTCTATCGCGAGGTAATCGAACACCCGGCCAGCCTGCCGCCGGCGATCAAGAAACACCTCGACTTGACCAGCGGCCGCGACCGGGGACGAATCTACCGCATCGTGCCGGATGGATTTGAAGGTCGCCCCTTGCCGCGCATGAGCAAGGCGACGACGGCCGAACTGGTGGCGACGCTGGCGCACCCCAATGCCTGGCACCGCGAGACCGCGGCGCGGCTCTTGTACCAGCGGCACGACCGCAAGGCCGCGCCGGCCCTGTCGAAACTGGCGGCGGAAGCGACGTCGCCGCTGGGCCGGATGCACGCGCTGTACGCTCTGGCGGGTCTCGACGCGCTTTCGGCCGAACATGCGCTGCGTGCGCTAAGAGACAAGCACCCCGGCGTAAGAACCCACGCCGTTCGGCTGGCGGAGCGAGCGGTCGAGGAATCGTCCGCCGTCCGCACGCGGCTTTGCGACATGTCAGCCGACGACAACCCGCATGTGCGATATCAACTCGCCTTTACCCTGGGCGAGCTTGACGATCCGGCGCGGCTGGCGGCGTTGGCTCAGATTGCCCGCCGCGACGCGGATGACCGCTGGGTGCGGTTGGCGATTCAAAGCTCGCTGGCCACCGGCATCGGCGAGGTGTTCGCCGAACTGGCGGCCGACCAGGAATTCCGCCGTAGCGAGGCGGGCCGCGAGTTTCTCGCCTCGCTGGCCCGGCAGGCGGGCCTCGCCAATCGCCCGAGCGACGTGGCGGCGGTGCTCAAGACGATCGGCGCGCTTCCGGCGGGCGATCAGTCCGCGCTGGCGGCCATCGTGCGGGGCTTGAGCGAGGGCCTGGCCCAGCGCGGCAGTCCGTTGGGCGAGGTGCTGGCATCCGACTCGACCGGCAAAGCCGCCGGGGTGCTCGCCGAAATGCTGGCATCCGCCAAGACGACCGCGGCCGACGGCGAGCAGGCGGTGGGGGCGCGAATCGAGGCAATCCGCGCGCTGGGCCTGGGCGCGCTGGCCGACGCCCGCGACGTACTGAGCGGGCTATTGGACAACCGGGAGCCGCGGGAGATCCAAGTGGCGGCACTCGGATCGTTGGCGGCGTACCACGACGCGGGCGTGGCCGCGCTGGTGCTGACGGCGTGGCCCCACTTGAGCCCGCGGTTGCGCGTGCAGGCGGGAGAGGCGCTTTTCGCTCGGCCCGATCGGACGGCCGCGCTCTTCGACGCGGTCGAGGCGGGCGAGGTCAACGCCGCCGATCTTGATTCGGCGCGGCTCAAGCAGCTTGCCGCCGGCGGCGACGCGACGCTCCGCGCGAGGGCCGAGAAGCTGGTGCAAGGCCTGAACCTGGGCCGCCGGCAGGACGTGGTTGAGGAGTACCGTGACGTGCTCACGCTGGCCGGCGACGCCGAGCGCGGAAGGCCGGCCTTCAAGAAGGTCTGCGCCGCGTGTCACAAGGTGGAGGGCGTGGGACACGAGATCGGTCCCAACCTGGCGACGATCAAGAACCGGGGCGCCGAGACGCTGTTGGTCAACATGCTCGACCCCAGCCGCGAGGTGAACCCGCAATTCGTCAACTACGTGCTCGCGACCAACGACGGCCGGCAAATGACCGGCATGATCGCCGCCGAAACGGCCACCAGCGTCACGCTCAAGCGCGGCGAGGACGCCGGCGATACGGTGCTGCGGATCAACATCGAGGAACTCGCGAGCACCGGCTTGTCGCTGATGCCCGAGGGGGTCGAGAAGCAGCTTACGCGGCAGGACATGGCCGACCTGATCGCGTACCTGCTGACGATCCGGTGACTCAGGTTTTTCTTCCTGCATGTTTCCTTCCTCGATAACCGGCAGGTAGTTGAATCGCACTCGCATGCCGTGATGGACCCTGTCTGTCGCCTTTCGCTCCGCGAAAGGGCGTCCTTTCGCGGAGCGAAAGGCGACATGACAGGCAACCATCGTTGCATCCGCACTCGCTTGTCCCGACGAGACGCACATGTGGACGACGGTCGGGGGCGCCTTCGCGGGCTCCGAAAAAACTGGCAAAACCGTACCTTTACCCGACGAAAGCTTCGGCGCGAGCGGCACAGATGGGCGTTGCGGGTTAGTGTCGAAGAAGCCCCTGGCGGGCGAAGCCCGCCTGGGAACGCAAAACCTTTTGTAAACCCCTGACGTTAAGGTATAGTGGGAATTCAGGGCGAACCTTACCGATGGCTGGAGTGAGACGATGCAAAACGTGATTGGGGTGTATTTGCTCCTCTGGCTGGCTGGCCCGGCCGAGGCCGAAATGTTGACCGGCTGGCAGGGAATGCGGGTCATCAACCAGGAGGGGCTGCCGCAACGGATGCTGGCGGCCGACCTGTTCGGCGAGGGGCGCGACCAGTTGATCGTCGTCAATACCCGCCTCTCGCGGCTCGACTTCTATCGCTGGCTACCCGCCGACCAGCGCGACAAGCCCGCCGCCGCCGACCCCGATCGACCCAACGAATTGCCCCTGGCGCCGGAATGGAAAAAGTCGGAACTGGCGATTGACGAACTGCCGCTCGATCTGGTGATCCAAGACCTCGACGGCGACCGGCAGCCGGAGCTGATTGTGCTTACCAGCCCCTCCAACAAGATCGTCACCTACCAGCGCGAAGCGCCTGACAAATGGCGCAAGTCGATGACCTGGGATCTGCTGCCCGGCGCCCCCAACGGCCGGCCGGTGCTTTTGGCGCGTCCTCTGCCGGACGGCAAGTACGAGCTTCTGGTCAGTTGCGACCAGGGAATCCAGACGCTGCGGTTGGAGGCGGGCAGCCGGCCCACCTGGCTTAGCCCGCGCGAGCAGCATGGGCGTTTCGCCTGGCGGCTGGTCGACATGGACGGCGACGGCGATCTCGATCTGTTGGAATGGACGGCGCTGGCGCGGCAGACGTTGCGCTGGTACGAGGCGCGTGACGGCCGGCTTTTGCCGGCCCAGCCGCTGTTCGATCAGTCGGTGCATGGGGTCGAAGCGTTGAGCGTGCCCAGCAAGCCGGCCGAGGTGCTGCTCTTGGGCGGAACGCAAGAAGGCCTGCTACGGCGTTATGCCCTGGCCCGCGGCGCCGAAGCCGAACTGGGGCGGCGCGAGTCGCTGCCGGTCGCCGGCGGCGCGGCGGCCATCTGGTGCGGTCTGGCGCTGGGTGATCGGCCGGCGTTGGTGGTGGTCGAGAAAGATCAACCGCGGCTTCGCGTGCAAGGGTTGGGCGAGAGGGGATGGCAGGTCGAGCAGAGTTTTCCCACGATCGGCAACGTCCGCGCGATCGCGGCCCCGCAGGCGAAGCCGGGCACGCTGTTGCTGTGGACCAAGGACGGCTCCGATTTGTACGTCAGCCAGTGGGAAGCCGGGCGGTTGACCTATCCCAAGCCGATGCCGCAGTCGCCCGAGGCCAAGGATCGTCGCATCCTGGCGCTGGAAAGCGTGGGCACGACGACCTGGTGGGCGCAGCGGGTCGGCAATGACGTCGACGTGTACGCCTTGCAGCCCGGCCAGCCGGAACCGGCGCGGACCCGCTTCGAGGGGCTGGGGGCGAAGGTCGAGCAAGTGCTGTGGCTGGGCAAGCCGGCGATGTTGTTCAAAGACCAGTACGGCAAGAGCCTGAAGCTGGTCCGTATCCGCGACGGCAACGCGCAGGTGAGCGAGCCGGCGCACTTGGCCAAGGAGTTGGGCGAGTACCGGCTTTACGCTCGCGGCGCGGAACTCAAACCGGCCCGCTTCACCGACGGCGTGTTGCAATGGCTCGACGACGACTTGCAGCCGGTCGACCAGGTGATGCTCTCCGAAGGGCAGCGCATGGCGGCGTTCGTCCCCTTGCCGGATGGTCTGGCGTGGGCCTTGGAACAGGGGGGTGGTTTCTTGCACCGGCTCAAACCCGACTCGGCGGGCATCCTCCGCGAGGCCGAGAGCACGCGGCTGCATAGCGGCGACGGCGTCGTGCTCGACCCCCTCTTGGGCCTGATGCTGGTTGACAAGGACCGCGTGGTGCGGCTCAGTCGCGGCCAGCCGTGGGAGCTGAAGCTGATCGACAGCCTCGACAGCCGCGTGGGCCGTCCCAGCGGTGTGAAAGAGGCCACGATCCATCGCGTGTTGACCACCGACGTGACGGGCGAGGGAATGGACGACGTGGTGCTCTGCGACGACCATCGGCACCAATTGACGGTGCTGGCACGCACCGCGGAAGGACTCACGCCGCTCTTGTCGTGGCCGGTGTTCGAGGACAAAACCTATCCCTACGGCGGCGTCGAAGGATCGCTGGTGCATGAACCCCGGGTCGTGTTGGGGCTGAACGCCGACGGCGACGCGTACCGCGACCTGGCCCTGCTCTGCCACGACCGCCTCTTGATCTACATCGCACGGGAGAACCCCTGATGAACCGCTCTTTCTTGGCAACACTCGCCCTGCTGACGCTGGGTCTGCCCGCGCCCGCCGGGGCCGACGATCATGTGACGATTACTCTGATTGGCGGCGCCAAAATCTCGGCCACGCTCTTGCGCGAGAACTCCGAAGGCGTGGTGCTCGACCTGGGGTATGACGTGCTCATGGTGCCCAAGGCGCGCGTGCTCGACCTGGCTCGCGACGAGGCGGCCGCCGCCACGGGGCCGCGGCAAGACCGCGGCATCTTCCGCAGCGGCCGGCTCGAACCGGCCGACGTGCCCGAACTGGTCAAACGCCACGGCGACGCCGTCGTCGTGGTCAAAACCTCCGCCGGCCTGGGGAGCGGGTTCGTGATCAGCAAGCAAGGGCACCTGATCACGAACTATCATGTGGTCGAGGGGCAGAGCAAGCCGCAGGTCACGCTTTTCCGCCGCACCGAGCAAGGCTACGAGCGGCAGGATCTGAAGAAAGTCAAGGTGCTGGCCTTGCAGCCGATGCGCGACATCGCGCTGTTGCAGCTCGACGTGACGGAAATCAAGGGCGACCTTCCCGAGCCGGTGGTGATCAACAACGAAGACGATCTGCGCGTGGGCGACCTGGTGTTCGCCGTGGGCAATCCGCTGGGGCTCGAGCGTTCGGTCACGCAAGGGATCGTCAGTTCGACCACGCGCACGATCGGCCACCTGCGCATGATCCAGACCGACGCCTCGATCAATCCCGGCAACAGCGGCGGGCCGATGTTCAACGCGCGCGGCGAGGTGGTGGGGATCGTGTGCGCGGGACATGTCTTTTTCGCCGGCCTGGCGTTCGGTATCCCCTCGAGCGACCTGGTTGAATTCCTGGTGCATCGCGAGAGTTTCCTGTACGATGCGGCTCAGCCCCTGAACGGCGCCACCTACCTGGACCCACCCTTCCGGGCGGGGTCGAAAACCGAGACGCCGAGCGATTCGACTTCGGCGGCGTCCAGCACCCCAAAATAGGAACCCCCCTCACATGAACCTTCGCCGCTTGTTCGCTTTGTCGTTGGCCTGGAGTTGGACCTGCGTTGGGGCCTTGGCCGCCGAACCGCCCCCCTCGTGGCGGCTGGTGCCGGACGAAACCGTGCTGCTGGCGCGCGTGCCGGGTGGATCGGAGTTCGTCGATGCCCTGCGGCTGCAAACCAAGTTCGGCAAGACGATCTTTTCGTCCGAGCGGCTCGAAAAGCTCACTCTGTTGGCGCGGCAGGTCGACACGGAGGGGGGCATGAGTTTCATCAGGCGGTTCCTGGCCCAGCTCGATCTCAAGGGAGACGATTACTTGCAGTTGTTCCAAGGGGATGTGGGCGCCGCTCTGATTGTGCTGCCGCAGGCCGAACATGCCGAGAAGGCCGAACAGGGGCCGCTGTTCGTCGGCCTCGGCTGGCTGGAGCCCAAGGGCGACCTGGCCGAACGGCTCGTCACGGTGATTCAGAAAACGATCGAGGAACAGCGCGACGACGAACACCCGGTTCGCCGCGTCGATCTCGATCTGGCCGGTCACACGGTAACGCACCTGTCGATTCCCGTTCTCAGCGAGGACGTTGGGGATGTTCATCCCGACTTCGACGGCGACGAGGAGTCGACGACTGAGAAGATTCAACAGCGGCAAGCCAAACTGGCCGAGGCGCGCAAGAACACCAAGAAAATCGAGACCGGGCGCGTCAACGTGTTCTTCACCCGCATCGACAATCGCTTGCTGCTCTGCGGCACGTTTCCGCGGACGTCCGCCGAGGCATTTGCCGGCGAGGGCGAGGCGGGAGGAAAGCCCGATCTCGATGAACTCTCCGGCGTCGAACAAGCGACGGGCGTCTTCGCTCGCTTTCTCGAAGCGCACTCGGGCCAAGGCGGCGACACGACCCCGCCGATTCTCGCCGCGCCGGGGCTGGACGCGGCTTTACCGGCGGGCATGCCGCTGCTCGAAATCGACGGCGACCTGGGGCGAGCGCTGAAACTGGTGGAAACCGTCGGCGGTTCGACGCTGCCGGCCCTGTTCCAGGCCCTGGGTATCGACACGCTCGGAGCGGCGGCGTGCCGCACCGTGCTCGACGGCACGACGCTACGTTCGGGAACATTCATTTCGGCGCAGGCCCCGCGGCACGGTTTGTTGACGCTCTTGGATCAGCCGGCGCTTCCGGCCGAGCCGCCCGATTGGGTGCCGGTCAGCGCGCGGGCGTATCGACACATGAGCTTCGATTTGGGCAAGGCCTACGCCGAAATCAAGGACTTGGTCGTAGCCCAGGGCGGCGAACACGCGAAGCAAACATTCGAGTCGATCGAACAACAGCTCTTTTTGTACCTGCAAACCGACGTGGCCGGCCTGTTGTCGTCGTTGGGTCAGCGGCATACGGTCATCTCGTTCGCTCGCAAGCCCGCCGAGCCGGCCGCCGCGGCCGAGCTCGACCCGCTGACGGCGGCGCTTTCCGGCCTGTCGACCGCCCGCACGGGTATCGTCTGGCAAGTCAAGGACGAGCAGGTTTGGAACCGGCTGATGCTGCTCATCGCCAACGTCGCCCCGGGGACCAATGGCATGGTGACGGCGGCCGAAGAACTGGGGTTCACCGGATACCGCTTGAAGCAAGGTCCGCTGGAGGCCGGCTTCTTCGTCGGCCGCGGATACCTGGTGCTTGGCATCGGCGCGGAAGTGACCGAATCGCTGTTGGCCGTGTTGCGCACCCCGCCGACGGGCGTCGCGGCGCTGCGTACCAGCCCGCTCATCGAGCGTGCGCGCGCGCTATTGGCCCCGGAGGCCGGCCTTGAGTTCCAACTCTCCGACGCCGGCCAGGAGATGAAGGAGGCCAAGGAGACGTTGACCAGCCTCTTGAGCGAAGTGCTACCCACCACCTACGGTGGCGTGGTCTCGCCCGACGACGCGGCCCTGTTGGAAAAGCTCAAAGCGCTGCTCCCCAGCGACGAAGACCTGGAGGGATCGGTCGGCGTGAGCGTCGGTCAGACGGTGGTCAACGGTTACGGTCTTGTGCGGCAGAGCGCCATCGAACTGCCCGCGCCGTAGCTGGACTCGCAAGAGTTCAGGCCGTCGCGCGATTCTGTAGGTAGGGAACGCCCTCCGTGGCGTTCCATGTCCCGCGTGCGGACGTCGTGCCCGCTTCACTGAACGCCACGGAGGGTGTTCCCTACAGACGCCGTTGCAGTGACGATCCAAGCCTGGAAACGGGCGGCGGTGGCTGGTGGCAGAGCCTAAGCGATGCCCCGGCTGGATCGCGAGCGGGGCATCGCTTAGTGGGTCTCGGAGGCCCACGATGCGGACGCCGCGGAGCGGCGATGGTGCATAGCCTGGGGCTGTCGCCGGCTGTCGCTCCAGGCTCGACAACCTCGCCGCTACGCGGCGGAATGCGATCATGCTGCTCAAGAATGCTTGGCGTAGCTCGCCCAAGAGCACGCAGCAGGCGTTGCTCAGCGGAACGCAACCCTTGGCGGTTCGGTTCCAGGCAGAATCGCAGAAAGCCGGTCGTCCCTTATTTCTTGTCCGCTCGGAACACGCGCGGCTCGGCCCAGATCACGCGGTCGCCGGTGTCCTCGGCGGCGCCGAAGTCGACCTCCAACGACAGTTGCTTGACGCCCGCGATCTCGACTTCGATCGGTTTCGGCTCGGCGGTGGCCTTGAGGTCGCTCTCGGCGAACAGTTCTTTGCCGTCGCCCAGAACGCGGCAGACGACCCGGCCGCGACCTCGGGCCGATTCGTCGAATCCGACCAGGCACTTGAACGACTGGTACTCGCCCGCCAGCGCGTACGTGAGCACCGAACGTGAATGGACGGCCAGGCCCTTGGCGACGGGCTTATTCGCCAACTTCAAGGGGCTGCCGTCGAGCGCTTGGTCGCGCCGGTAGTTCATCAAGCGGCCGAAATAGGCGACCTCCTCGACGGTCTCCGGCTCAAGGTCCGAAAGGTACGCCACCTTGCCGTTGCGGAAGGCGATCTTGCCGACCGTCGCGCGGGCCAGCGCGAGCTTGCCGCCCCAGGTCGTATCGAGGGTCAACTCGGCGTCGTTCAGCGACGTCCAGGTTCCCGCGAGCACGTCGCCCGAAAGCAGCGTCACCAGTTGATAGGGAGCGGCCTGAGAACCCTTGCGAGGCTGCGCGGCGAACACCAATCCGACGAGCCGGGCCTGATTGATCGAACGATCCTGCCCCTCGAACGTGAAACCGAGCTTGCCCGCCATCAAAGAGTGGGCCGTGCCGGTCACCTGCGAGATCGCCTGGTCGCGGCCCACGACCACCGCCGTGTCTTCGGCGGCCGGCTCGGCCAGTTTCGCCTCGAACTGCTGGCGGCCCGTCGGCGAACCGACGCCCTCGAACGCCAGGCCCCGCAACGCGACCGTCGGCAACTTCAGTTCCGCGCCCCAACGGGTCGCCAGCACCAGCGTTTCTTCGCCCAACTCGACGAGCTTGCCGCGGAGAACCGTCTTATCGCGGCCGTAGATCGTGACGTCCGGAGGCCCGCTGGGGGCGTCGGCGGTCGGCGCGGCGACGATCTTCAACTCGTTGCTGGTGTGCGTCGTGACTTCGCAATGGGTTTTGAACGTCGTGCCGTCGTCGTAGGTGATGGTCACCTCGTGCCGGAAACCGAAATTGTCCATGCCGTTGTTTTCGTAGTAGATGTCGGCCGACGTGGCGCCGGACGGGCGGTCGATTGCCAGCCGCCAGTTGGGCGTGCGCGTGGTGTCAAGCCGCCAAACGCCGCGTACTTGCGGATTGAGCGCAACGACCAGGATCTGCTTGATCGCCTTACCGGCGGCCAGGCCGTGCAGCTTGGCGTGCAGGTCTTGAATGCCGTTGCCGCCCGCCGCGCCGCCGACCTGCGTCAGGTCGTGGTTGTCTTGCCCGACCCACTCGGCCGAGAGCGTCGGCTCGTTTCCCAAATCGACGCTCGCCACGTCGTCCACCGCCAACTCACGCTCCGGATCGGTGCCGACGACCAATTTGCCGTCCGCCAGCGACTTGATCGGCGCGGCGATTCGCTCGTCGTGGATCGTCACCACCGCCGGCCCGGCCGCGCCGGCAGGCCCGGCCGCCACCGCGGCGTCCAGTTCGATGATCCGGGGGCCCATCGCTGAGCGGCCGGAGATAAACTCGGCCCTGAACGCCGCGGCGCTCACCACGTTGAACCGGTACTTGTTGGACGTCCCGTCATTTATCGGCGATGCCTGATCGACCAGAAGAGCTTCGAATGTTCCGTCGCCGTCCTTATCCGCCAAGAAACGGAATTTGTCGACGGATCGAGGAGACATGGGAGTGGTATCGTCGGCGCGCACATAAAGGTCGACACCGTCCACCAGCACGGGCGCCGTGGTTTTGAATTCGACGAAGTTGACGCCTCCATCCTTGAAGATCGTCACGCCGGCGTTTCCTTCCCCCGTCGTTGCGCCGCCGATCACCCCTTCCGGCCCAAAACCATCGAGCGTGGCGGAAGCGCCGGTAACATGAGCGCCTTGCTTGACGTCAAACGCATCCGTATTGACCTGTCCCAAGGCCGCAACGGCAAGCAAAAGCACGGTTGAAAAAGGAGTCATCATCAACCTCACAAAGCTGGGCATTTGGCCGAAGCGACAGGTTCCAGGTTACAGGATGCGATGGCGAAATGCAAATTCCAAGCGAGGTCCGGATCACGTCAGGGAGCAGGCGAGCGGGGGGCGTTAGCCCCCTGTTTGCCCCGCGTCGTGCTTGGCTTCAGGAAAAGGCGAGCCGACCCGCTGCGCAGGTGCCGCGGCGTGATCCCCCTGTTTGCGCCAAGTCGCGGTAGGTAGGCCACCCCAGCGCGCCGCGACCTGAACCGTGAGCGCGGCGAAAAGCGACAGGAGCAGGATGAACGTCGGGATCGAAAGCAAGTCCTCCCACCATTCCCAAGGGCTCGCGGCCAAGGGGGCCTGGACGATTCCCCAAAAATAGCTCTCGCTCAGGTAGCTTTGCACGATCACTCCGACCGCGCACGCAAAGATCGTGGCGATGCCGGTTAGGATCCATCTCCCCCGCCGGCGCAGCGTGGCCCAGACCATTGTGAAAACGGCGACCTGCGAGCCTTCGGAGGCCACCAGCAGCGGGCTGACGACGAACGCCAGCTTGAGGAATTGCTGGGCCAGCACGATCAGCACGGCAACCAGCCCGGTGAACAAGAGCAACTGGCTGACGGTGAACTGCCAATCGCCGACGTCGTCGTCCGTCGCCAGCGGGTCGAACGACCGGATCGACGTCCGGCGGATGGCCAGTGCCAAGGCCAGCGTCACCCCGCCGGGCGCGAGCAGGTACGCGGCCAGGTGGAGCGGCAGTTCGTCGGGATGCCGGACGACGAGGACGCACCAGCACTCGGTCCAGCCCAGGGCCACGGCGGCCAGCCGCCCGATCGACGGCGTACCGCCCAGGCCCAAGCAGGTGGCCAACAGGCCGGCCTCGCCGAACGTCACGACGCGCACCGCATTCCTCGCGACCCACCTCACATGAAAATCACCCTGCGCCCAATGAGAAATCGCCAAGGTGGCCGCCGGCAACAGCGCATGGACCAGCAGCAACGAACCCAGTACGGCGAATCGCTTGTTGGCTTTCATCGTTGGCGGAGGCGATCTCGGGGTTTGGCGTGCCGGTCACGCTCGACATGTGCGAAGGGCTGAACCTATTCTATTCGTCAGGCGGCGGCCTCAATAGACTTGATCGCGCGTGCCCAATACCAGATAACTGAGCCATGAGGATTCCGGGCTTGTTCATCACCGGCACCGGCACCGGCGTAGGCAAATCGCATGTGGCGGAGGTCATCGCCCGCCAGCTTGTGGCGGAAGGTCGGCGCGTGGGGGTTTACAAACCGGTCGCCAGCGGCTGCCGTCGCCAGGCCGGCGTGCTGGTGAGCGATGACGCGCTCGTGCTTTGGGAGGCGGCGCGACGGCCGGGCGAGCTCGAACACGTTTGCCCGCAGCGCTTCGCCGCCGGGCTGGCCCCGCCCCTGGCCGCGCGGGCCGAGGGGCGGCGCGTCGATGCCGAGTTGCTCCGCCAAGGACTCCACTACTGGAATGAGCGATCGGAGATCGTGCTCGTCGAAGGGGCCGGCGGGCTGTTGTCGCCCTTGACCGACGACGAGTACGTCGCCGACCTGGCGGAAGCATTCGCGTTGCCACTGGTCGTGGTGACGCGAAACAAACTAGGCACGATCCACGACACGCTGGCCACGTTGGTCGCGGCCGCCACGTTCCGCGACGGGCTCGACGTCGCCGGGATCGTGCTCCGCGACCCGTCGCCGGAGCAACTCGACCCTAGCGCCGAGTCGAATGCCGACGAGCTTGCCAGGCGCTGCGTGCCGCCCCTCTTGGCCCACCTCGCCTGGGAAGCACGCGAATTCGACCGCCCCGTCGATTGGTTTGGACTCGCCCAACGCGGCAGATGACCCCTCCGGCGGTTCGCCCACGCCGCCGCGAATCGCTCCCTCGATCCGCGCGGGAACGGTTCGTCGAGGTGAAACTCGTCGAAGAGCGCTCGGCGCCATGCCGTTGTTTTTGAAGCCCGGTGTTCACCCGTTGCCGACGGGCTTGCCGGCGGCGCAGCGGGTGGAGCAGGCCGATTCGACCTCACTGGTCAATTCCATTTTTTGTTCCGCGCCGGTATTGGCGAAAATGACTCGAAATACGACCGTGGGATTCACGCCAAACGTCAATTCACCTCGACCACCGTACGGTGAGACCGAGTTGGGGGTTCGCTCGTTACATAGGACGGCCATGCGCGCAAGCATGGCGCGAAAGACCGACTTGCGTAGAGGTAATTCAATCATCTCCCAGTCACCCCCGCTGGGTCGCACACGAAAACGGTCTGCTTGCAAGTCAAGTTGAAGACCATGCGCCCGACATAACGCCAGAAGGTCGTCGACCAGCCCGACGACACCGCCTGTGGGATGCAGGAGGGCCCTACGTAACTCCGTCGAAAATGCCGATGTCGTGCTCATGAGCGTTCAACCGTTACGATCTGCTTCGATAGGGTTGACCAAGCCGCCCGCAAGGCTTCCAGGCCCGCCCCCTCGTCAAATTGCACCACCCCTTGGCTTAATGGGAAATACACCTCATCGACTGCCAACGCGACGATGGCGTCGGGGATGTCCAACGCTATGATAGCAGGGCCGCCTTCGTTTGGAAATCCCGCCGCTTTACGGTTTGCGTACTCTTCCGGTGTCCCCAAAGGGAAAGGCCCGAATTCAAGACACGTCGAGAACCCCTCCGCCCTCGGCCCACCGCCCGGTTCTACGAAATCCGGATCTGGACCGCGTGCCATCATCCGCTCCGCGCGTTGTCGAGTTGTCCCGTGCAGCAAAATCGCCATTGAACATCATCGGCTTAGGACATTTCGGCATTGTAGCAGCGGCCAGCCTCGCGGCGTCGGGCGCCTTGTGCGCCGGCCACTTTGACCCTACAATCATGATCAACTACCGCTGATCGCCTGCCCGTCTCGCGTCGGCCGTTCGCCTGTCACCCTGCCAGCCTGTCACCCTACAAGAAGGCCGCTTGCGATGCCACGTCGCTTTGTACACCAATTTGGCCATCAAGAAGCCATCGACCAGGTTTTTCTGGCCGCGCAGAAGCAGTTGCGCCCCAACCGCAACGGCAACCTATACTTGCAAGTGGAACTGTCGGATCGTAGCGGTTCGATCAGCGCGCGGATGTGGAATGCCGGTGAATCGGAATACCGCGGTTTCGACGACGGCGATTTCGTCCGCGTCGAAGGTTCCGCGCAACTGTATCAGGGGGCGATGCAGCTCATCGTGACCCACATCTGCAAGGCCCACGACCAGGACGTCGAGTACGCCGACTTCATGCCCGTCGGCCCGGCGGAGATCGACCGCCTCGCCGTGCGGCTGGGCGAGCTGCTCCGCGGCCTGTCGAACCCGCACCTGCGGACGCTGGCCGAGTGCTTCCTGATCGACGAGGAATTCATGGGCAAGTTCACACGCGCCCCGGCGGGCGTGAAGAACCACCACGCCTACGTGGGCGGCCTGCTGGAGCACGTCGTGAACCTGATGGAGGTCGTCAACCGCGTCGTCGGCTGCTATCCGGCCATCGACCCCGACTTGCTCTTGATGGGCGCCTTCATCCACGACATGGGAAAAATCGACGAGTTGAGTTATGATCGCGGCTTCGCCTACACCGACGAGGGCCAACTGGTCGGGCATCTGGTCATGGCCGTAAGCCTGCTGGAAACCAAAATCCGGGAGTCCGAAAAACTGTCGGGCGAACCGATCCCCGTGGAACTGGCGCTGCGGCTCAAGCACATGATCGTCAGCCACCACGGACAGTACGAATTTGGAAGTCCCAAGCTGCCGATGACGTTGGAAGCGGTGGCCCTGCACCAGCTCGACAACCTCGACGCCAAAATCCACAATTTCGAGCAGCAGATGCGCGACGACCCGAACGTCGAGAGCCCCTTTACCGCCTACAACGCCGGCCTCGGCCGCAAGCTCTACAAAGGGGATCCGTCCGGCGCCGAATGGCGGACGGCGGCGGTCGCGGAGTAACCACGGAAGCGATTTTTCAGATGACTGAACCAGAAACCGATTATACCGACGCCATCCTCGCATTCGTGCTCCGTGCGAACTACCGGCCGCTCAAGCCGCGGAAGATCGCCAAACAACTCCACGTCCCCGAACACCGCGCTCACGAGTTCAAGCGTCTCGTCAAGCGGTTGGTCCGCCAGGGCAAGCTGTCGTACGGCGAGAAGCACCTGATCATGCCCCCCTTGTGCCCGTCGGGCATGTCGGGCGACGGCAAACCGACGCGCGCCGCGCGCGACGGGCGAATCAGCGGCGTGTTCCGCCGCAACCAGGGCGGCTTCGGCTTCGTGCGGCCCAGCGGCACGTTGCCCAGCGTCGGCCGCGAGCAGGACGTCTACATCGCGGCCGACCAGACCGGCGACGCCGCCAGCGGCGACCTCGTGCTGGTGCGGCTATTGAAGACCGGCGACCGCTTCCGCCAGCACCGCGGCGCCATCGTCGAGGTCATCGAGCGCGAAACGCACCAGTTCGTCGGCACCTACTTCGAGTCGGGCGGGACCGGCTACGTGCAGGTCGACGGCACGATCTTCACGCGGCCCATCGCCGTCGGCGACCCCGGCGCCAAGAACGCCCGCGCCGACGACAAGGTCGTGTTCGAAATGGTCCGCTTCCCGACCCAGGTTCACGACGGCGAAGGCGTGATCACCGAAGTGCTCGGCGCGCGGCGCGCGCCGGGCGTCGACACGCTCTCGATCATCCGCGAATTCGATCTGCCCGAGGATTTTCACGACGACGCCCTGGCCCACGCGCGCCTCGAAGCCGAGCAGTTCGACGAATCGCTCGCCGGCCGGCTCGACCTGTCGGACGAGATCGTGATCACGATCGACCCGGTCGACGCGCGCGATTTCGACGACGCGATTTCGTTGCGGCGCGAGCCCAACGGCCATTGGTTGTTGGGCGTTCACATCGCCGACGTGTCGCATTTCGTCCGTCCCGGCACGGCGCTCGACCGCGAGGCGCACCGGCGCGGCACGAGCGTCTACCTGCCCGACCGCGTGATCCCGATGCTGCCGGAGATCATTTCCAACGGCCTGGCGAGCTTGCAGCCCGACCGCGTGCGGTACACGAAAACGGCCTTCTTGGAGTTCAACGCCGAGGGGGTGCTGGTCTCGACCGAACTGGCCTCGGCCGCGATCAAGAGCAAGTGGCGTTTCACCTACGAGGACATCGACGACTACCTGGCCGAGCCAGGCAAGTGGAAGACGAAGCTCTCGTCGGAGGTCCACGCCCTGGTGGCCCGCATGCACGAACTGGCGATGGTCCTGCGCCGCCGCCGGTTCCAGCGCGGCTCGCTGGAATTGTCGATGCAAGAGGTGAAGGTCGATCTCGACCGCGACGGCCGAGTGACGGGCGCTCACCGGGTGGAGAACACGGTCAGCCACCAGATCATCGAAGAGTGCATGCTGGCCGCCAACGAAGCGGTCGCCGAGCGGTTGGCGGAGCGCGGCTGGTACTTCCTGCGCCGCGTTCACCAATCGCCCGACCCGCGGAAGCTGAAGTCGCTGACCGAGTTCGCCGCGGCGTTGGGGTTCCCGACCGAAAGCCTGGAGAGCCGCTTCGCGCTGCAAGAGCTGCTGGCCGAGGTGGCCGACAAGCCCGAGCGGCAGGCGGTCAACTACGCGGTGCTCCGCAGCTTGCAGCGGGCGGCCTACAGTCCCGAAGACGCCGGGCATTACGCCCTCGCCAGCGACTGCTATTGCCACTTCACCTCTCCCATCCGCCGCTACCCCGACCTGACGATCCACCGCCTGATCGACGCGCTCTTGGTCGGCGAGAAACCACGAAACGACTTCGGTGAACTGGTGGCCCTGGGCGAGCATTGTTCGCAGCGCGAGCGGCTGGCCGAGGAAGCCGAGCGCGAGCTGACCAAAGTCAAGCTGCTCAATTATCTGAGCGAGCGGATCGGCGAGGAGTTGGACGCGGTGGTGACCGGCGTCGAGCAGTTCGGCCTTTTCGCGCAAGGGACCGCGCTGCCGGCCGAGGGGTTGATTCACGTCACCTCGTTGGCCGACGACTACTACCAGTACGACAAGACGACGCACAGTCTTACCGGGCGCAAGGCGGAGAACGCCTTCCGTCTGGGCGACCCAGTGCGCGTGACGGTGGTGCGGGTCGACGTCGAACGCCGCGAACTCGATTTCCGGCTCGTCGAGCGCGTCGCGCGGCGGGGCAAAGCGGCGCATCCTTCTGGCGGCAAGGGCGGCGGCGCGCGGCGCGCGCCGGACGGCCCTTCGGACGATGGTGGTCGGCGCGGCGTACCGCGGGCCAAGCCAGCGAGCAAGAAGCCGCCTCACATCAAGGACCAGGCCAACGGATCGACGGCCCCCACGCGTCGTAAGAAGCGCCAGCCGTGACGCTGGACGGGCTCGGCAGGCTCGGCCTCCTCAAACCTCAAAAGGCAAGACACGCGCCGGCCGAAGCCTTCCATTGGCTTGCACCTCGACGACGGCGACCAGTTCGCCGTCGGGTCCGATCGCGGCTCGTTCGTCACCGGACGCGGAATCGACCGATCGCGCGATCGCGATTCCGCGCCTGAGTTGCGTCGCCTCGGCCGCCGTCAGCCGCACGGACGCCAGCCGCTCGACCGCCCGCGCCGGCGGCGACAACCACTCTGGAAGGTTCTCGCGAGTCAACTGCTCGGGCCGGCAGGCGTCTTCCAGCCGGAAATCGCCGATGGCCGTTCGCACCAAAGCCGACATCACGGCGGCGGTGTTCAACGACCCGGCCAGATCCCGCCCCAACGCGCGGACGTAGGTTCCCGATCCGCATTCGATCGTCAGCGCGAGTTCGGGGTATTCGTAGCCGGTGACTTCGAGGCGGTAAACGCTCACGGGGCGCGGCGGCAGGTCGACCTGGCGCCCCTGCCGCGCCAGGTCGTATGCTCGGCGGCCATGGACCTTGAGCGCCGAATAGGCCGGAGGCCGTTGCAGAATCTCGCCGGTCAAGGAGGCCGCCGCTCGCTCGATTTCCGCAAGTGTCGGCCGGGGAGGATCGAGCAAAGCCGTCAATTCGCCTTCGACGTCGTCGGTCGGGCTGCTCCGCCCCAGCAAGAACGTGCCCGTGTAGCGCTTGGGCATTTGCTGAACGTACTCGATCAGCCGCGTCGCGGGCCCCACGCAAACCACCAGCACGCCGGAGGCCAGCGGGTCGAGCGTACCCGCGTGCCCCGTCTTCGCCGGCCGCGCGAGCCGCTTGACGACATCCACCGCCTGACGCGACGAAATACCGCTGGGCTTGTGCAAGTTGATCAGCCCGCAGCAAAGGGACATGAGCGATGTGATCCGATCAGTGCATCAGCCCCAAACGGACCAGTTTGGCCCGGCACTCGTCGCGCTCGCGCGAACGCTTGAGCGAGGTCCACTCCGGCGGCAAGACGGCCATGAAATCGTCCTCGCCGGCCCGCGCGCGGCCGCCCTCGGCCAAGCGGGCCGTCAGCCGGACGATCAACTCGCGGTCGAGCCGCGAAAGGAACATTCCCTCCAGTCGGAAATCGACGAAGGCTTCCCAGACCAGCGGGAACAACGGCCTCACGATCCCCTCACCGATCGCCGTGGCGTACTGCCGGATTTCCCACTGCGCGTGGTCGTCCATCCGCAAGGCCAGGAAGTGGAGCAGGTTGTGCAGGTCGACCTTCCAGTAGGCTTCGGTGTAGGTCGATAAGGGGAGATCCTTGCGTGCCTGCTCACGAGCGACCCCCAGTTCGATGCGCCGTTCGTAGATGGCACGGGCTTTGGCCAACAGCTCGCCCTCGGCGGCGGTGAGATCCTCGCCTTGGTCGGCCGGCAGAACGCCTTCGCTCCCCTGCCGGTTGCCGGCGGCCTGCGTGCGCCAAGCATTGGGCGGCGTATGCTGCGCGGCGTCGATGGCCAGCGAATAGCGGGTGCTGTATTCGTTCACGTTGGCCGTGCGGTGCCGAATCCATTGCCGCCAGGTATCCATCGGCACGCGCAGCAGGAATTTGATCTCGACCATCTCGAAGGGGGTCGTGTGGCGGTGCCGCAACAGGTAGCGGATCAGTCCGCGGTCGTCGGACACTTGCCGCGTCCCCTCGCCATAGCTGACCCTGGCCGCCTGCACAATGGCTTGGTCGTCGCCCATCACATCGACCAGACAAACGAAGCCGTCATCGAGGACGGGCAGTTTTTGCCAGCGGAGCGGTTCGACCTGGGCGGTGTTGGTGGGCATACGGCGTATGTTTCTTGGGGCTCGGCCGTCGGTCAGCCTTTCCATGCCGACCTTCGCACTGTCAGGCAGGAAAGCGCAGGAAAGCCTAACCTACGACTGTCGGGCGGGGAAGCCTAACCATGCCGCGCCGGCGGCCAACAACGGTTCCCAGTTCGCTATCGCCTGTTCCCTCGATTTGACTCGCGGCAACCTCTATACTCAGTACCGCGGGAGCGGGTTGCCGTTGACGATCCGCGTTCCGCCCGCCGGCGTCGTTACCGGTGCGGCGACCAAGGCCTGGCGGAGCAGACTGGCGCGCGCGGCGACTTCGGGCTGGTGCCCCTGCGCCAGGGACCGCTCATAGTCGGCCAGGGCCTGGGCGGGATTGCCCGACAGCTCGCGCAGCCGGCCCAGCGCGGCCAGGGCCTGCGGATTGTTCGGGTCGAGGTTCACCGCCTCGATCAAATGGGCCTGGGCCGTGTCGAGCCTGCCGAACTCTTCCGAGAGCCGGGCCAGTTCGATCTTGGCCGCGGCCAACGACGGGTTCCGCGCGGCCCAGCCATCGAGCAAGCGAAACGCCTCCTCGCCGCGACCGTTTTCGGCCAACAACACCGCCAGCCCGCGATGGCAGTCGCGATGGTTGGCGTCCTTGTCGAGACACTGGTTATACAGCGTCTCCGCCTGGGTCAGGTCTTCCGGACGATGGTTCAGCTTTCCCAGTTGATGGTACGTCGCCGCCAGGTTGTAATAGCCGTCGGGGTTGTTCCGATCCGTGTTGATCGCCTGCTGGAAGCGTTGAATGGCGCCCTGATAGTACCCCTGCTGGTACATCGTCACGCCCTCGGCGTTCTGTCCGTGCGAAATCAACCGGCAGCCCGGCATGCAGGCCGACAGCACCATCAGAGCGGCGCCAAGGCGCGCAGGGCGGCTTCCGCGGCGGTTCAAATTCACGATTGCATTACACACGGCAGATCGCTCTCCTTCCGGCAGATCCGAGAAAAGCGGCGGGAGAATAGCGGGACTTGGGCGGCAGTGCAATGCCAATGGCGGCGGGCTAGAAACCAAGGGTGCCGTCGTCGATCGGAATCTGGTCGGCGCGGTTGGCGAGTTGGCGGTGGATGGCCGGGTCGATTGCGAAATGGATCCAGCGCACGCCGCCGTCGCAGAACGCGGCGTTCCAGCCGCCCGGATGCGTTACTGTAGTCCTCACGCTCCGCGTGAGGCAATCCATTACGCGGAGCGTGATGACTACGATACGCGCGCCTGCGGCGGCGTTGGAAACCATCGGTCATAACACATCGTCGGCCGCTCTTTTCTCGTTCCCACGCGGAGCGTGGGAACGCACCCTCGGACGCTCCGGATCCTCGTGGCCGCGGAGCGTCCGCGGCAGCCGTTACCACGCGGAGCCGACCCGCTCCGCGGGTGCCCCGAACGTGCGGGTGACAATGGCACTCATGGCATCGCTCGCTCGGGCGAGCGCCGGACTTCGGACGTTCGCTGACAAAACTCCGCGGCCGTGCGATGATGAAGCAACAACAGCGCCCGCGCCGCGTGCGTATTGTCATTATAGCCGGTGCCGAAGTAAGCGTATGCGGCGGGCTGCGCCAAGACCGCTTTGTAAAGCCATCTCGCGGCGCGCTCGACGGAATCCCGCGAGGGACGCGCCTCGCTGGGCGCCAAGGCGATCCACTCGATGTGGTGGCCCGTCACCCGAAACGCCGTCAGTTCGCGGTCGTCGTCCAGCCAGTCCGGTCGCACCTGCCGCGGCGCCCACGACCCCGCTTCATCCTGTGATTCCTCCAGCTCGCGCGAGAGCCGCCGCAGGCGTGCCACGACGTCGCGGCGAGTTGCCGGATCGAGGATCGGCTCGATTTCGCCGATCCCGAACAGCCCGTCGATCTGGAACAGGAACGCCAGGGCGTACGGCACATGCGTGCCGTAACAGGCCTGTTTCGGCGTCACCGGCTCGAGCAACTTGCGCGCGACGTCGTCGAACGTGAATGTTTCACCGCGCCGGTTCGTCCACGATTTCACCGGCGGCAGATACGCGGCCAACGCGACGGCGGTGAATTCCAGTTCCTGGTCGATCTCAAAACGGGCGATCGCGCCCCGCAACAGGTCGCGTAGCGTGCCGGCGCGGCCGCCGGCAAATATCGGCGTGGAAAGGGGCAAGTCCGCCTCCGCGGCCGCCGCCAAAAGGTCGTCGACGTGCGCGGCCGCCCGGGCGTCGAGCGCCTGGCGCGTGGCCATGCCATCACGCTGCCACATCAAGAACGGCGAACCAGGGCCGAAGGCCGCCTGAAACGCGTTGTCATCGCAAAGCAGCCGCGTCAAAGATTGCGAACCAGGCTGCGGACGAAGCGAGATTTCCACGCCCGGCCCCCACAGGCGCAGGCAATGGATCAGGGCGGCGACGCGCGGACGCTCCCACGACGGCCTGACTCGCTCGACGAGCACACGCAGGTCATCGCCCGAAAGGACCGAAAACGCCTCGCCCGTCGCCTCGACGGACAGCGGTTGCTCGCGAAAAGATTCCGGCTCGACGCGCTCCGTCGGTCGATACGCGATCGCCACGGCGGCGACGATCAATAACACCGTCGGGCCAACCACCTTCCTCACCATGCGGCGTCCGCGACGCAAAAACAGGGGGCTGACGCCCCCCGCTCGCCCATGGCGAGCGGCCAACAACCGCGCGCAGGTCGCCATTCATCGACCTCCGGTCGCGGCCGAATCCAGTTCGCTGAGGACGGGTCGTTCCGCGTCGAGCGCGTAGCGGCACGGAGAACCGCTCGCCCGTGTCGGTCATCTCCACGACGAGGGCGAACTCCTCGTCAGCCAAGGCCAACGCGGCCACGCCGGTCGCCGTGAAATGCACGGCGAGCTCGCCGTGGTCGTCCGAGTCACCGACGCTGACGCGCAGACCGTCATGCACCGGCAATGTACCGGCGACTCGAAACGGCCGGCTGACGCTTGAGAGGGCCATAACCGTTCGCTCAACCTCGTCGTCCGAGCCGATCTCGCCGAAGCTCAGGACCGACGGGTAGACGCGCACAGGCGGCACGACGCGCCCGCTGACCGGCACGACCACGCGTTCAAAACCCTCGAGGTTCGTCTCGATCACGATCTCGGCGCGTACCTCGCCGATTTGGCCCGCCGTTGGGCGCAACGTGACGACGACCACATGACCGGACGCACCGGGTGTGATGTGTGGACGCGCCTCGGGCCAGAACAGCTTGGCCGCATCCCGCGTGTCGACACCGAAGTGGCGCAGCGCGATCATCCGCGAGCCGCACTCCACCTCACCAATCGCGAACTCCTCGCGGACCCCGGCATACCTGACGATACAGGCCACGGTACGCTCCTCCCCTACACCAACGTCCCCCAATTCGACCCGCGCGGGATGCGCCGTCACGCCCGTGTCGATATAGCCGGTCGCCTTGAGTTTCGCAACGGGCAGCAAGGGGTCGTTGGTCTCCAGCAGCACCTGATGGAAGAAAGGGCCTTCGCGGTTGGCCGTGTTGAATGCCAGTTCGACCACTCCCTCGCCTCCGGGCGGAATGGGAACGCTCGGGTACTTCGCTTCGATGCATGTGCATCGCTTGTGGAGCGCCTTGATTTCCAAAGCGCGATCGCCGCCGTTGCGCAGGTGGTATACGAAAGCAACCGCCTCGCCCGCGATGGCGCGAATCTCGCCTCTGTCGACGAACGTGGCCTCGAACTGGATGCGCGGCGCGGGCTTCGGGGCGGGGGAAACGAAGGCCGGCAGCAGGGTGCCGCGGTCAGGACGCGAGACCAGCAAAACGTGGCCGCTCCAATCGTCCACGAAGTCATCCGCTTTTCTGCTGGTCCGTCGCCCCCAGCAGTCGAACAGGTGGACGCGGCCATTGGCGACGCCGTCCACCACGACGAAGTGCTTGGCTTTGCCCATGTGCGCGATGCACGGCATGGGTTGCTTCGCGAGCGTTTCGATGGTCTCACGCCGCCCTTCGACGTGAAGGCCAATCTGCTCCAGCACGTCCGTAAGCTGAAGCATGCTGTGACCTTGCTTCTGAAATCGGAGCATCGACATCAAGGTAGGCATATCCACCGGCGCGCCGAGCAACTCGCAGCAACGTAGAATGGACCAATGTCCGCACTGAGGCTGTGCCGAAGCGTCCAGCGCCGGCGACGGACGTCCTTGGCTCCAGAGAAATCCACCGAGTGCAGCGAGCAGGCACGCGGCGGCGACCAATCAAATCTTCATGTGAGCATGCGACCAATTCATTGGACCAAGCCGCCCTTTGTCCCTACGTTCCGCAAGTGACTGCGTGAATTTCTGGCGGATTTTCTCGTCCGCACGTCCGCGGGGTACGGTACGGTACGGTCTGGCCTTCGCGATGATTTTCGGTTCCGAAAAGTGTGTACCACGGGGCGGCAATCGCGATTT
>DATKSN010000247.1:0-29045 GCA_035531595.1 Pirellulales bacterium | reverse complement strand
CGAAATTCGCGCCCCAACGCGCCCGAAACAACGAGTCCCACGCGCAGAACGGCCATCCGCGACCATCTTCGTGCCAAGTCCACCCCCCCTCCAGGCTTAGATTTCCGGCGAATGACCGATTTTCCGACAGGCACTAGCTACTAGGCCGACGGACGACGGCAGAATTGATAGGCCCGCAGCACTTCATACAGATCCGACGAGATCGTGATCTCGTCGTGCTCGAAGTCACGCAGCCAAGTACGCTCGCTACGGACGGCCTCGGCCAGCAAGGGAAAGACTTCGCTCAGGGGGAGTTGCACGGTTTGATCGTTCTTTTTCGGCGCCCTCGCCGTGGCGAGGGCCGTTTCGGGACCGTAGTAAACGCGCAGACGGCTTTGGGCCATGACTCAATTTCCTCCGTCCCTGGAGAATCGAACCTGTTGCCACCTATATCGGCTGAATGTGTGGTGCGGGTTTGATCTAATTGTCCGCGGAGATGGGTTTTGCACATGGACCCGAGCTTCTGGGTCAAGCACGAAGTTCGGATGATGCACGCACTACCGGTTCGATAGGCAAACTGGATAGCCCTTGCCGGCTTGACATGGCTTCCGCCAATGCCTAAATTGTCAAACGGTCAAGTTCATTACCCGGAAACCCTTGGGCCCGCAAGGGTCTCCTTGCGCCCCACAGGCCAACGGCCGACGAAGATTTACCCCGCATGGCGAGCATGGTTGCCAACGATCTGGGACAGGTGTCCCATGCCCTGGGGTTAGCCGTTCCACGCGTTGAAACCGTCGTGGATCTGCTCGACGCCGGAAACACCGTCCCGTTCATCACTCGCTATCGCAAGGACCAGACCGGTGGGCTCGACGAAGAGCAAATCCGCGAGATCCAGTCGCGGGTGCTCAAGCTCCGCTTGCTGGCCGAGCGCAAGCAGACGATCCTCCGCTCGATCGAATCGCAAGGCAAACTCACGCCTGAACTGGCCGCGGCCATCGAAGCGGCCGATACCCATCGCGGGCTTGAGGATCTTTATCTCCCCTTCAAGCCGAAGAAGCAGACACTGGCCACCGCGGCGCGGCAGCGCGGCCTCGAACCGCTGGCCTTGGAAATTCTCCAGGCCGACGCGGTCTCGAGCGATCTCGACGCGCGTGCCCGCGATTACATCAGCACCGATCGCAAAGTCAACACGGCCGCCGACGCGCTCCTGGGCGCGGGGCACATCCTGGCTGAGCTGTTCAGCGAACGGGCCGATTTCCGCGGCAAGTTGAGGGCCATTCTGGAACGCACCGGCAGACTGGTCAGCACGGCCGTCGAGCCTGAAATGAAGCCGACATCGACCTCGGATCTGGCCGATCGACCGCAAGCGGCGCCGGCCGTCGCCGATCCCTCCGTCGCCGAGACGCCTTCCGTCACCGATTCATCCGTCGCCGATCCAGCCGTCGCCGAGTCTCCATCCGTGCCGGCTGAGACGACATCGCCGGCTGAGACGACATCTCCGGGGCATCGCCGAGGCTCTGCCCCAGCCACCAATCCGGCTGAGACGACACCGGCGGCTGAGACGACACCGGCGGCTGAGACGGCTCCGGCGGCTGAGACGACATCTCCGGGGCATCGCCGAGGCTCTGCCCCAGCCACCAGTCCGGCTGAGACGACACCGGTCCTTGAGGCAACACCTTCCAAAGCGCCCGCGGCGAGTGGATCCGCCGCGGAAACCGGCGACGTTGCCGCGGCCCCGCTCGCCGCCGCGGTCGCGCGAAAAACGCGCCAGAAAAAGGCGAAAAAGAAGAAGCCGGCCAAGCAGGAAAGTCACGAACACAAGGCGTTTCGCGATTATTTCAACTACAGCGAAGCGCTCTCGAAGGTTCCGCCGCACCGAATTCTGGCCATCAATCGAGGCGAACGAGCCAGGTTCCTGCGAGTGCGCGTCGAGTCCGACCTGGAGGCCATGTTGCGCGAGGTCGATGCATGTCTGGTGCCGGACGGGCACCCGCACGCCGACTTCCTCCGCGGCTGTGGACGCGACGCGCTCAGCCGCCTGGTGCTGCCCAGCCTCGAACGCGAGGTCCGCCGCGAGCTGAGTGACCGGGCCGAACTGCACGCCGTCGAGGTCTTCGCTCGCAACCTCCGCAATCTTCTCTTGCAACCCCCGATCCGCGACCGCCGCGTGCTGGCGATCGATCCGGGCTTCAAGAGCGGCTGCAAGCTGGTGGCGCTCGACGAATTCGGCAAGCTGCTCGACCACGGCGTGGCGCACATCATCGGCAAGGAGGAACGCCGAATCGAGGGGAATCGCAAGGTCGTCGAGATGGTGCGCCGGCACCAGCTCAGCGTGGCGGCGATCGGCAATGGGACCGCCTGCCGCGAAACCGAAAAGTGGATCAGCGACTTGATCGCCGGCGAGCTGGCCGACGCGGGAGTGGCCTATGTGATCGTCAACGAGGCGGGGGCCAGCGTCTATTCGACCAGCCGGCTGGCGCGCGAGGAGTTTCCCGATTACGACGCCACGCTTCGCGGGGCGATCTCGATCGGCCGCCGGCTGCAAGATCCGCTGAGCGAGCTGGTGAAGATCGACGCGGCCAATATCGGCGTCGGCATGTACCAGCACGACGTCAAGGCGAAACACCTGCGGGAATCGCTGGACGCGGTGGTGGCCTCGTGCGTCAACTACGTAGGCGTCGACCTGAACACGGCCAGTCCGGCCCTGTTGCGGTACGTTTCGGGCTTGAACCAGCTCACCGCCCAGCGGCTGTTCGACCACCGCACCGCGCATGGCCCGTTCAAGAACCGCGAGGAATTGAAGAACATCCAAGGCCTGGGCGAAGCGACGTTCGTTCAAGCGGCGGGCTTCCTCAAGATCGGCGGCGGCACCAATCCGCTCGACGCGACTTGGATTCACCCCGAAAGCTACTCGGCCGCCCAGCAGGTGCTGGCCAAGCTGGACGCCAAGCCCAACGACCTGGCCGACAAGGAGCACGTCGCCGAGTTCGCCGCGCGGGCGGCCCAGGTGCCGGTGGATCAGTTGGCATCCGAGTTGCAGGTGGGGACGCTGACGCTGGGCGACATCGTGGCCCAATTGGCGCGGCCCGGCCGCGACCCGCGCGAATCGCTGCCGTCGCCGATTTTCAAACGCGGCATCCTCAAGCTCGACGACCTGGCGCCGGGCATGGAACTGGCCGGCACCGTGCTCAACGTGGTGGATTTCGGCGCGTTCATCGACGTCGGGCTCAAAGACAGCGGGCTGGTCCACATCAGCCAGTTGGCCAACCAGTTCGTGCAAGACCCGCACCAGGTCGTTTCGGTGGGCGATGTGGTCCACGTCTGGGTACGGGAGGTCGACAAGGAACGGCGCAGGGTTTCGCTGACGATGATCAAGCCGGGCACGCGCCGCGGCGAGCCGCGGCGCGGCGCGGCGCCGTCGGGCGATTCGAAGGCGCAAGGCGCGCCGCCGGCCCGCCAGCGTCCGCCGCGCCGTCCACCGGCGCAGCGCCCCGCCGCGCAAGGCCCGGCGCCGCAGGCTGCGGAAGGGCGGCCCGCGGCTGGGGGGGCGGGCGGCCCATCGGGCGGACACCAGAAATCGAAGTTCCAGCAGGCCGCGCCGCCGCCGAAACCGAAGCCCAAGCCGCTGGTGCCCTTGACCAAGGCCATGAAGGAGGGCAAGGCGCCCTTGCGGACGTTCGGCGATCTGAAGCAGTTTTTGTCGCTGAAACACGAAGAGACGCCGGGCGAAGAAGGGACGCCGCCGCCGTAGAGCGATACTTCACGCCGCCGACCATGAGACGATTTGCCACCAGAGCGGAGCGGACTTTCGCGGAGCGAAAGGCGACTTTAGACCCGACCATAAGATGATTTGCCACGAGAAACACGCGATGGACTTCGACGAGCGTCTGGAAAAAGCGATCGAGCGCGGCCAGCGCATGGGCGACGCCCAGGCCAAGGCGGCCCAGCGGGATGCCGTCAGCGAGGAAGAATGCAAGCGGATCCATTCACAATACCGGCTGGCTCTTTCGGAGCACATCGAGAGCGGGTTGCGGCGGTTGCCCGACCATTTCCCAGGCTTTCGCTACGAGGCGGTCGTCGGCGAACGCGGCTGGGGGGCCGCGGTCAGCCGCGACGACGTGGGACGCGGTTCCGACGGCTCGCGGCGCAGCTTCTTCAGTCGGCTGGAAATGACGGTTCGCCCTTATTCCACGTACCGCGTGCTCGAACTGACGGCCAAGGGAACGATCCGCAACAAGGAAATATACAACCGCACGCACTTCCAGCGATTGGGCGAGGCCGACCCCAAGAGCTTCACTGACATGATCGACTTGTGGATTCTGGAATATGCCGAATTGTACGCCGCCAAGAGTTGATGCGAGAAAGGAGGCTCCGTCGTGTCGTCGCCAAGGGGAGTTTTAGCGAGACGTTGTTTCAAGTCATTATCGAGCAAGGAGTGGAACGCCGGCGTCAGATATTGCAACCTAGGGTGCGTGACGCTCAGTCACGTCGACTCCGACGAGTTGACGGTCTTCGTGCGCGGGACGGCCGCCAAGCCCTACGAGGTCGTGCTCGACTGGTCACTTGCGAGCGCCGACCTGGTTGTGGTTGCCTCCTGTAGCTGCCCGCGCTACGACGAGGGGCACCTTTGCAAACACATCGCGGCCGCCGTTCTCTTCGCCGATGAAAAACAGTTCGGAGCGCGCGTGCCGGGTCGCGGGTCGCTCGACTTGGTCTCCGACGACGATTTCTGGGAAGACGACGAAGAAGACGAAGAAGACGTCCGTCTGGTGGGTCCGCCCGTGATACGCGGCATGGCCGCCGCGCAACCGATCAGCATCTCCGTGCCGGCCGTGGGTTGGCCCAGGACGCCGCCGCCCCCGCCCCCGCGTCCGCAGTGGCGGCAACAGTTGCTCGGCGTCGAGCAGGCACTGAACTCGTCGCGCTGGAAGTCGCCCGACTCCCCCGCGCGGTCGACCGCGCGCGCTCGGGAGATCTGGTATCGGGTCAACATCGAGGCCAGCCGCAATCGCGGGCTGCTGATCATCGAGATCTGCCAGCGCGAGACGAGGCTCAACGGCGAGCCGGGCGCGATGAAGCTGCTCAGGATCGACGGCGGCGAGGCCGCGTCGTTGCCCGACCCGACCGACCGCGAGTTGCTCACGCTGCTCTTGGGGAGCAAGACGGAGGACGATTACACTCCGATCTATTACGGTCATGACTCCTCGGCGAAGCCGTGCCGCGTGTGCCTGACGGCGGCCATGGCCGTCGTGGCGTTGCCCCGCCTCTGCGCCACGGGGCGATGCGGCTGGACGAGCGGCAACCGTTACGCGCAAGTCACCGACGCGACGCGGGTTTTCCGCTGGGATGACGGGCCGCCTTGGCAGTTCAAATTGCGGATTCTTCCCGCCAAAACCCAACAAGGATGGATCCTGTCGGGGGTGCTTTTTCGCGGCGATACCCTGGCCGACGCCCGCTCGGCGCGGCTGCTCATCGATGGTCTGATCTTATTCGACGACACGGCGGCGCGGCTCGATCCCAACGTGCCGCGGAATTGGATCTCCGCGCTGGAAAAGCCCGGTGAGATCGCCGTCCCCACGGAGCAGCAGGACCAGTTCATCGAGCAATTATGGAAAATGCCCGGCCTGCCGCCGCTGGATCTCCCGACCGAATTGCGATGGGAGCAGATCGACGTCGAGCCGCGGCCGCGGATCGTCATCAAAGCGCCGCAGTACGGCGGCCCGACGTCGGCGCTGGAAGGAAAGGTCACGTTCCGTTACGACGACCACGAGGCCGACGCCGACGACAACCACACGGTTTTCGTCGATGCCAAACAGCGGCGCATCGTGCGCCGCGACCTGGCCCGCGAGCAACTGGCCCTGGCGCAGGTCTTCGAACTGGGGCTGAAGCGTCCCGCCAGCTATGATGCTCACCGCTGTGACGCCAGGCTGGCGCGCAAACAGTTGCCCAAGGTCGTCGCCGCGCTGACGACGGCCGGCTGGGAAGTCGAGGCCGAGGGGAAGCTGTTGCGCCGCGCGGGCGATTTCAGGCTGAGCGTGTCGTCCGGCGTCGATTGGTTCGAGCTCGACGCCCAGGTCGATTTCGGCGGCGAGACGGTCGGCCTGCCCGAACTGCTGGCGGCCGCGCGGCGCGGCGAGCAGTACGTGCGGCTGGGCGACGGCACGCATGGCATGCTGCCCGAGGAATGGCTCAAGCGCTACGCGCCGCTGGCCGAAATGGGAACGGCCGAGGAGGGCAAGCTGCGCTTCGCGTATTCGCAGGCGCTCTTGTTGGACGCTTGGCTCGAGGCCCAGCCGAACGTCGACGTCGACGCCGCGTTCGAGCGCGTCCGCGACCGCCTGCGCTCGTTCGAGGGCGTGAAGCCCGGCGTGGCGCCGGCCGGCTTCGTGGGTACGCTGCGCGATTATCAGCGCGAAGGGCTGGGCTGGCTCGATTTCCTGGCCGAGTTCGGTTTTGGCGGCTGCCTGGCCGACGACATGGGCCTGGGCAAGACGATCCAGGTGTTGGCCTTCCTGGAATCGCGCCGCGCCGCGCCCGCGGAAGAAGGCCGGCCGAAGTTGCCGTCGCTGGTGGTCGTGCCGCGGAGCCTGGTCCACAACTGGATCGAGGAAGCGGCCCGTTTCGCTCCGCAACTCCGCGTGCTCGATTACACCGGCTTGGAGCGCATCGCGCGGCGCGAGGAGTTCGACCGCTACGACCTGATCGTGACCACCTACGGCACCCTGCGCCGCGACGCGGGCGTACTCAAGGACATGCCTTTCGATTACGCGATCCTCGACGAGTCGCAAGCGGTCAAGAATTCGGCCTCGCAGGCGGCCAAGGCCTGCCGGCTGCTTTCGGCGCGGCACCGGCTGGCCATGACGGGCACGCCGATCGAGAACCACTTGGGCGAGCTCTGGTCGCTGTTCGAGTTCCTCAATCCCGGCATGCTCGGCCGATCGGCGACCCTCAAGCGGTTCGCGGGAGGGCGCGGGCGCGAGTCCGGCGACCTGCAACGGCTCGCCAAGGCGCTGCGCCCGTTCATGCTCCGCCGCACCAAGGAGCAGGTGCTCAGCGAGTTGCCCGAAAAAACCGAGCAGACGCTGTACTGCGAACTCGACGGCAAGCAGCGCAAGCTTTACGACGAGTTGCGGCAGCACTACCGCGATCTGTTGACCAAGAAGATCGCCAGCGACGGCTTGCAGAAATCGAAGATCCAGGTGCTCGAAGCGCTGTTGCGGCTGCGGCAAGCGGCCTGCCATCCGGCCTTGATCGACAAATCGAATCGCAAACTCCCCAGTGCCAAGCTCGAAACGCTGATGGAGCAGTTGCGCGAGGTGCTGCGAGAGGGGCACAAGGCGCTGGTCTTTTCGCAGTTCACCAGCCTGTTGTCGCTGGTGCGCGAGGAATTCGATCGCCACGGCATCATCTACGAATACCTCGACGGCAGTACGCGCGACCGCAAGCAACGAGTCGAACGGTTCCAGACCGACGCCGATTGCCAGGTGTTCCTGATCAGCCTCAAGGCGGGCGGCGTGGGCTTGAACCTGACCGCGGCCGACTACGTGTTCATCCTCGATCCCTGGTGGAACCCGGCCGTCGAGGCCCAGGCCGTCGACCGCGCGCACCGCATCGGGCAGGAGCGGCGCGTGTTCGCCTACCGGCTGATCGCGCGCGATACGGTCGAGGAGAAGATCTTGCAACTGCAAGGCGACAAGCGGAAGCTGGCCGAGGCGATCATCTCGGCCGACAACAGCCTGATCAGCAGCCTTACGGCCGACGATCTGAAGCTGCTCTTGAGTTGACAAGTTCGCGGTCGTGGGCGCCGGTTGTTGCATCGCCCCGTCCAGCCACAGCGGGGCGCGATTCCACAGCGAAGGGCGCAGCCCTGGAAACAACGGCGCCCCCCAACCAACCCCGCAGCGGGTAAGGGAGAGGCCGGGGTAAGCCGGCCACTCCCTCCCCGTTGTCGCAGTGGGGTCGATTCCCCACATTTACCGGCGTGAGGGTCTCTCACCGGGCGACCCCAACCGAAGTTGCCCCATGACGAGGAATCACGCGGCGTGCTTGACCATGTTCATCTCGGTACGTACAAAATTCTTCCAGGGACAGCAACCCCAGGCGGCGGCGAAAGTACCCCAATCGCAGCTTCCGGTTGTCGTTGTAGTTCTTCCGTTTGAGCTTCATGGCGCGCACTCTCATGCGAACCCACGAGTCAAATTTTTGGAACGTCCAGCGGCAAGCCGAAAACTCGGTGGCGAAGTAATTTGCCGTTCCCCGAATCACCTGGTTCAGTTTCACGATCGTCGTTTGGTCCAAATTTCGATGACGTTCGGTAATTCCCCGTACCTTGGCCTTGAATTTCCGCACGGATTTGTCCCGCATGCGCCGAGAGCGAGACGAAAGATGAAACCCCAGGAAATCGCACCCTTTCCCGTAGGTCGTGATCTTCGTCTTTTCGGGACTTAACTGAAGTCCCAGTTCGCCCTCCAGCACCTGCTGAACCAATCGCAGCGCCTCCTGCGCCTGCTGGTCGGTCTGGCAGAGCAAGTTCCTCCGGAGTTCGCTCGATCTTACGGAAGAGACTACGCCGCTTAGCCGGTCGTCTTGTCCTCGGCCGGTTCGGGCAGTTCGTGGCGTTGTCGGGAACGGCCCGGTTCAACGCGAGGATGCCCCCACCGCAGAGGGGTCAGCCGTGCGTAAGTCATTACCAATAAGGCAAGTCCAAACATGCCAATTGGCATGTTTGATTTGCGTGGTGCTCGGCCGCCATAATGGCCTCGTTTCTGACCGCCGCCGACATGGGAAAAAAAAATACCCACGGATGGCTTGGCAATCCCACGGATGGCTTGCGGCGTTTACGATTTCGTTCTTCATCCGTGGGATTGCCACGCTATCCGTGGGTCGTCGCCTGATTTCCATCTCTATTTGTCGTTGCGGCACGGCGGAGCGTCCGAGTAGTCGCGTGCCTTGCTTGCGCTGCGGGTTAGTGTCGCCTTGCTTGCGCTGCGGGTTAGTGTCGCCTTCCCATGGATATACCAACCCACCGTAGCCGCCGGGGGCGGACAAGCCGCCCAGCGTCCCCAGGAGCTTCAACCCCAGCGGAAAGACTGTAGAATGGCTCGGCATTCTTTGCCATGCTCGCGGCCTTGATGCGAGTGAGCAAAGAGCGGAGAATAGCCTTGGCGGGCGAGGCGCTCGTGCGGTTGGTACACTGCCCCGAAAACGACTACCGCAAGACGTTGTTGTGCGAGTGCGTCAGCGCTTATCTGCCGCTGGACGACGACAATCGGCGAGGAGAACTCGAGGCGTTTTTACGGAATCATCCAGATTCAGGAGTGCAATCAATGAGCATGGGTCTGTTGGATCATGTGGAACAGCGCGGGGAGCAGCGCGGGGAACAGCGCGGAGAACAGCGCGGGGAACTGAAGGGAGTGGAGATAGGGCAGCGGAAGCTGCTGGGCGAGCAGCTCGAAACCCGCTTCGGTCCGTTATCGCCGGCGGCGCAAGCGCGGTTGGCGAATTGGCCGGCCGAACGGCTGACGGAGTTGGGGCGCGCGCTGCTGTCGGCGGCCTCGCTCGAACAACTCGGGCTCGACGCGTGACGCTGTTCGACGCCAACGCCATGCACGCGCCGCGTTCGCCCCTGTCCATCCAAAGTTCGGTCGAGGTGGCGCTCAATGCCGAACCATAGCGACCGCTCGACCGATGAGTACAAGAACTTGCTCTACCGGGGCGACAAGTCGCGGCGCCGCGACGATCCCGAAACCCCTCCCAAGCGATCCAAAGGTGCGTGGGGTAAGGTGAAGGGTGCGGCGGCAATTGGATGCCGCTTTCGCGGCTCGCTCAGACGTCATGGGGTTCTCGGAGATCGTTTTTTTTCGCTTCGCCGCCGTTCTCTTTCGCACGCCCGTTGCTGCGCAACGTGCGTGCTTTGGGCGTAAAAATGATCCTGCCTGATTCGTGGGCCGCCACGACAGTCGGCTTCTCCGCCCCGCCGCTCGGGCATTTCGCGCAACCACCGCCGCAGCCGCCAGGCGGCTGCTCGCGGCGCGCGAGTCGCCACCCCTGCCGCAGCAGGTAACCGCACGCCAGGGCGACGATTGCCAGCGCCGCCAGGTCTTGCGAGTCGAAGTTCATGTCGCACACCACATCCCCACCTGGTACGTGATTAGCGCAGCGACGTAGGCCAACGCCGTCATATAGACGAAAGTGAACGCGGGCCAGCCCCAACTATTCGTTTCACGCTTGATCACCACCAGCGTCGACGCGCACTGCGCGCACAGGGCGAAAAACACCATGATCGACAGCGCCACGGGCACGTTGAACACCGGCCGGTTGACGTCGTCCTCCCAGGTGGCGTGTGTCAACGCGGCCACCAATTGGCCACGCGCCTGCTCGTCTTCCAGGGTAACGTCCTCCCCTAAATTGTAAATGATTCCCAGTGTGGCAACCACCACTTCGCGGGCCGGAAACGAGGCGATCACGGCGCAGCCGATGCGCCAGTCCCAGCCGAGCGGGCGTACCGCCGGCTCGATCGCGCGGCCCAGCCGTCCCAGGTAACTCTGGCGGTTGTAGGCTCCCAGGATTTCGTTTCGCAGCCTGGCCTGTTCGCGGCGGAGAACGTCGCGGCGGAGAACGTCGCGGCGGAGACCGTCGCGGCGAGGGTCGCCGTCGCCCCCTTGTGCCAATTCGGCTTCGATGTCGTTAAGACGTTCGCGAAACGGGCCTTCGACAACCTGGGCGTCGTGCGGATAGTAAAGCGCCGCCCATACCAGCACCGACACGGCAACCACCAGCGTGCCGGCCCGGCGGATGAACGACCAGCCCCGCTCGACCATGCGGTACACGACGGTGGCCGGCGAAGGCCATTTGTAGCTGGGCAGTTCCATCACGAACGGCGGTGTCGGACCGCGCAAAAGCGACTTCTTCAGTAACAGGGCCACGAACATCGCCGTGACAATCCCCACCAGGTACATGGTTGTCATCGTCAAACCTTGCAAGCCCAACAGGCCGCCTGCGTACGATCGGTCGGGGATGAACGCGGCGATCAAAAGCGTATAGACCGGCAGCCTCGCGCTGCAACTCATCAACGGCGCCACCAGGATCGTCGTCAGTCGGTCGCGGCGGTTCTCGATCACCCGCGTCGCCATCACGCCCGGTATGGCGCAAGCGAACGACGACAACAGCGGGATGAACGATTTGCCGCTCAAGCCGACTTTGACCATCAAGCGGTCCATCAGGTAGGCGGCGCGGGCCATGTAGCCGCAGTCCTCGAGCACCGCGATGAAGAGGAAAAGAATCATGATCTGGGGCAGGAAAATGATCACCCCGCCCACGCCGTCGATCAGGCCCTTGACCAGCAGGCTTCGCAACGCCCCCTCGCTCATGTGGGCTGAGGTCCAATCGCCCACCGCCCCTTGCGCGGCTTCGATCCACTCCATCGGCAAGGCCGCCACGCGGAACACCGATTGGAACACCAGCACCATCATCAACAGGAAAAACAGCGTGCCCCACAGCCGGTGCGTGAGGGCCCAGTCGATACGGTCGCTGATCGTCACCGCCCGGCTGGCAGGGCGCGTGATCACGCCCTCAAGCACCTTGGCGACCCATTCGTAGCGGGCCAGGGCCTCGACGGCCGGCACCGCGCAACCGGCCACGGCCAGGCGCCCACGGGCCGCGTCGAGCAACTCGACCGGATCTTCATGGCCGGCGTCGAGCAGTTGCGCCGTCAGGTAGCCCGCCGTATCCAATAGGAGACGTTCGACAAGATAGCGGGGCAATGCCGCCGCGCCCCCCGTCGCGCGCTCGGCCCAGTGCGCCGCCAGGCGATCGACCTCCCGCTGAAACGCTTCGGGAAACGGACTCGTCGGCGCGCGAGCGGCACCTCCCACCGCGTAGGCCAGCGCCGTCTTCAATTCAGCCAACCCGCGCCGGCGATGGGCCTGCACTTCGACCACGGGCACGCCAAGCTGTGCCGACAACCTGGCCACGTCGATCGCGATGCCACGCTGCTGGGCCACGTCGGTCATGTTCAGCGCCACGACGGTCGGCAGTCCGAGTTCGAGTACCTGGCTGAGCAGGTAGAGATTACGCTCCAGGTTGCTGGCATCCACGATCGAAAGGACGACGTCGGGCGGAGGCGTGTCGCCGCGGCGGCCCAGGAGCACGTCGACGGCCACCATTTCGTCGGGCGAACGCGGGGCCAGGCTGTAAGTGCCCGGCAGATCGACCAGCGCGTAGTGACGGCCTTCGTGGGCGAGATGGCCGACTTTCTTCTCGACGGTCACGCCAGGATAATTGCCCACCCGCTGCCGCACGCCCGCCAGGCCGTTGAATAGCGTCGATTTGCCGGTATTCGGGTTGCCGAGCAAGGCCACCGTGAATGATGTCTCGGAAGCCGTGTCGGACATGGCGAGAGTCGCTTGTGTCAGTCGTTTCACGCCGGTAGTTTACGGCATCGACAACGGCCCCAACGGGGCCAAATTCGATAGCCCAGGGCAGCCCTCGTTGTTCTACACATCTTTCAAGAGGCCAGGGGCTTGCCCCCGGGCCTCTGACGAAGAAGCCCGTGATTGCCCAACACTGCTTCACGGGGCTACGCGATCAACTCGACCTCCACCCGGGCGGCTTCACTTTTTCGCACGCTCAGTCGATAGCCGCGCACTTCCAATTCAAGTGGATCCCCCAAAGGCGCCCTGCCCACGAGTCGAACCTCGACGCCCGGCGTGAGACCCATTTCCAAGAGCCGCAAACTCACGTCGTCGCCCCCCGTTACGCCGCGTACCACGGCCTTGGCTCCCAGCGAGACGTCGGCCAGACGGTTCAAACTGCAATCCCCTGTTTCATCATAGTACTCTGTTTGACCAGAACACTCTGTTTGACCAGAACACCCGGTTTGACCAGTACGCTGAGTAGTTCGTCGGCGCGAAAACAGAGCTTATGGCCACCCAATCGCACAATACAAGGGCTGCCTGGCCGGAGCATTTCGATCGGCGCCCCATCGCGGAGACCAAGCTCGTGCAAGCGATGCACTTGCTCCGCCATACCCAAAACCGCAGCGACTGTGGCACAGCAGCCCGCCGCCATTTGACCAAGGGGGATTAGTTCGTAGGCCAGTTCCGTCACAGAAAACCTCCTAGATGGAATTGAGACGCATTCTCAACTTCTAAAGGCTATTGTAGGAACTTGCGAGCAGGCAATCAATAGGGCGAGCGGAAAAAAATCTATCTATACCGCATGAGGTCGAGAATGAGACATTTTGCCACGAAAAAGTGGTGGCTGGTGGCAGAGCGTAAGCGATGCCCCGGCCAGATAATCGACCGGGGCATCGCTTTTAGGCTCTGCCCCAGCCACCGTGAATGGGCCTGCTCCGACACTATACCGCACGCGGCCGGCTTCCGACACTAACCCGCAGCGCAAGCAAGGAGCGTAACGACTGGCCTTGCTTGCGCTGCGCGTTGGTGTGCAGACTTGCGAATGTGTCATTCCCGGCCGCGTGCAGTATAACCAGCGTTTGGCCGCCGCGCGCAACAGATCCGGACATAGTGTCCGGCCGTGATGCGCATTTTTTTGCGATTACACCATCCCATGGTTATACCTAACCACCCGTCCCACGCACGCGTCAGCCGCCATCGGTTCGGAACGCCGGGGATGTTCCTTGGGAGCCGTGGCATCGCTTAGGCTCTGCCGCCAGCCACCCCAGCGATCCATGGCGAGCCAGAATTCGCAAGAATTCTGGCGTAACTCGCGTCCACGGCCTGACTTCTTGCGAAGCCAGCTACGGGACCATGAATAATCCAGCCACCGCTTTCATGTGGCAAACTGGGCAAGGGTTATTGCTCAACGTGCGGCGTTTCATGCAAGGTTGCGTCAATTTCCGAAACCACCTATATGCCTATTGACTTGTCTACCACGACGGTTGCTCCCAAGCCCCAAGACGAACTGGAAAAGCTTCGCCAGGAGCTGTTGCGCCTCATTCTCAAGAACGAGGCCCGGCGCCACACTACGGCAAGGTAAGCATGACGTGAAGCGATTGCCGGCTCTCGCCGCACTGCTCATGGCCGCGACCGTGGCACGATCGTCGGTCGCCGATTGGCCCGCGCGAGCGGCGCCTACCATGCGTCCGCACCCTGCGGTGGTACGGGTAATCGTGCCGGAACGAGGCAGCACATCCTACGGTTCGGGTACGCTTGTCGACGTGTGTGGCGAATATGGCCTGGTTGTTACCAACTGGCATGTCGTCTGCGATGCGGCCGGCCCCCCCACAGTGGTCTTTCCCGATGGTTTTCGCTCCGCCGCCCAGGTGGTCAAGGTCGATCGCGACTGGGATCTGGCGGCGTTGGCGATCTGGAAGCCGAGTGTCGTCCCCGTGCCGCTGGCGCCGCGGGCGCCGCGACCCGGCGAGAAGCTGTCGATTGCCGGCTATGGCGGTGGACCGTACCGGCAGGTGGCTGGAGCATGCACGCAATACGTCGCCCCAGGCAGGAGCCATCCGATGGAAATGGTCGAATTGGCGGCCTCGGCGCGGCAGGGCGACTCGGGTGGACCGATCTTCAACAACCAGGGAGAACTGGCCGGTGTGTTGTTCGGCGAGGGACATGGCCGCACGGCCGGCAGCTATTGCGGCCGCGTGCGGCAATTCCTGGCGTCGGTGGTGCCCGCCGCCGGCGCGCCGGCCGCGGCGGCGACCGGCCACCTTGCCGCACAACCCGGAAGCCCCCCGCAAGCATCGGCGTTGGCCGCCGAGTCGAACACGGACTATTCAGCCTTTTTGGCGTCTCGCCCAGCGGCGATCCTGGAAAGCCAGGCCACGGTGGGCGCGGGTTCGGACGCCGAGCGGTCAGCGAGGCCGACTCCGTTGCGGACGTTGCCCCCTCGGCAGGAAGCTTTCGGCGAGGCGCCGGCGGAGCCCGGAGGGGCGTGGGAGCCGGATTCGTTCAACTTCCGCCAATTCGCCGGCCAGACGCGCCTCGAGCAATTCAAGACGATCCTCGCCGCCGTCGGGGCCTTGGCGTTGGTCGGGTACGTGTGCCGGGTTTTGCGCAATCGGGGATGACCGCGATGAGCGCGGCGGGCCGTTCGACGTTGACTGCCCATGCGACATTGTGCTAAGTTCCGCGCCCCATCCCCTGTTGATTGAAAGCCTGCCGCACGTCATGACAAGACGCCACGAACACCCGCCTGTCCGCTCCGTCCGGCGCCGCGCGCTGGCGATCTTGCTCGTCGCCGCGACGGTGTTGGCGTGCTACTTCGCCTTTTGGCACTACCACCTCAAACGGTTCCAGGTGGTCCGCGCGGGCGTTTTCTACCGCGTCGCGCAACCGTCGGAGTTCGGCATGCGTTATCTCGTGCGGCATTGCGGCGTCAAGACGGTCGTGAGCGTGCAGCTTTACGATTTTCGATTGCGCCGTGGACTGTGCGACCTGGGCCACTCGGACGGCGGCCGCGAATCGCAGTACGTGTCGCAGCTCGGCGCGCGCGGCGTGCGGTGGCCGATGGGCGACGAGAATTATTGGCCCTGGCTGACGCCCTGGCAATTCGAGGAGTTCTTCGAACTCATGGACGACCCGGCCCATTGGCCGGTGGCGGTTCATTGCCAAGGAGGCCGGCACCGCACGGGCACGCTGGCCGCGTTGTTCCGGCTGGAATACGACCGCTGGCCGGTCGATCGGGCGTTGGCGGAAATGTACGCCTTCAAATTCGGGCCGCCGGTACGGCTGCAAGAGCACAATCTGCGCACCTATTTGCCGCGCGCGCGTCCGACGGCAAGCGAGTGGGACGCGCTGGGCCGCCATTGGCGCGACGTTCTGGCTTGCGAAGCGCCGGCCGACTACGACGCCTTGATCCGCCGTCTGCGCGCCGAGCGCCGTCGGAATGGAATCGAAAACCGTGTCAACCGCGCGTTGGGCGATGATCTCGACCAGGCTAGTCCGTTTGCCTTACCCTTGGCCGAGCGTCTGCTCGACGAGCCCGGCGACGCGCTTGCGGCGCGCGCCGGTCTTGCGGCGGCGGCCTGCCTTGAACGGCCCGACGCGCGGGCGGCCGATTGGGCGGCGGCGGCGGCCCTCATCGCCGACTTCGGCGACCCGAACCAGCAGGGCCGGCTGCTGGAACTGCTCGCCGACGCCGAGTTGCCACGCGTTTCGCCCGAGCGCTTCGACTCGCTGGTGGCCGGCGTGACGAATCGTTTCACATCCAACCGTGTCCCCTTTCTGCGCCCGCTCTTGGAGCAGGAGGGGTTCCATCGGGCCGCCGGCGCCCAACAGTGCCGCTATTGCGACACGGCCGTCGCGAGGCTTTCGACGATCATCAACCGGAACTTGCTTCATGTGACGCCCGCCATGGGCCTCGATGGCTGGAACTTCGCGCGGCAGGCCGCGCGCGACTGGTTCGCCGCCCAGCCCGCCGAAGCGCGACTGAGCCGCTTGCAACCGCCGGCGGGCAATAACACCGTTCGCCCCGGCGATCCGGTCCCGAAGGAAGACTTGAGCAAGCTCCGCCGTTGACGCCGAGAATTTTCATGGCTTTTCCCGTGGCGTCGTTGCGGCGGCTCAGCGTCGTTGCGGCGGCTCAGCGGTGGGTTGAACTTCGCCCAACATCAACCGGCGCCCCATTCCGGTGAGCCAAAGATAATGGTCGCTGGGCAGCCCGTCGAAGGTCACGAACCGGCTGCCCCCCACCGGCACGTCATTCGCGCATTTGAAGATCGCCGTTCCCTCGTCCATTTCGTCGAACATGGCAACCCGTACCACCAATTGTAGCTGTACGTCGGCGGAGTGTACACGGGGCGCGCGGATCCCTCCCTGGAATTTGCTTGATTCCCGGCGCCGTCTCGCTTCTAATCGCTGTGTATGGCCAAGTCACCCAAGTATTCCGATCCTGAAGTCCTGGCCAAGATCGCCGGAATCACCTTTCGAGCGAGGCACGTCGTCGAGGGGACGATTTCAGGCCAGCACCGCAGTCCGTTCCACGGCTTCAACGTCGAGTTCGCCGAGTACCGCGAGTACTCGCCGGGCGACGACCTGCGCCGGCTCGATTGGCGCGTGTTCGGCCGCACCGACCGCTATTACATCAAGCAGTACGAGGAAGAGAGTAACCTGCGCTGCACGATCGTGCTCGACGCCAGCGCCTCGATGCGCTACGGCTCCGGACCCTTGACCAAGTTCGACTACGCGGCCACCGTGGCCGCGTCGCTGGCCACCTTGTTGATCGAGCAACAAGACCCGGTGGGTTTAGCCTTGTTCGACAGCCAAGAGCGCACGCTCGTGCCGCCGGCCGCCACCCAGGCCCAACTGGTGCGGATCATCGGCGAGCTGGAAAGCGCGCGACCGGATCGGGAAACCCAGCTTGGCCCGGTCTTGAAGACGCTGGCCGAAAAGCTGAAGAAGCGGGGACTGATCGTGATCGTCTCCGACCTCTTGACCGATCTCGAATCATTCTACGACGGCCTCTCTCGATTGCAGTACCGCGGGCAGGAGATCATGGTGCTGCATGTGCTCGACGTCGACGAGTTGGAACTGCCGTTCAAGGATCTCGTGCTGTTCCACGACATCGAGGGGAGCGAGGAGTTGTTCGCCGAGCCGTGGGCCTTTCGCAACGCCTACCGCAAGGCGATGGAGCAGTTCATCGAAGGCGTCCAGAGTACCTGCGGCGGTCGGGGGATCGACTACCTGCTGCTGCGCACCGACCAGGATCTGGGCGACGCCCTGAGCCACTACCTGCACGCGCTGGAGAAGCTGCAGCCCACGTCGGGGAGGCAAAAGCATTCATGAGCAGGTTCCTTCGAGGGATGACCCATGCCCATTGACATTTCCTTTCTCAATTCAGCGGCCTTGTGGGGGCTGGGGCTGGCCAGCATCCCGATCATCATCCATCTGCTCTTTCGCCGGCGGTTCCGCCGCGTCGATTGGGCGCCGATGCACTATCTCAAGCTCTCGATCCAGCGCAACCGGCGGCGAATCCGCTTGGAGCAGTTGTTGCTCTTGTTGCTGCGGACGTTCGCCATCCTGCTCTTGTTCTTCCTCGTCGCGCGTCCGACGATGCACGCCGTGGGGCTGGGCAACTGGCTGGGAGGCAATAGCCGCGCGAGCCAGATTCTGCTGATCGACGATTCGCTGGGTATGGACTACCGCGACGGCGGCCGGTCGGCGTGGGAACGGGTCAAGGAGGTGGCGGCCAAGGTGATCGAAAGCATCGGACCCAAGGACCGCTTCACGCTGGTCCTGGCTTCGCGTCCGGGGGCGCCGCTGGTGCGCGAGGTCGAGCTGGAAAACCCCGACGAAATCGCGCAACTCGTGGCCGCGGCCCATCCCTCCGACGCGCACGTCGCCTGGGAGCCGGTCTTCGCCGCGGTCGACGAGCTGATCGAGACCGGCGCTTTCCCGATCCAGGAATTGACCCTGATCACCGACCTGCGCCGCGCCGGCTGGGACGACACGGTTCGTCCTTTGGGAAATCGCTGGGCCGGCAAGCAACTGCGGATGCGGATCTTCGACGTCGGCAGCCTGAAAACGAACAACGCGGCCCTGGTCGATCTCAAGCAAATCGACCGATTGGCGATGATCGCCAACCCGGTTCGCTGGGAAGCGGTCGTGCGCAACGACACCGACCACGAGCTGGCTGAGATCGACGCCCAATGGTCGGTCGACGGCAAGCCCACGGTGGTGCGGATGCCGGCCATCGGGCCGGGCGAAACGGTGCGCGTGCCGCTGAACTCCACGTTTCAAGAGGCGGGCTCGCACCACGTCGAATTCGAGTTGCCTTCCGACGAGTTGGCGGCCGACAACCGCCGCTGGGGCGTGTGCCAGGCGCGGGAGCAAGTGCAGTTGCTGTTGGTCGATGGGGAGCCGTCGAGCGAGCCTTTGGCGGGCGAGGCCGATTTTCTCGGCTTGGCGTTGTCGTTGGGCGTGGGCGACGCCGACGCGTTCCAGGTGCAGGTGGTCACCGACTCGGAATGGGCCACGCTCCCCACGGGCCAGCCCGACATGGTGGCCTTGTGCAACGTGGCCGGCCTCACGCCCGAACAGGCCGACAAGCTCGGGCGGTGGGTCAAGTCGGGCACCGGCCTAATGATCTTCGTCGGCGAACAGATCGACCCCACGAACTACAACCAGTTGCTCTATCGCGATGGTCAGGGCCTGTTGCCCGCCCCGTTGGAGACGGTGGTTGACGAGGAATTCTCCGGCATCCTGGTCGAGGAGGGCGTGCCCGGACCACTCGACGGCCTGTTGCAAGTCAGCCCCACGGTGCTCGAACCGATCAAGGTCCGCAAGTTCTTCCAGGCGCGTCCGGCCGACGACGCGCCGCCCGGCGTGCGCGTGCTGGCCCGCTGGAACAGCACCGACTCGGCCCCCGCCGTGCTTGAGAAGACGTTCGGCGAGGGCACGGTGTTGCTCTGGACCGTGACGGCCGACAAGCTCTGGAGCGACTGGCCCACCGAGCCGAGTTACGTGCTCGCGGTGCGCGAGGCGGCGAAGGCGATCGCCCGCGCCGACTCGGGCGCGCGGGCGTTGACCGCCGGCGAAGAACTGCGGCTGCCGCTACCGGCCAGCGAGCGTGTCGGCGCGGCGCCGCCGACCGTCGAAGCGCCCGAGGCCGAGAAGCCGCGGCCGGTGCGCGTCGAGGAAGACATGTCCGGCGGACGAGCGGGCGGCGCAAGCCCCCCGGTACACGCGGCCCCGCAGGTTCTGGTCTATGACGACACGCGCCGGGCAGGTCTTTACAAGCTCGCCTGGCAAGCGGCCCCTTCGACGGCGCGGACCGCGCTCTTCGCGGTGAATCCCGACGGTATCGAAAGCGGTTTGCAACGGATCTCGGCCGACGAGCTGCGTTCGCTCTGGGGCGGGTTCGAGCCGGAGGTGATTTCGGCCGTGTCCGACGGCGATACGCCGATCGCCGTCCGCGGGCTGGAAATCTGGCGGCGGCTGGCGATGACGTTGTTGGGCCTTTTGGTCGCCGAGTCGTGCTTTGCGACTTGGACGGGGAGGCAGAGGTGAACTCCTTCTTCAATTGGCTGCTCGGCATCAAGGCCGCGCCCGACTGGGTGAGCGGCGCCGATACCCAGTGGCGCCTGGACGCGCAGGCCAGGCCCGAAGGGCTGTGGGCCGTGGCGGCGGTGGCCGCCGGGGTCGTGGCCGTCGCTGGCGTCTGGTATCTCTACCGTCTCGAGGGCCGCTCGCTCTCGTGGCCGGCGCGCATAGTGCTCAGCGGGCTGCGGCTGGCGATCATCGTCTGCATGGCGTTCATGCTGCTCGAATTGGTGGTCGAATTCACCCGCTCGGAGCAGGTTCCGTCGCACCTGTTGGTGCTGGTGGACACCTCCGAGAGCATGTCGCTGGCCGATCCCTATTCCGACGACTCGACCGCCCGCGAGGCGGCCCAGCGGCTGGACCTCAAAACGGCCGACGGCGAGCCGGACGTGGCGACCTTGCGCAAGCTCAGCCGGCTGCAATTGTCGCAGCGCGTCGTCGGCGACCTGTTGGGCGAGATCAGCGACGGCCGTATCGTTTCGCTCTACGGCTTCGACGGCAAGCTCACGCCACTGGCGTCCGAGGCGGCCCTCGACGGACTGGCCGCGCGCGGCGCTTCGACCGGCATCGGCGACGCGCTGGCGGGCGTTCTGGCGGCGCACCGCGGCCAGGATCTGGCCGGAATCCTGCTGGTGACCGACGGCCGCTCGAACTCGGGCCTCGATCCGCGCGACGCCGCCGCCGTGGCCGGCGAACAGAAGACTCCCATCGTCGCCTTGGCCGCCGCCACGCCCGAAGCGCCGCGCAACGTCAAGCTGGCCGGCATCAACGCCGACAAGGAGATCTTCATCCGCGACCCGGCGGAAATCGGCGTCCTGGTCGAGGCTCAGGGGCTGAAGGATGCCACCGCCGGCGTCACGCTCGAACAACAACTCGACGACGGCTCCTGGAAAGAGATCGGTCGCGAACAGGTGCTGCTGGGCGAGGACGCCGTGCTCAAGAGCGTCACGTTCAAGATCACGCCCGAGGCGGTCGGCAAGTTCGTCTATCGAGCCGAGGTCGGCGACGTCGGGGTGGAGCTTTACGAGGACGACAACGCCGACACCGTTTCGATCCGCGTCGTGCGCCAAGGCATCCGGGTGATTCTGATCGCCGGGTATCCCTCGCCCGAGGTGCAGTTCATGCGCAACGCCCTGTTGCGCGACACGGCCTTGGAATTCGCCTCCTGGCTGCAGAACGCCGAGCAGGGCTATGAACACGTCGGCCACCGCCCCATCCGCCGCCTGCCGGCGAACCAGAAGGAGTTGGACCACTTCGACGTGGTGATTCTTTTCGACCCCGACATGCGGAACCTCGGCCCGGCCTGGCCCGACCTGCTCACCCAGTTCGTGGGCAACGCCGGCGGCGGCCTGATTTACATCGCCGGCGAGCTCAACTCGCAGCGATTGTTCAGCCCTCAGGCGGGCGACGGCGCGCTGTTGGGCAGCGGCGGCAGCGAAAACTCGTGGCTCAAGATGCTACCGGTCGTGCGCGACCCCGGCTTGTACCAGTCGGCGGCCGACGTGCGGCTCAGTTCGCGCGAGACCTGGACGCTGGAGCTGTCGCCCGAAGGGTCCGCCGATCCGATCTTTCAGTTCGCCCCGGAGTCGAGCCGCAACCGCGAGGTTCTGGCCAGCCTGCCGGGCATGTTCTGGCACTTCCCGGTAACGCGCGCCAAGAACGGCGCGACGGTGCTTGCCCGCCATGGCGATCCGCGAATGCGAAACCAGTTCGGCCGGCATGTGCTCATGGCCACACAGCTTTACGGACCCGGCCGAACCGTGTTTCTCGGCTTCGACAGCACGTATCGCTGGCGCTACCTGCACGAGGAGTATTACGACGGCTTCTGGGCCAGGCTCATCGACCGGGTGGGGCGCAGCAAGGTGCTGGGACGCGACCCGTTCAGGCTCTCGATCGACAAGAGCGCCTACCGAGTGGGCGACAAGGTAACGATTTGGGCCGAAGTGCTCGACGCCTCCGACCCCACGTCGGCCGTCAGCGAGCTGCGCGGAAGCGTCGATTGGGGCGGCGATTCCGACTTGCCGTTGGATTTCGAGCCGCTGCCGGAAGAGCCGGGCAAGTTCGAGGCCACCTTCGTCGCCCCGCGGGCCGGCGCTTACATCGCCCACGTCGCGCCGGCCGTGTTGGCCGATCCGGACGACGCCACGCGCAAGGCCACGCTGCGTTTCAGCGTCGAGCCACCCCGCGCCGAGCGCGACAACCCCACGCTCGACCGGCCCACGCTGGAGGAAATCGCCCACGCTTCGGGTCCGGATGGCCGGGTTTTCGCTCTTACCGAAAAGGACCAGGTCGCCGGCGCTTTTCATACCAAGCTGATCTCCAAGCCGCTGGTGCATCGCGACGAGGTCTGGGACGCGCCGCTGTTGTACCTGGCGATCGTGTTGTTGCTCACGGTGGAATGGGTGGCGCGGAAGAAGTACCGGATGGCGTGAATTCACGTCCGTTACGGACGCGGGCCATCGTGGCGTTGTACAAATCGACGTATTGGCGAGCGCTGCGCGCCCACGACCAATCCTGACGCATGCCGGTATCGACCAGTTGCGACCAGACATCGGGCTGGGCGTAGGCTTCGCAGGCGCGGCTCAGGGCCTCGGCCAACGCCCGCGCCTCATATTCGCGGAAGCTGAAGCCGGTCGCCGCGCGTGCGGCCAAGGTTTCGCGCGTGCAATCGGTGATCGTATCGGCCAGTCCGCCGGTGGCGCGCACCACCGGCACCGTGCCATACTTCAAACTGTAAAGCTGATTCAGGCCGCACGGCTCGTAGCGGCTGGGCATCAGGAACAGGTCGGCCCCCGCCTCGATCCGGTGGGCCAAGGGATCGGCGTACGCCAGCCTCGCCGCGACCTTTTGCGGCGAGCGTTCCGCCAGGTTCGCGAAGAACTGGTGGTATTTAGGCTCGCCGGTCCCCAAGACCGCCCATTGCGCATCGTGCGAGCGCGCCCATTCCTGAATGACGCCCGACACCAGATCAAGGCCCTTCTGGTCGACCAAGCGGCCCACCAATCCGACCAGCGGCGCGCGAGGTCGCAGGGGCAAACCCAGTTCGGCCTGCAAGGCCGCTTTGCACGCGGCCTTGCCTTCGGCCACGCTGGCGGCATCGTAGTTCTTCGCCAGGTGGCGATCGGTCGCCGGATCCCAAAGCGTGTAGTCGACGCCGTTGATGATGCCCGACAGCACTTCGCGACGCTGCTGCAAGACTCCCTCCAGGCCGCAGCCCAAAGGCGCGCTTTGAATCTCGTCGGCGTAGCGCGGGCTGACGGTGTTCAACGCGTCGGCGAACACCAAACCCGTCTTCATCAGGTTCAGCTTGCCGTAGAACTCCATCTGGTGCCAGTTGAAATACTTCCAATCGAGACCGGTGAGCAACATGTCCCAGTGCCAGAACGTCCCTTGGTAGGCCAGGTTGTGGATCGTGAACAGCGAGACGATCTGTTCGTAGCCGGGCACCCCCTTGTACTCGGTCTTCAGATAGGCCGGCGCGAGACCGGCTTGCCAGTCGTGGCAGTGCAACACGTCGACATCCAGGCGCAACAGCTTGATCGCCTCCAGCACCGAGCGGCTGAAGAAGACGAACCGTTCGCAGTTATCGACGAAGTCGCCGCCGTCAATTCCATACAATTCGTCGCGCAGGAAGTAGTCGTCCTGTTGCACCAGAAAGACCGGCACGTCGCTGCCGGGCAGCCGGCTTCGCAGCAGGCTGCCTTCCACGGTTTTGCTGCCGATGTGGATCGAAAGGTCAACGCCGGTCGGCTCGATCGGCTGGCCGCAATTCCAAACGCACCGAAAAGCCGGCATGATCACGACGGGACGATGGCCCAGGCGCGCCAATTCGATGGGCAGGGCGCCCAGCACGTCGGCCAGGCCGCCGGTCTTGGCAAACGGCACGACCTCGCTGGAGGCCAATAGAATATTCATGCCTGCAATCTCCCGAGATGTCCCTCGTCATTCGTCCATAGTCCGTTGCAACGCCAAGACCCGGCGATCGCTGTCCACCCTCGTGCGATTGAAGCTACCAGATGGCGGTCGAAATTCAAAGTCATTGAACGATTTCGCCGCTGCACGCGGCCAGCCGGGGCATCGCTTACGCTCTGCCACCAGCCACCGCTTTCCCGTGGCAAAATGTCTCATTGTCGGCCGCGTGAAGTAAAGCCGCGGGCAGGGATCCCTAATTTCGTCTCTTGACCCGTTCGGTTCCGGCCATTACGATCCGCCCCCCCGAAACCAGGATCGACGACAGGCGATGGCCCGTATGCGCATTTTAAGCCACCGTCGTCCGGCGCGGCCCGCCGCGGCGCTCGCCTGGGGAGCGGGGGCGTTCGCCGGGGTACAGATCGTGCTGGCCGTCGGTCTCTTGACGTGGTGGCCGTGCATGCGCGACCCGTGGTACGGCGACAAGCTGTGCCAACTACGTCGCCTGATCGCGGCCGCGCCCGATCGACCGCGCCTGGTGATGCTGGGCAGTTCGCGGACGCTCAACGGCTTCAACGCCGCGCTGGTCCAAAAACGGCTTGCCGACGCCGGGGACGTGCCGGCGACCGTCTACAATTTCGGCCTGCCCGGCGCGTCGTCGGTGGCCGAGTTGGTCGTGCTGCGCCGGCTGTTGGCCGATGGAGTGCGCCCCGAACTGCTGTTGGTCGAGGTTTCGCCCTCGTTCATGACGCATCCGCTCGACCTGGCGATGTTTCCGGCCGATCACCTCTGGCAGCGGGAGTTGCCGCTGTTGGCGGATTACCTGGAAGACGGCGAGGCGCTATGCTCCCAGTGGTGGCGGGGGCGGTGGATCCCCTGCCATACCCACCGCGAAGCGATCCTGTACTCGATCTGCCGCACGATGGTGGCGAAAGAAAGCTTCGGTCCCTGGTTCAAGACGTTCGATCCGGCAGGCTGGGAACGATTCGATGCGCAAGGCTTCGACTCGGACTTTCGCCGCCGGGCGTTGGAAACCACTCGCAGGGAATTAACGCGCGGATTGACCGTGGGCCGCGTCAGCGACGTGTGCCGCGGGGCTTTGACGCGACTGGCCGCAACCTGCCGGGGCGAGGGGATTGCCCTACTGCTGATATTGCCGCCGGTCGAGGAGGCGTTCCGGTCGGGCAAGGCGACCGCGACGGAATCGGAGACGTATGCGCTGCTCGACCAGATCCGCGACGAGTACGCGGCCACGATCGTCGACGCCCGCGACTGGCTTGCCGACGAAGATATCTTCGATTCCTATCATGTGCTCGACGAGGGGGCCGGCACGTTGAGCGAGCGATTGACCCGGCAGACATTGATCCCGCAATTGCGGCGGATCGAGCAGGCGCGCCGGACCCGCGCCACCGCGACGAAATAACGCCGTCTTGTCATCAACGGCCCGCGTCAAGGCAAGGATCGCCGCGTTGGGTTCTGTAGGGAACGCCCTCCGTGGCGTTCCGTGAAGCGGGTACGACGTCATCGGGCGGGGCGTGGAACGCCACGGAGGGCGTTCCCCACCGAGTTGACCGTCTCATGCGCGTCGCCTTCTGGCCAGCGCCGACCACTCGGGCTGCAAGTAATAGTGGCACAGTGCGATCGCCAGCGCGTCGGCGACGTCGGGCGGTTCGGGCAGGATCTTCAGCCCGAGCTCGCGCCGCACGGCCCGCTGCACCTGGGCTTTGCCGGCGCGGCCGTTGCCGGTCAGGATTTTCTTGACTTGCGTGGCGCCGTAGTGGACCACGGGAATCCCCGCCTGGGCCGCGGCCAGGCAGATCACGCCGCGGGCGTGCCCCATCAAGATCGAGGTCCGCGGGCGCTGGTAGTGGCCGTACAGTTGCTCCAGGGCCATGGCGCAGGGCTTGAGGTGGGCGATCACGTCGGTCACACCGGCGTGGATTTCGGCCACGCGCGCGGTCAGCGAGTCGCGCGTTCGGCCGCGGACCACGCCCGCCTCACACAAACGCGGTCCGCCGGCCGCCACCTCCAACACGCCATAGCCCGTCGTGTTCAGGCCGGGGTCGACGCCCAGAATGCGGAGTTGGTCATTGGTCATTGTTTCCGCCTCGTCCACTCCGTGCCCGTCGGCCGGTCTTCGAGCGTGATCCCCAACGCCGCAAGTCCCTTGCGGATCTGGTCGGCCATCGCGAAATTCTTGCTTTTGCGGGCTTCGGCGCGGACGTCGATCACCAACGCCATCAACTTGCCGACCAGGTCGTCGAAGCCGGCGACTGCTGGCGCCTTGACCGGCCTGCGGAAGAGACCCAGGATGGCGGCCAGTTCGCGCAGCGTGGCCGCCCCCAGCCGTAGGCTGGCCGCTTCAGCCGAGCCGGTTTTGCCGGCCGTTTCCAGTCCGGCCTCGTCGACGAATTTGTTCAGCGCCCGGACCAGTTCAAACAGCACGCCGATCGCTCCGCCCGTGTTGAAGTCGTCGTCCATCACGTCGAGGAACTGCCGCCGGAATTCGTTGACTTGCCGCTCGATGGGCGCCTGTTCTTCAATCAGAACCTGACCCGGCACGATGTCGCCGGCCTGGCGGGTGCGGGCCGGCTCGATGGCGTGAAAACTTTCGCCGGTCACGCGTTCGTAGCGATGGAAGAAACGGTAGAACGTGTCGAGTCCCTTTTCGACCTCGTCGATCCGCTCCTCGCTGTAGTCGATCGGCCTGCGGTAGTGCGTCGAGAGCAGGAAGAAACGGATCGTCTCGCCCTGGTACTTGGCCAATAGGTCGCGGAAGGCGCTTGCCCCCTTCGATTTGCCCATCTTTCCCTGTTCTTGCGCGGCCTGATCTCCGGCGGCTGGCTCTCCGGCGGCCACATCGCCCTCAGCCGGCTCTCCGGCGGCCAGTTCGCGTGTGTGGCGGCCACCGACTTTGCCGACCTCGTGGGAGGCTTGCATCAGGCCGTTGTGCAGCCAGTACTTGGCTTGCGGCTTGCCGTGTCGGCACTCGCTCTGGGCGATTTCGTTTTCGTGGTGCGGGAAGACGAGGTCGAGCCCGCCGCCGTGGATGTCGAACGTCTCGCCCAGCAAGCGGCGGCTCATTGCCGAGCACTCGATGTGCCAGCCGGGCCGGCCGGATCCCCAGGGGCTGGGCCAGCAGGGCTCGCCGGGCTTGGCCCCTTTCCAAAGGGCGAAGTCGGCGGCGGAGCGTTTGCGTTCGGCGGCGCCGCCCCCTTCGCCTTGCAGCGCCGTCACGTCGCGGCGGCTGAGCTTGCCGTATTCGGGATCGCGGCCGACTTCGAAGAACACGTCGCCTTCGGCCACGTAGGCGAACCCGCCGTCGATCAGCGTCTGGGTGAACTCGACGATGGCGCCGATGTGGTCGGTCGCCTTGGGAAAGTGATCGACCGTGTCGACGCCCATCGCCTCCAGGTTGCGATGGTAGTCGGCGGTCATTTCGTCGGCCACGGCCGCCATCGAGATCGCCCGCCGCCGCGACTCGGCGATCAGCTTATCGTCGACGTCGGTGATGTTGATCACCAGCGTCACCTGGTAGCCTGAATAGACCAGGTGCCGCTTGATCGCGTCGAAGATCACGGGGCCGACCATGTGACCGATGTGGCTGGGCTTGTAGACCGTCGGGCCGCACAGATAGATGCCCACCTTGCCGGGCGTGACCGGCTCGAAGGGTTCTTTGGTCTTCGACAACGTGTTGTAGATTCGGATCGGCATGGGTCCGCCCCTACTCGGACATTTTTTCCAGCAACACGACCGCCTCGGCACTGATCGCTTCCTGCCGTCCCACCGGACCGACGCGTTCACCGGTCTTGGCCTTCAGCCCGACGCGGTCGACGTCCAGCCCCAGCACCTCGGCCATGCGTTGGCGAATGGCCGATTTGTACGCCGAGAGCTTGGGTCGCTCGGCGAACACGATGGCGTCGATGTTGACGATGCCATAGCCGGCCTCGGCCACCTTGGCCAGGGCCAGGGAGAGCATTTCGGCCGAATCGCGGCCGCGGTTGGCCGCCTCCGTGTCGGGAAACAGTTCACCGATGTCGCCCAGGGCGGCGGCGCCCAACAGCGCGTCGGTCACCGCGTGCAACAGCACATCGGCATCGCTATGCCCGACCAACTCCTGGTCGTGGGGCACGTCCACCCCTCCCAAGCGGAGTGGCCCGCCGGGCGCGAGCCGGTGCGTATCGTGTCCGATGCCAACACGTGCGGTGAGCGTGGCGCGATCTCCTCTTATGGGCGGCGTGCGATGCCGGGGTCCATGAATGGCCGATTATAGCGAAACGAGTGAAAGGTCACAATGCGGGGCGGCGCCGGGCTGCCGAAGGTCACTGCACTTCGTCGTCATCCAGCACCAGCCTGACGAGCTTCTCGGCAACACGATAGATATCTTTCTTGTCGTGCTCCTTGCGAATGCCAGCCGCTACGAAGAGCACCTTCAGGTGCAAGAGCTTTTCGCCGTCGGCGATAATCTCTTCATCAACGCGGAATATGGCCCGATATCGGCTGAAAACGATCGTGTAATAGTTTTGGAGTAGTCCTTTCAGCGATCCCTTGGATCACCACACTCCGTTAGCTCATCGGCTTTGGAAAGCAGTCCGCGACGAACCTTCGTAGGGAGATTCTTCAACGCATCTTTGGCTGTCGTTGTCCATTGGATCGAAACCCTTACATTCATTACCACAGCTCACTTTTGACATTCTCGTGATCGTGCAGCCGTCCAGCCCTGATGTCCTGTAGGCTCTGCTGGAGCATCTTACACGTATCGGGATCGGAAAGGATCTCGATTGTCTCCAGGACCGTCTGCAACAGTTCGGTATCCACAACGGCAAACGCCCTTTTGTTGCGCCTAGTGACCCAGATTACCCGATCCTCGCGCAGTCGCTCGTCCAGCTTGGTGAACTGCCGCCTGGCTTCCGAGATGTCAAGTGTTACGTCTCTGGTCATTTCAGCACCTTTATTAATTTGTACATAGTTTGGCCATTTTGGCCTGCTACCGAATCGTTTACCTACTGCTACGTCTCTCCGATTTTGGCCGGAGAACTCCCTCGCTCAGTGGCCGAAGTGGCGATTTCATCCCACTTTCAACGCCTCGACGTAAACGGGGCGGGGTTCAAGACATACGTCCAAGGGCGGGGTTTACGGGGCGGGGTA
>DATKSN010000246.1:0-18399 GCA_035531595.1 Pirellulales bacterium | reverse complement strand
GCCGGGCCAAGCCGTTCCTCACCGACGAGCAGGATGTCCTTCTTCGCCTGTTTTTCCTTGCCCTCGTCGAGAATCATCAGATACGTATCGGATTCTTGCATCACACGAACTCCTCGAAAGATCCTTGCAGCCACATCACGCCTCACGCGGCAGCCCCATCAACATCTTACCACGTCCCGGTCGCGGCGCGTAGCGGATGCCGCCGTTCAAGTTCGGGTGCGCCGCCGCCGGGCGCAGCAAGACAATGACGGTCTGCACCGGCACATGGTAGTGGTCGAACAGCGGTTGGTTGGCGCCAGCATAGGGCGCACGGCCGTGAAAATCAAACGCGCGAGCGAAACTTCTGGGCGGCCGCCGCGGCTCGGTTCCAGGGCCATCGGGCCCACGACGCCCGGTTTTTCGGCCCCGCTGATATTGACCGGCCTACCTCCGTTGGTCACGCTGGAAGATGTCGCCCAACACGCCGCCTCAATCGAGCGCGCCGGCGAAGCCCTTCGCCATTTGGCTGTGAAGTCGACACCTTGGAGCCCGCGCATGAAATTTGGTTTTCGCATACCGTCGCTGCGGAAGCGGATCGCGGCGCGGACGTCGTGGAAGCGGTTCGTGCGGCACAATCTGGGCCTCAAGGCGCCGCGGGGCTGGGGCTGGCTGACGAACCCCAAGAAAGCCCTTTACAACCGGATCTATCGCCGAACGACGTTCGGCATCGAAGACCTGTTCAAGACGCGCCGCCGCCGTTCGTCGGCGGGCTGCTTGGCCGTGTTGCTCGCGCTGGTCTCACTGGTCGTGGTCGCAGGGGCTTGCGTGGCAAGGTGGCCTTGATTGGCCTTGATTTCGTGTCGTTCGTGGTTCCCCACCCTTCGACCGCAAGGCTGGTGTCCGGCCTTGGATTAGTCATCTTCGTGGATTTCCGCGATGCCGACGACTTCCACTCGCCGGTCATCATCGGAAACCCGGTAATAGACCCGCAAGGTGCCGATCTCCGCACGGAACCGCGAGTCGCGCAGTTGCTGTCCCCAAACGCGAGGTTTCCGCGCGAGGCGCTGATCGATCTGATTGGCCGCCGCGGAGACCGAGGCACGATCCTTGGTCGTCGTCCAAATCTCCGCCAGGTCAGCCTCGGCGCGCGGCCACCAGACAACGGTGTATCGGCTCATGGCTGGTCCAAGGCGCGCAGCCGCTCCAGCACTTCGGCAGTCGAACGAAGTGGGCCGTCCGGTCCTTCATCGAACCTCGCCATCATACGTTCCACCTCGTGCTCTGGTGGCGCGGGCGTCACGAACCCGATGAGCTTCCCATGCGGATCGCGGACCTGTAAGCCACCATCGGACTGCGCGATCAATGCGGCCTCTGCCGCGTCGACGACGATGTGCGTCATTGGACACCTTTTTCGATAAGCCGACCGGCCCCAAACCTGCCCACATTATATCCCAAACCGGGGTGCCGTCCAACTCTTGCCTGCGCAAAACGGCGAGTCGCGGCCATTCCGCCCTGCCGCAACTTTGAACACGGGCCGCGGCTCGCCTTGGAGCCAAACCATGAAATGGGGTTTTCGCATACCGTCGCTACGGAAGCGGATCGCGGCGCGGACGTCGTGGAAGCGGTTCGTCCGGCACAACCTGAAGCTCAAGGCGCCGCGGGGCTGGGGCTGGCTGACGAACCCAGCGACGATGGCCTGAATTCTTGCGAATCCAGCGACGGCGGCCTGAATTCTTGCGAATCCAGCTACGGCGGCCTGAATTCTTGCGAATCCAGCTACGATGGCCTGAATTCTTGCGAATCCAGCTACGGCGGCCTGAATTCTTGCGAATCCAGCTACGGCGGCCTGAATTCTTGCGAATCCAGCTACGGCGGCCTGAATTCTTGCGAATCCAGCTACGGTACGCGGATCGCCGCACGACGTTCGGCATCGAAGACCTTTTCAAGACGCGCCGCCGCCGTTCGTCGGCGGGCTGCCTAGTCGTGTTGCTCGCGGCGCTGGCGCTCGTGGTGGTCGCGGGGGCTTGTCTGGCGTCGTAGGGGGGCACCCGGAGCGGCCATTCTAGCATGGGGGGGGCTCGTCGTGGTAAACTCGCTACCGTGACGTATGATCCGCCGCCCAGGAGCCAGGAGGAATCGAATGCTGCAAACGTACACAGCCAAGTACACGAGAATCTCGTCGGGCTATATGGGTCAGTTGGTCGAATGGCCTGAAGTGGTCACCGAGGGGCGAAGCTTGGATGACTGCCGAGAATTTCTTCATGATGCTCTCCGGGAAATGATCGTAGCCTATCGCGAGCAGGACAAGGAGATCCCTCTGGGAGGATCGCTTATCGAACAGATTCCCGTTGAGCTATACGATGTCCGTGAAACGCCGTGAACTGGTCAAGTACCTCCAGGAAAACGGGTTCGGTCTGCTGCGCGAAGGCAAGAAACACGCGATTTACACCAATGGGGAAAGGACGATCCCAGTTAAGCGCCACCGCATGCTTGACCGAATCACCGCCAACCAGTTGTGCAAGCAAGCGGGAGTCGAACCAAAGTTCTGAGATCCGTCGCAGCTTTTTCGCCCCGGGTTTTCGCATACCGTCGCTACGGAAGCGGATCGCGGCGCGGACGTCGTGGAAGCGGTTCGTCCGGCACAACCTGGGGCTCAAGGCGCCGCGGGGCTGGGGTTGGTTGACGAACCCCAGCTACGATGGCCTGAATTCTTGCGAGTCCAGCTACGGACGCGGGCCGCCGCACGACGTTCGGCATCGAAGACCTGTTCAAGACGCGCCGCCGCCGCTCGTCGGCGGGCTGCCTGGCCGTGTTGCTCGCGGCGCTGGCGTGGTCGTGGTCGCGGGGGCTTGTTTGGCAAGCTGGCCTTGATTTCGTGGTTTCCACTTCCGTTTTGGTGGAATTGTGCTAGAATACAAATCGGTGGTTGCCCGGGAAAATGTATGGACCTACGTGACGCCCTGATCGATTGGGACGATCCAGACGACGTACCTGAGCCTTGGAAGTGATGTCATGAAGCCACCGATCAAGCCAAACCGCACGGCCGAGCAACGGGCCGAGGAACGCGCCACGCGCCGCCAGCACGCTACGAACCCGGTTCGCCGACGGCCGGAGGGTGCCATCAATCGGCAGAGTTTCGCGGCGATTCTGAGCCTGCTGGCGAGGTTCAAGGCTATACGTGAAGGCCAGGGATTGACGCTGGCCGAGGTGGCCACGCGGATGGGGATCGACCCGCCGGCGCTGTGCCGCTTGGAAACGGGCAAGGTGCTGAACCCCACACTGGCGACACTGCACAAATGGGCGGAAGCACTCGGCCGGAAACTGGAAGTTGATTTATCGTAATGTGTCAAACCAACCCAGCGGCTTGCCGAAGCGCCAATTCATTCCGTATGCCGGTCGTCCGACCCTTGTTTTCGGACCTACCGCCAAGCATCGGCTGCGCCTCATGCGGTACGCCGCGGGCTGGCCAACTCGCCCGAGCCAGAAAGCAAAGGATTCATCCTGTGGTGAAGGGGGCTGGCCATTGTCATCGATCGTCTTCCAGCCCGAGTTCGCCGAGTGACTGGGCTCGAAGCCCCTTCTTGAACAGGGTTTCCAGCCGCTCCGTCGGAAGAGATTGCAGGCGTTGCCGCACCGGCTTGCTGAGCGGGCCAAAACGTTGTTCCAACAGTTCTCGCAGTAGCTCGCGATGGCCTTCCCGCCGGCCTAGTTCATACGACGATGCTCGCATTTTCTTTACCTCTTCGTATCGCTTGGTGGCCAGTAGCCGGTTGAATTCGTCCCACTCCGACTCTCCATGAAATCCGGCGAGTTTTCCAACACCCCTGGCCCCGAACACCGATGGAACCGCCGCGGCGGCCAACCCGTGCCAACCGTGCCGCGCCGGTTGAGATGGGTTCACACCAGCATAGCGCGCGTGGCGGTGAGAATCAAACGCGGTGAGAATCAAACGCGTGGGCCGAAATCTCCGCGCGGCCCGCTCGGCGGTTGAATTCCAGGGCTGTCGGGCGCACGAGGCTCAAGTTTTTCGCTCAGTCAACGCGATCGAGTCGCTGATGCGGCGGCTGACGGGGAGGAAGGCATTGACTTACGTGACGCCGACACGCGACGAGCGCGGATGCATGGCGGAGATTTCCAGCCGCGAAGCGGCGACAGAGTCTAGCCCGGGGCGTAAGCCGGCGTAAGCCCCAGGAAAGGTGAGCGCCTCCCGTCGTAAAGCCCCGAAGGGGCGACACCGGAGGCGGTTTAACGCTCCCTGTCGCCCCTTCGGGGCTGGACGACATATCATCCAGGCGTCGTTCCTGGGGCGACAGCCCTCGTTGTTCCACACATCTTGTAAAGAGGCCAGGGGCTTGCCCCCTGGAGTTTCACGCTCGTATCTACCCACGCAGGCTCCCCTGATTACCTGTCTTTTCGCCGTGTCGCCCCGCCGGCTGCCAGAGGCAGCCGGCGGGGCGACACGGACGGTGGGGATGCGGCCGCATTCGATTTAGAAACCAACGTGAAACTCCAGGGGGCAAGCCCCTGGCCTCTTACGAAGAAGCCCGTGACACGCCGGGTCGGCACGATTTGTACCCGGCATGAATGCCGGGCCTATGACCGCTTCCTCACCGACGAGCAGGATGTCCTTCTTCGCCTGTTTTTCCTTGCCCTCGTCGAGAATCATCAGATACGTATCGGATTCTTGCATTACGCCCCAGGCTATACTGCACGCGGCCAAGAATGAGACATTTTGTCACGAGAAGGTGGTGGCTGGTGGCAGAGATTAAGCGATGCCCCGGCTACATAGCGACCGGGGCATCGCTTAGGCTCTGCCCCAGCCACCGTGAACGTCTCATTCTCGGCCGCGTGCAGTATAAGCTATGCCGTCCCTTCGGGACTGTCGTAGTGTGACACCGGCCCTCGATCAGGGCTTCACGGGTTCCGGGCAACCCTTCAAATCATCCGTGGTGCGGGCGAGGTAGATGTGGTCGAACAGCGCGGCTTCGCCGTCGCCGGCCGTGAAGGCCAGTCCGTCGAGCGAAAACGGGCCGAAGTCGGCGAACAGGTCGCGCGTCACGATCACCCAGCCGTCGGGGAGCTTGTCGTCGAGCTTGAGGGCCGCCGCTTTGAATCCGTTGGGACTCGGCCCCGCCTCGTAACGAAAGCTCGGGCCGGCGCCGCCCACGGCCGGCCCGAAGGCGCCGTTGGCGGCAAGCTGGAACAGAATGTTCGCCCCGCCACGCTTCTTCCACGCGAAGCGGAGAAAACGGTACTCGCCGTCGCCGGGCTTCTCGACGATCTTCACGCCCAAGCCGGGCAGCTTCAAACGGAACTTCTGATCGGGCGTTACCCGCAGCGCGGCCGTGCCCGCATAGCGGTCGGCCGCGTCGAGCGTGGCCTGCCCGCTCCCTTCCGTCAAAAGCGACAGGAAATGCGGTTCGTCCTCGAACAGCTTATAAAGCGCCGGCGGCGGGCCGCCCGCCACGACGGTGACCGCCACCGGAATCGCGTTCGACTTCACCACCACGGGCGGATTGAGTCGACTTACGGCCACCAGCGAAATGTTGGCGATCGCCCCTTGCGGCGACCCGAACGGAAAAGCCACCGGCAGGACGAACTCGTTCTGTTCCGGCGCCAAGGCGATTTCCGGCGGCGGCAACTCCGGCGGCAAGCCCTCCAGCGTGACAACCACCGGCTGCTTGAACACCCCCAGCCGCGCGAGCTTGCCCGTCAGCTTGCCGCTTTCGCCCGAGCCGGCCTTGGCCTCGACCTTGGCTTCACCCGCCAACTCGATCGTCAAGGGTTGCGCCGTGACCACCCGGCGGGCCGGAGTGACGGCGCTGGCCACCACGGTCGCGCCGTCGGCGGCCAGCAGGTCGGCCTGGATCGCCACGTCGTAGGGAATGTTCGGCAGGTCGCCGGGCACGAGCAACGTCGCCGTGCCGGCCGTTTGCTCCGCGGCGATCACGGGCGCGCCGTCGAGCCGCAGCGCCCGGTCGAGATCGTCCACTTGCTTGTCGACGTTGTTCTCTTTGATGGTCTTTTTCGGAATGATCTGACTGCTCAAAAGCGACAGCTTCACGGCGCCCGCCACGCCGGCGGCGCGCAGCAGTTGAATTTCGGCGGGCATGCCCGCGCCCAAAGGCAGCTTCAGGTCGGCCGACGCCGGGCCCCATGCGACCGCCAACGGAAGCGGCTGGGCGCCGGCCAGCGCCCATTCGCCGCGCAGCCACGGCTGGGGCTTCGACGCGGGCGTTTCCGCCGTTTGGGCCAGCCGCTGAATCGACGTGTTCGCCTCGGTGCTCGCGCCGACCAACGTGGTCAAGAGCGGAGCCATCACCTGGTCGCCCGGCAAAAGCGAGAGCAAGGTATCGGTCGCTCCGGCCGGGATTTCATCGCCGGTCAGTGTCACGCCGGCGGGTAAGCCGGCGATCGAAAGCTTGATCGGCCCGTTATAGCCCGCCCGGTTGGCGCGCACGCGGGCCACGGCCGCGCCGCCGCGGGGCAGCGTCTGGCGGTCGGCGAAAAGCGTCAGGCTGAAGTCGGGCCGGCCCAGCGCCGTGATCCCCAGCCGGTAGACGAATTCGGGCCCCCCGCGGCCGGTTCGCTCCGAGATCGCGACGACGAGCGTATCGACACCCGCGGGCACCGCGAAGTCAAGCCCTGGGTCCGAGGTGCCCGGCCGGTCGTCGTTGCCGGCCAGTTCGGCGCCCGCGGCATTGCGAACCGATACGACGCCGTCCAAAGGCGAACCGAGCCTCGCCGCCAGTACGTCGAACCGAAGCGATTGTCCGGGCGTCACGGCAAGCTGGTAGCGGTCTTCCTCGCGCGGCAGGGCAAGCCGTCCGCTCACGCCCACCGGCGGCGTCACCTTCCGCAACTCGCCCGGCGCCATGGCGGTTTCGACCAGTTCGTCGTAGTCGCTGTAGATCAGCCTGGGACGCGCGCCCGTGAGCAACTCGTCGGCCGGCCAGGGGGCGGGGGCCACGCCGGCCAGCGGCACATCGGCCGACTCGACACGCGCCTCGGCCGGAAGATTCGATGACACGAAGCCGAGCAGGGCCTTCGTGCCGCGCTGGACGCCCAACGGAAAGGGCAGGTCGGCGTAGTGCAACGCGCCGAGCTTCAATCGAAACGTGCCCGGCGCGGCGCCGCGGTATTGCAGGTCGTGCAGCTCGACCGTGTAACGCCCGTCGACCGGCAGCGTGGCCACGATCCGCGGATCGCCGGCCAAAGCGACGACCGAGTAGGAATAGGCCAACTGCACGTTGCGAGCGTCGAGCAAGTGCAGCACCGCGTTGGTATCGACGCCGAGCCGCCGCGCCTCGAGGTCGATGACCACCTGCCGCCCCTTCATGCCGGTGAACGACGTGCGCAGGACCGCGGCCCCCTGCAAGCTGCCGTTCAAGGCGGCGGGCAGGCTCGCCACCTCGGCGGCGAAAGGAAGCTCCGGCAAGCGATCGATCGCGACCGCCAGCGGCGCGGAAATTCCCTGGGCTGTGGCCAGACGGAGTTGGTAAACACCGGGCGGCGTCGCGGCGTCGAGGGTGACGTCGATCCGCACCTCGTTCGGCGCCGCCGGTTCCTTGACCACTTGCTGGGCGATGGGAACTGCCATCACGATCCTCGGCTCGGGCAGCAGGTCGCCGCCGCTGATCGTGAGCGTGGTCGTGCCGCCGGCTTGCAGGCCGCGTAGCGAGAGATTGCCGATCGTCGGCGGGGCCGCCGCGGCTTGCATGGCCCCGTATACGAACGGAACGCAATGAACGATCACGGCAAAAAGTCGATAGCGACGCGAACGGCTTGTCATGGCGACAGCTCAATCTCCTGGTGGGGCGCGAGCGGCGGGAAGGCGGGATGTCGTGGCGTCAGGCGGGTTGGTGGGCGGTGCCCACCTTACGTCGTTGAGATGGTGGGCGGTGCCCACCCTACGTCGTTGAGATGGTGGGCGGTGCCCACCCTACGGATCTTTCTTCAGTTTGGCGTCCCCATTCTCCGGCTTGGCATCGTCGGCGTCGTTCTTGGCCTTGTCGCCGTCCGCCGCCGGCTCGTCGGCGGGCATATCGTCTTCCGGCTTGGCATCGTCGGCAAATGGATCGTCGGCGTCGCCCTTGGCCTTGTCGCCATCCGCCGCCGGCTCCTCGGCGGGCATATCACCTTCCGGCTTGGCATCGTCGGCAAATGGATCGTCGCTCTCGGCCTTCGGTACGTCGCCGTCCGCCGCCGGCTCGTCGGCGGGCATGTCCTCGGCCGGCCTATCCTCGGCCGGCATATCCTCGGCCGGCTTCGCGTCACCGAACGGGTCGTCGTCCCCGTCCGGCTTGGGCTCCCCGTCCGGCTTGGGCTCCCCGTCCGGCTTGAGTTCTTCGGCAGGCATCTCGCCGGCGGGCACATCGCCTTCAGGTTCGGCGCCATCCGCCGGCATATCGTCCGCCGGCGCTTCTCCTTCGGCGTTCGGTTTGTCGGGCGCGACGACCGCGTCCTCATCGGGCGAGGGCTGAACGGTGACGTTCGGTTCGTTCTTGCGAATTCGCTGGTAGCGATCGAACCGTTTCTGTTCGCGCTCCTGGAAGGATCGCAAACGGGCGTCGGAGCGGTATCGCTCCAACAGCGCGCGCGCACGGCCTTGAATTCGCTCCAACGATTTGCTGACGCCGTAGAAACGGTCGGTGTCGTTCATCTCGATCTCGGCCGCGGTGGCGAAGTCGTTCTTGGCTTCCGGTTCGCGCCCCAGCTTGAGGTAACTCAGGCCACGGAAGTAATGGCAACGCGGGTCTTCGCTGCCGCTGTCGATCGCACGGGTCAATCGATTGTAGGCTCCGACATAGTTACCCGAGTTATAGGCGTGAACGCCCTGGCCATACAATTCAGCAAGGGCGTCCTCCTGGGCCATCGCCGGCGGCGCGAACCAAAGCAGGAATCCCCAAGCGAAATAGGGCAGGTGGCGAAGCATGGTGTCAGGCTCCAGGAAGCGGAGAAGCTCGTTTGGGGTGTGCGAAATAGATTCCGAACTTGCCATGATAATCAGGATCTACGGCGATTTCAAGCAAACTCCAGCCCGGATTATTCATCAGCCCGTAGCTGACTTCGTGAGAAGTCATGGTCCCGTAGCTGGCTTCGCAAGAAGTCAGACCGTGGACGCGAGTTACGCCGGAATTCTTGCGAATTCCGCCACAGCACCGTGCGCGAGTTCCTCCCCGAACCATGAATCATCCGGGCTAGCCCGGATGATTCATGGTCCCGTAGCTGGCTTCGCAAGAAGTCAGGCCGTGGACGCGAGTTACGCCGGAATTCTTGCGAATTCCGCTACAGCACCGTGCGCGAGTTCCTCCCTGGACCATGAATCATCCGGGCTAGGGCGCCGGCTTGACCTTCACATTGCGGAAGCGGACTTTGCTGCCCGGATCGTGCGCCTGGAACGCGAAATAGCCCTTCGACAGCTTTCGCGGGCCGGTCACGCCTTCAGGCTCGTCGTATTCGAAAATCGTCTCGTCGTTCACTTTGACGGTGATTTGCTTGCCCTTGACGATAATCGTCTGCGTCCACCAGGTATCGTCCTTGGCGGCCGACTTGAAGACCTTCACCGTGTTGTACAGGCTGCCCGTCTTCACTGGGTCGCCGTGGGTGTTGTTCACTTGCGATTCGTAGCCCTGCTTGGGCCAATCGGCTTCGGGCTTGCTATGGAAGTAAATCCCCGAGTTCCCCCCCTTGTTGATCATCACGTCGGCTTTGAACTCGAAGTTCTGAAACTCCCGCTTGATGTAGAACAGGTGGCTCCGCGACCCCGTGCCGCAGATGCAGCCGTCTTCGACGGTCCAGTTCTTGGGGCTTTCCGTCGGCTCCCAACCGTCGAGCGTCTTGCCGTCAAACAGCACGATCCAGCCGTCATCGGCCGCAAGGCCGTTGCCGTCGGCCGCCCGCTCGCCGACAAGCACCGCCGCGGCCGTCGACAGCGCCGCCAAGACCGCAATGCACAACACCCCAAAAGCCATTTTCCTCATCGTTGGTTCTCTCCGCAGCTAGGGCGCGCCAGGGGCCTTCGGACAACTCCCCGAGGCGCAGGTTGAATTACAGTGTGATAACCGTCCCGCCGGATGTAAACGAAAATCCGGCATGGATCAGCGATTTTAGCTTCGACACGGCCCGTGCAACAGGTATTGCCCTCAGAATCCTCAGAATTGATGGCAGGCGACGCAGGTCGCCAATAGTTCATTGGCCCGGACGTAGCCGTTTCCCCGCGGGTTGGCGTCGGCGTGGCAACCTTTGCAGCAAGCCACACGGACGGTCGCCGAAGGCTCCCCGCCATTCAGGCGGGCCACGATCGAATGAACAGGCGGTGACGCGTCGTAACACGCTTTCCGCGCGTTGTGTTCAAAGAGCCATTGGCTCGGCGTCTGGTCGAGCCGCCACCGTGCCTCGGTCAATCTGGCGTCGGGCGATGTTCCGGCGCGTGGCAACCAGATCGTCAACGCGATCCCCACCAGCACGGCGGCGGCCCAAGGGACGGCCTGCGCACACAACCGCGCCGAGAACCTCATTTGCCGCGGCGCCGCGCCGTGGCGTGGGAGCGGTAGCGGCTCAGCGGAGTCGTCGAATTCGCCGTTCGGCCCGCCATCGGCGTCGGCGCGCCAGTGGCCCCCATAGCTGGGCAACCCCTGGCTTTCCTCGGGCGTCACCGCCTCCCGGAACAGCGCGATCGCCGGACGCAGCGCCTCGGCCAATCGCCGGCATTCGGCGCAGCGACTCAGGTGGCTTTCGACCGCCCCGTCGGAAACCGCGCCGGTGGGAAAGGGTCCACGGGTCAAGATATCGAACACGTCGTCGCAATGGATCATAAGGCACTTTCCGAATGTCGAATCAGTTCGGCCATCCGCACCAGTCCCCCGCGGACGCGGTTCTTGGCCGTTGACAAACTGCACCGCATCGCGCCCGCGATTTCCTCGAATTTCAGTCCGCCGAAGAAGCGCAGCCGTAGCGCGTCGGCCTGCGTGGCGGGCAACCGCGAGAGCGACGCATCGAGCCATGCCGATCGCTCGTCGGCCAGTAGCTTTTCCAGCGGCAGCGGCGCGCCGCGGGCGATGCTTGCGCGCTCGACGGCCGAAGCTTCGGCGCCGGCCGCTTCATCCGACCAGCAACTGACCGACGGCTGCCGCGCCCGCCGGCCGGCCCAACGCCGGCATTGGTTCAGGAGGATGGTCCAAAGCCAGGTGCGGAAGCCGTACTCGAGGCGATAAGTGTGCCGCGACTTGAATGCCGCGAGGAAAGTCTCCTGCACGGCGTCTTCGGCCCAATCGCGGCGTCCCAGGCGGCTACTCGCGACGCGCAACAACGCCGGCTGGTAGCGGCGGACGATTTCAGCGAAGCGTTCCGTCTCGCCCGCCTGCACGCAGGCCATCAGTGCTTGGTCCGAAAGCGCTTGGTCCGAAAGCGCTTGGTCCGATGGCGCTTGGTCCGATGGCGGCGAACTCGCTTTGGTCATTGGCCTGTCCACCCTGCTGGTTCCCGCCGCCGTGCCTCGTCGGCGGCGCCTGGCGACCATTGTGACCTGAACTGCCCTTGTCGGGCAAGCATCCGGCGCGAAAAAAATCGCCGACCCGCCTGAAGGCTATTTCAACGCGCGCCCTGTGCCAGCAACTCCTCGGCCCGCTCGTCGGTCTGGTTGAACCGTTTCTTGGTCAGCTTCAGCTCCTTGAGCACGATTTCCTTGAACCGCTCGGCGAGTCCCAGCCTCCGGCTGAGCACCAGCGCCGCGGCCAACGGCAACTCTTCCAGATCACGATCGACCGTGACGAAATCGAGTAGCACGTAGCCGTAATAGTCTTGCCACGCCTTGCCTGGCGTCGCGACGTCGTTCGAGAGCGACTCGTCGGCAGCGGCCGCGTCGGGCGGGGCGTATTCCTCGAAGAAGCCCCGCGCGTGAGCCAACACGCGGGGCGTCTGGAACCATTTTGGCGATAAGAGGGCGTCGATCAAGCGCCGCGTCAAACCCGCCATGCGCCGCTGGTGCAACAAGTCGAGTTGCGCCATCTCAGGCGCGCCTTCCAGCATCCGGGCGATCTGCGCCGCGGCCCCGTCGCCCTGCTCGACCCACAACGCCAACGCACGCGCGCGGATGTAGCTCTCGGGGTGCGTCATGCCCTCCGTCTTGGCTTGCTCTTGGCTGAAAATCTCCTCCGCCTGGCGGAGGTAGCTCTCGGCATGGACCTCGCTCAGGCCGGTGGAGACCTTGACGAGCACCGAAATCGTGGCGGCCAGATCTTGGGTGACGAACCACGCCCCCCGATCGCAGAAGAGTTCGGCGTAAAGCCCGTGCAACCGCGCGGTCTCCGCGTACGAGGCGGGCGCCGCCGCGTCGTTGGCCAAAGCGTCCAGCATCTGCGACGCGACAAGGTGTTCGCCCTCCCACCCCTCGTTGAGTAGCAGGTGGGCCAACTCGTGCCCCAACAGCGCCTTGAGCTCGACGTGCGAGAGCGACGCCGTCACCGGGCCACTCAAAATCAGATGGGCCTCACCTGGAAGCCCGGCCAGGCAGGCGTTCAACCCTTGCGGATGTTGCGCCTGGTAGAACGTGATGGGCGCCTCCAGACCGAGTTCGCCGGCGACTTCCTCGGCCAGCGCGTAGAGGCTCTCTTGCGTGTGCCGGTCGATGCGATAGGTCGACTTCAGCAATTCGAGCCGCGCGGCCGCCGCTTGCTCGGGGTTCGCACGCCGCGCGGCGAACCATTGCCAGACGGCCGGATCCTCGAACTTCAGATAGTCGAGCACCGATTGCTGATAGGGCAGCGGTCGCAGCGGTCTCGGCTTGGCCGCTTCGTTCATCGGTGGGTGGGTCCGCGGAGCGTGATGACGGTGAGTTTTCCGATCGACTCTTACTTTAATCGAAGAGGCCGTCTCCCTCAAGGAGTCGTCGGCAGCTCCCGCGCGATGGTCACTTCGCGGCGAGCGTTCAATTCGGCCACATGCGGCCCCAGATCGGTCCACGGCTGCAAAACGGATTCCTGGTAAACATCGGACGCGGCGACGTAGGCCGCCTGCAAATCGCTCGCAAAGCTCATCCGGCGAATCCGAATCCGCCGGTCTCGCAGCTCGATGTGGTCGATCACCCGCGACTCCTGACTCCTGTCCGCGCTTGCAAACTCGAATATTCGAGTCAGCCTGATCGGGCATGGGTCGCGTCCGGTAATCAGCCGCCGCTGCAAAAACCGCCGCGCGAGCGAACGGCAGCAGCGGCCTAGGGTCCACATTCCCCAATGAAACACGGCCTGCTTGAGCGGTGTCACGGTCTCGAAACGGACCCAATGCAACGGCCCGGCCACCGTGAGCCGGCCGGTCGGCGTGGAATTCCGCATCTCGATCTCGTTCGCCTCGTCCCATTCCACCGCCCGCTCGAGGTCGTGGCTTTGCGAAACAGCGATTCGTCCGTCGATGGTTTCGACGATCAGGCCGGCATCGGTCGTCGGACGCTGTTGGGGTGTGAAGTGCTTGAACACCCCGCCACGAGCCGCGGAAACGATCGTCCGCGTCTCGCCGCTTTGCCGCACCAGCAGTCGAGCGGCAGGCAGGTACGTCGTCGTCACACGTCGCTCGTCGTCGGCCGTGCAATCCGGCGACCAGTCGAGATAGGCTTCGATGAGGTTTCCCAGGCGGTGGACATACATCCGGTCGTCGTCGAAATAGGCGTGCCGCCCGGCGGCCAGCGCGCGCAGGAAGCCGTCGGCCAGTTGCGATGCTTGTTCATTACAACCCGCCAGCAGCTCAAAGCCGTGAGGATAAAATTGGTATGTTCCGCGGCTGCCGTACTCGCCGCCGAAACTGTCGTCGGGGTGCAGGAACCACCGCGCGAACGCGACCGCCCGGCGCAACGGGGCGTCGAGCAGGCGGCGGCCGAATACTTCGCCCAGCTTCGCCAGGCAGTCGATCGTGACTGTCTGGTAACCGGGATCGGCGCCGCCATATTCATCGAACCACCCCTCGCGATGTTGCCAGGCCAGCACGCGGCGCAAGGCGTCGTCGGCGGCGTTCATGTAATCGGCGCGGCCCGTGATTTGGGCCACGCGCCAGAGGCCGAGGGAAGCCAGCGCGTGATGATTGGCGAGCTTGCCCGACTCGTCGTGATTCATGATCCAGTTCGCGCGGCGTTCGAGCCAGGCGCGGATCGTCGGCGAATCGAGGCCGAGTAGTTGGTAGGCCCGCGCCGCGGCTTGCAGCGAAAAGACCGCCGCTCCAAGGGCGCGTTCAAAGGGGTAATAGTCGTCGCAGGAGCCGTCCATATGGCAACTGCGGGCCGAGAATTCCAGGCCCGCCACGACCAGCTCGCGCACACGAGGATCGCCGTGCCAACGGTTGCCGGGCATTTCATACGCCCAGACAAGGGCCAGCGGCAGCACCCCTTCCTGGTACATTTCGCTGGGGAAGCTGCTCGTGCGATAGTGCCAGAACTCGCGGTCGAAACAGCCGTACGTCATGCGGTATGGATTGCGATCAGCGGCGCCGAGCACACGGGGAATCGAGGCCAGCGCCGTGGTCAGGTAGAGCCGGCGGAGGGCCGGATCGCGCCCCCGTACGCGACGAAGAGACGCGGGGCTGCCGCGACGTGATGATTCGAGCGGGGCACCCTCGCGGCGCGTCGGCGTCTCCGCGTCCGCAGTTCGAGCTTTGGATGCGTTGGCTTTCAACGTCGCCGTCATCTCCTGTGGTGCGCCACGATCACCTCCGCAAGCAACCCCAGCATACAGGTCATGAAGCCCGCCACCAACACGACGATGTCCGATTCCTGCATGCTGCCGGTCGTGATGCGGTTGGCAATCGTCTTGACGAGGCCGGCCGCGATCAGCAGGCCCGAAAGCGGCAGAAAGACCTTCAATGGGCGAAAGTAGAGTACGATCCGCAGCACCGTGCCCAGGTACGCCAGCGTGTCGGTGACCGGATGAAACTTGCTCCGGCCGATCCGCGGCCGGTATTCGGTGGGCACGTACTTCACCGCATAGCCGTTGGTCAAGAAGGCCAGCGTCATCGTCGTCACGCAACTGAAGCCGTCGGGCACCACCCAGAGCCAGGGGAGCATCGCCTCGCGCTTGAACGCCTTCAACCCCGTGTTCAGGTCGGGGATCTGGTGGCCGGTCAGGTAGCAGGCCAGCTTGCGGATGAACCACTTGGTCGGCCGCCGCAGCCAGGGAAGGGTACCCTGCTCGCTGGTCCGCGCGCCGTTCACCTGATCGTACCCAGGGAACCAGGCCAACAGCGCGGGGATCGACGCGGCCGGATAGGTGCCGTCGGCATCGAGCATCACGACGATCTCGCCCCTCGCCGCTCGGATTCCCAACTTGCGAGCGGCGCCGGCGCCGCGATTTTCGTGCGACCGCACGACCCGCACGGGACACTGCCAGCAATCGGCCGCGAACTGCTGGGCCAACTCGGCCGTGCGGTCGGTCGAGGCATCATCGACCACGACGATTTCATAGGCCCGTGGCTCATCGGCCAGCGCCTCGACGATCTCGCCCAGCACGCGCCCGATCGCCTGTTCTTCGTTGAAGGCGGGCAAGAGCACGGTCAGTTGGAGTTGCCGCTCAAGCTCGCTCTCGGGCGAGGCCGTCAACTGGGTCTGCCAACCTTCCATGGTCGGGGCTCCGGAGTGGTGGGTATCTCATCCTGAACAATCGTGGGAAAGAGCTTATACCATAATGCCTTACGACGGACCAAGGCCAGTTGGTCCGTAGCCGGATTCGTGGAAATTAGCCCGGATTATTCATGGTCCCGTAGCTTCCAGGATCATTTTAAAACCACCCCAAACCAGCTAACTAACTACCGTACACCTACGTGTCGTGACGCACAACCGTACCTGTACCGACAAGGAAATCCGTCTCGGCGGATTGCCCGGCTTTAGACGGCTTAAGACTTTCTCGCACGTATCGCGCAGGCGCACCCTCCACGCGGCTGCTTTCGTCGGGTAAAGGTACGGTTTTGCCAGTTTTTTCGGAGCGTGGGAGCGCCCCGGTTATTGGCCATTTGAACGCCGCGAGGTGCGGAGCTGGCGCGTTTTTTTCCGCGTAGCGTCGAGCCGCGAACGACGCTCTAGCATCGTCGCTGCGCAAAAAAAACGATTCCGAAACCCCTCCCAATGCGATCCAAAAGGGCGTGGGGTAAGGCAAAGGGTGGGGAGGCAATTGGATGCCGCTTACGCGGCTGGCGAAAGACGTCATGGGGTATTCGGAAATCGTTTTTTTTCGCTTCGCTGCGTTTCTTTTTTTGCACATGCGTTGCTGCGCAACGTGCGTGCTTTTTGCGTAAAATGATCCCTACCGATTCGTGGGCCGCTCCGCGGACCATGAATAATCCGGGTTAGGGCGGCGTTGGGCGGGACCATGTTACCCATCGCGCCGCTTGACGACCAGCACGGTTCGATCGTGCCGCCCAGCCGCGCCCGCCAGGGCTTCGAGCCGGTCGCGGACCAGGTCGGCCAGCGTGGCGGCCGACGTGTCGAGGTGCTCCACGAGCGACTGGGCCAATGGCTCATCGCCAAATAAATGACTTTCAGCTTCGATCAACGTGCGCACCCCTTCGCTGACGACTAACAGTGCCTCGCCGCCTTCGAGGCTCATGTCGTGCGTGGCGTACTGGGCGTCGGGGTCGAGCCCCAAGGCCAAGGTCGGCGAACCTAGGGCGCGGCAGCCGCCGGCCGAGAGCACGTAACCGCAGGCGTGCCCCGCGGACGCATAACGAAGATGACCGGCCGCGCGAGGCGAACATTGCCGGCCCGTAGGGCCGGGACTTGTCGTCGTGGCGTAGAACAGGCTCGCGCCCCGCTCGCTCGCCGAGCTGGTCCAGAGCGTGCGGTTGACCCGTTCCAACAGCTCCCGCGGCCCGGCGATGTGTTGCGAGTGGGATCGCAGCGCGGCGCGCAGCGCGGCCGCGGCGAGCGCCGCTTCGATGCCGTCGGCAAACGCCCCGCCGACGGCAAAGGCCAGCGTGTCGTCGGATCGCGAGAACCAGTCGTAGAATTCACCACCGACGCCGTCAAGAGCTTGCGTCCAGCCGGCCATGTCCCAATCGTCGCCCAAGGGGGCGTTCCGCGGAATCTGGTTCTGCTGCCAACATTCGGCGGCCGACCATTGTCGCTTGAGCCGCGCCCCCGCGCAGCCTTCGGCCAGGAGCACCTCGCGTTCCAGGTCACTGGCCAGCCGTCCCGCCACCACCTCGGCGATGTGAACTTCCGGGTCGCTGAAAGGCCGCGATTGGCGGCTGAAAACCCAGAGCGTTCCCAGCGGAGTCGTCGAACTGGCGACGGGCACGCACACGGCCGCGGCGAACGGCTCCGGCGGGTTCCACGCCTGGCACGAAACGGCGTCGTCGAGCACCACGGCGTGGCCGGCCAGGGCTTCGAGATCGGCGTTGGCGCGCCCCAGCGGCCGCGCGCCTGCCGTGTAGCGCTCGGCCGGCAGGTTCCAGCAGGAGCGCAGCTTCAATTCGCTCGTCGCCTCGTCGAGCAGGTAGAGTGCGGCCGCGTGACAGCCGATCGCTTCGGCGCCGCCGCGGAGCACGGCGGCCAGCCGCTCGGCCAGATGTCGCTCCGAATTCCCGCGCGGCGCCAACGGCACGCCGGCGGCCAGGTCGGCCTCGCGGTGGCGCAGGGCATGTCGTGTTCGCGTCAATTCGGCCAACAGTTCGGCCACCGCGGCGGCCAGGTCGCTCGCGGCGTCGGATCCCACGCGCGGCGCGCGCTCGCCGTCGTCGTCGTCAAGCAGCTCGATTCCGATGTGTCCGGGAGAGGTTCCGACGCCCGGCTCGACCGGGGCGGACCACAACAGGTCGAGGTCGTGTTGAGTCGCTTTGCCGTCCAAGTAACGCAACGGCCACCCGGTTGCCCGCTCAAAGGCTTGGCAGATATGGGCCAAGCCTGGGAAGGCATCCTCCACCCTGTCGGTGGGCGTTGGAAGCCGTTCGTTGTAGAGCCGAGGATAATTCGGTATCGACTTTGCCACGGACGACTCACGAGGATCGGGAGGAGCACCAGAGCGACGATCGGCTCCCTGACCACGGGCCCGCGCGTCATGGCACGCACCACCGTCAAACTCGGCGCGAGTCTCAAACTCGGCACTGGCGAGCCAACGAACGTGCGACATCCCGCGCAGACCGTCCAGCATCCGTGACCGGTAGGCTTTGACAACATCGGCCGACGAGCGCCTCGATTTGAGTCGGAGTCGGAAAGTGGAGGGATGTTTCGATAATTCGTAGGGTGGTGGCAGTCGGCCGATGGACTCAAGATGCCCGAGGCGATACGATCAATACCGTAGTGCGGCCGGTGCTACGTCTCACGTTAATTGTCCGCCAAAGTCTCACTTTGGCTGAGCGGCGGTTTGGCGAATCTGGATGGAATGGGTGGCCCGCGCGGCGAGGTGGTTGAGGCGCAAGAAAAACGGGCGACTTGGGTCGCCCGTGCTT
>DATKSN010000245.1:0-27964 GCA_035531595.1 Pirellulales bacterium | reverse complement strand
GATTCACGTCTTCGCGGCCCCGCCCATCCCTTTTCGCCAGCAGCGATCCATGTGAAACCCAACCTTCATCTTTCTTGGAACCCGTACTCCGTTTGGACGTCACACGCGGTTCTGTGGCAAAACCACCCACGCATCTCCGTGGACGAGCCCCTTCTTTCAAGCCCTTGGTACGCAGTTTCCGGATGAACCGTTTTTTTTCGCTTCGCCGCCGTTTTCTTTCGCACGTTCGTTGCTGCGCAACGAGCGTGCTTTTTTCGGGAAAATGATCCCTTCCGTTTCGTGGGCCGCCACGGACCCCCGCAGCTTGCGCCGCTCGGGTCGTCAAACGCCGGCGGATGGGCTAGAATGAGCGTGTTCGCGGTCACTTCGTAGGGTGGGCGCCGCCCACAGTGAAACCCAAGAGCCTTTGAATCGAGGAATGTCGATGGAGAATCAACCCGCGGACAAAAGCCCCGCCCCGGAGCAACCGCCGCCTTTGCGTGCGCGGTTCAACCCACCGGTCGCCGTCGTCATCCTCACGGCCGTGGCGCTGTTGGCCGTGCTCTATTTCAGCCGAGGCGTATCGCGTTCGAAGGAGTTGAAATACGGCGAGTTCGTCGAATTGCTCAAAGCCGGAAGGATCGCCGACGTGGTCGTCGACGGGCAAATCATCCGCGGCAAGATCAAGCCCGCGGCGCCCGCCGCGGGCGAAAAACCGGCGGGCGAAACGTCGAACGGCGACAAGCCGGCCGGCGACAAGCCAGTCGCGGGCAAGTCGAATGCCAAGCCCGGCGATATCGAACCCCCGTTGGAGGAGTTCTACACCGTGGCGAGCCCCTACGCGAAGGAAAACGTCGACGATTTGTTGCTCAAATACGTCGGCGGGAACTACACGGCCGTCGAAGTCAGCGACAACGTCGGCCTGTACGTCTTCTTCTCCTTCGCCCTGCCGCTACTGCTTCTGGGGCTGATGTGGGTCATGTTCCGCCGCGCCCGCGACCAGTTCATGGGGGGCGGCATCCTGTCGGGCTTCAACAAGAGCCCGGCCAAGCTCTACGAGAACGGCAAACAGCGGATTACGTTCAACGACGTGGCAGGGCTGGAAGGGGTCAAGAACGACCTGACCGAGGTCGTCGAGTTCCTCAAGAATCCAGAGAAATTCCAGCGGCTGGGAGGGCGCATTCCCAAGGGGGTTCTGCTGATGGGGCCGCCGGGCACCGGCAAGACGCTGTTGGCCAAGGCCGTGGCCGGCGAGGCCGGCGTGCCCTTTTTCTCGATCAACGGCTCGGAGTTCATCCAGATGTTCGTCGGCGTCGGCGCAAGCCGTGTGCGCGACATGTTCAAGACAGCCAAGGAAGCCGCGCCGTGCATCTTGTTCATCGACGAGATCGACGCCGTGGGACGGGTCCGCGGGGCCGGCTTGGGGGGCGGACACGATGAACGCGAGCAGACGCTGAACCAGATCCTCAGCGAAATGGACGGATTCAGCCCGAACGAGTCGGTCATCGTGCTGGCCGCCACCAATCGCCCCGACGTGCTCGACCCGGCGCTTTTGCGTCCCGGCCGATTCGATCGTCATGTGACCGTCGACCGGCCCAACCTGCGCGGTCGCGAGGCGATTTTCAAGGTCCATTGCCGCGACGTGCCGCTGGCCGACGACGTCGACATCCACCAATTGGCGGCCGGAACCGTGGGACTGACCGGGGCCGACATTCGCAACCTGGTCAACGAAGCGGCCCTCTGGGCCACGCGGCAAGGAAAGGACACGGTGGAAAAGATCGATTTCGAGGTCGCGCGCGACAAGATCCTGATGGGCGCCAAGCGCGACGAGATCCTCACTGACAAGGAAAAACAAATGACCGCCTACCACGAGGCCGGGCATGCGCTGTTGGCCTGGCTGGTGCCCGGCGCCGACCGCGTCCACAAGGTGACGATCATCCCCCGCGGCCGCGCCTTGGGCGTGACGCAACTCCTGCCCGAAGAGGACCGGCTCAATATCGGCGAGCGCGATCTGCACGCCCGGCTGGTGTTCATGATGGGCGGCCGGGCGGCCGAAAAACTGATCTTCGACGAATACAGCGCCGGGGCCGAGGATGACCTGAAACGCTCGACGCAACTCGCGCGGCGGATGGTGACGCACTGGGGCATGAGCGAGCGGATCGGACCGGTGGCCTATCGCACGAGCGAGGAGCACCCCTTCCTGGGCAAGGAGATCCAGGAACCGCGCGAGTTCAGCGAGCACACGGCGCAGGTGATCGACGAGGAGGTGGCACGCATGCTGCACGAGGCCGCCCAGCGGGCCAGCGACTTGTTGGCCGCGCACCGCGGCTTGCTCGACAAGCTGGCACTCGCGTTGGCGGAGCGTGAAGTGCTCGACGAACTGGAAATCGCGGCCGTGATCGGTCCCTCGCCGAACCGGGCGACGTCGAACGGCAAGGCGCTCGCTTCCCAAGGCGTCGCCGCCCTGCCAAAGTGATTGATGCGTCACGCGGCCGACAAGGAGACATTTTGTCACGAGAAAGTGGTGGCTGGTGGCAGAGCGTAAGCGATGCCCCGGCTCGATAGCCGACCGGGGCATCGCTTAGACTCTGCCCCAGCCACCGTGAATGTCTCATTCTCGGATCGCGTGAAGGATAGGAGGAACCCATGCTCGCTCACAACGTCTATTTCAGCTTGCGCGAACCAACGCCCGAGAACCGGCGCCATCTGGTCGAATCGTGCCACAAGTACCTTTCGGGCCATCCCGGCACCGTGTTCTACGCCGCCGGCGCCTTGGCCGATCTCGATCGGCCCGTGAATGTCCGCGACTGGGACGTTGGCCTGCATGTGGTTTTCCAGGACCGCGCCGCTCACGACGCCTACCAGGCGGCGCCCAAGCACCTCCAGTTCGTCGAGGAGAACAAACCGACCTGGAAGCAGGTCCGCGTGTTCGATTCCGACGTCGCCGGCGCGCTGTAATGCTTGCGTGCTTTTTTGGCAATTTGGTTTTCTCACGCAAAGGGCCAAGAACTTCTTTTTGATTCGCGCCTTGGCGTGCGACTCCCTGAGGCGGATCCCCAGCAATGGCGTGCTTTTCTATTGCCCCAATTTCCGTCGCAGATCCCGCAGCCTCGTGTTCAGGCGTTCGGCGCGGTCTTTGTCTTCTTTGCGCACCGCCGGAATCAACCGAATCGATCGGTCGGCCGAATCCAGGCCCTGGGCCGCTTCTTCGGTCAAACCCAGCGAGATCTGGGTCTCAACCAGGTCGAGCAGCCATTCTGGGGTCTTTTCAACGGCCACCAACTCTTCCCGCAAGGCGAGCGCTTCGCGAAAGCGCATCGACTTCTGAAACTGCATCGACAACCCCCAAGTGGCTGTTTGCCACTCTTCCGAATGCAGTTCACAGCGCTCTCTGAACCGTTGAAATGCAATGATCGCCTCGGTGCGGTCTCCAGCGGCGTCGGCCGCATGGTGCAGGTAAAAGGCTTTTCGGTTCAGATATTTTAGTTGCTGGGCCGGCCGGTCGTCGTTGGCCTCAATCAACTCGTCGAACTGTGACGTGGCTTCCGCGCACCGGCCAAGGTTCTTCAGATTGTACGCGATGCGGTCTTGCAGATATTCACGCTGGTCGCGAGTCAGTTCCCAACCGGCTAGCAATCGGCGAGCATGGTCGATCGCGGCGGAATGCTGCTTATCCTGTTCGAAATAAAACTCCCTTGCCCCGACGAGGCGCCAGATCATTTTAGGATCGCTTACCGCCGGCAAGACCTGCTCGATATAAGCCAGCGCCTCCTTGTATTCTGATTTGAGCGTGAAGTCGGTGAGCTTAGCGAATACCCTCTCGGCTTCGACGAACGATTCCAGATCTTGCCGGCGACGGTCGTACTTCCCCCGCAGGCCCAACGCATCGTCAGCGTCCAATCGCCGGATCTCCGCGACCACGTCTGGATACCAGTTCAATAGCGGGTCGCCTTTGCGGTCTTCCAGCCTTCCCAAATACTGGGCCACGCACTCCAGGGCGGCGTCGAGATGAGCGGCCCGCTCCTTGCCTGCTTTGCCGTCTGCCTCTTTCAGTTCGCGGTCCCGAGCCAACCGTGCCGCGCGGTACTTCTCCACTTGGTTGAGAAACGACGTCGGGGTAATTCCTTTCTCGTAGCCGGCGTAGCCGACGGGCTTTCCGTACGCATCGGTCACGACGACGGTGGGCATCCCAGGCACGAGGTATTGCGACTGCCATGCGCGATACCGCTTTATCTTGCTGGTTTCGGCGGTATCGTCGGAAGTGACTTTCCCACCTTCGTCCGTCTCGGACGCCGCCGATGGAAAGTCGATCTCGACGAGGACGAAATGCTCCGTAGCCGCTGCGAATTCCGGCTGGGCGAACACCGCTCGTTCCAGCAGCGTGCAATAGTGGCACCAGCCATGCCCGGTAAAGTTGATGAGCACGTCCTTGCCGGATTCCTGGGCCGGCTTCAATGCCTCGTCAATGCTCCGTACCCACGCGACTTGTTCCGGCGTTGGTTCCGAGCCCGCCGCACGGGAGCAAACGCACAAACTCAACACGGCGCCAAGCAGGATCGCATGGTTCGACGTGCAGCGTTTCATCAAACGATTCTGGTTCATTATGTTTCGATCGCCGGGTTGCTCGCGGAAATGGTAAGTGTGGCCCCATTCGATACCGCCGCCAATTTGCGTCATCCAGGGACGTGCTGCCGGAGCGGGCATTACCATCAATTATACCATTCTCGCAATGGCAAGGCGTCCCCGTGGGACAGATTTCCAAGGGGCCATGGGTTCCAACCAACGCCGCGCGGTTAAACTCGAGGCGCAAGTTGTGGTGTCGCATTCGGGAGACTCTTTCGGTCTTGTGCGGCTTGCGGGCGCTGAGCGTAGCCAGATTCGTAAGAATTCGGGCCGCCATTGGTGGATGGCGTGCCGCGTGCCGCCAGGAGACGTCGCGACAGCTTCACGGAACGCCACGGAGGGCGTTCCCTACAGAACCCTATGCGACGATCCTGGCCTGCCCTGAGTTGCATGCAACGCCCGCCTCCGCTAAGCTGAACCGCGCCGGGAGCGTTCCGCGCTTCGCGGATCGTCTTTGGGCAAGCTTCGGGTGCCACGTCCGTGATCGCTTGTCTCGCATCTTGCTGTCCTTGGTTGCTTTGCGCGGCGCTCGTCTGCGGCTGCCAACGCTCCAGCGAGCTAAAACGTGTGGCGGTGGGCGGCACGGTGATCCGGGCCGGGGCGCCATTGGCGAGTGGAATGATCAGCTTCCGGCCCGCCAAGGGCGGTCCCGGTCCAGCGGCCACCACCAGCATTCGCGCCGGGCGCTACCAGTTCGACTCACGCGACGGCCCCATGTCGGGGCCTCAGCAAGTCGTGATCCTGCTGGCCGTCGAGGGGAAACGCACCGCCTTGCCGGCGGCCAAGACAAACCTCGTGGCCGGCACGCCCGGTCCCTGGACGTTCGAGATCGACGTTCCGACGGATGCTCCAAACGAGATTCCCTTCAACATACCCTGAAATCCCTGACCGCGTAGAAATCCACATGTGCCGTCCTCAGCGTGGCGCTTTCACGGTGATCGAGTTGCTGGTGGTGATTGCCGTCATGGGCCTGTTGGCGGCGATGTTGCTGCCGGCCGTGCAGGCCGCGCGCGAGGCGGGACGCCGCGTCGGGTGCGCCAACAACCTGCGGCAACTGGGGATCGGCTTGCACGATTACCACGACCAGATGGGCCAGTTCCCCGCCGGCAACCTCTACCTCACCAACTGGTCGTACATCACCCTGATGTTGCCGTACCTGGAGCAGCGGGCCATCCATGAAAGGTGTGATTTCAACGTCCGGCAGTGCTTCGACTGCAACCAGGCGCAGGGGGGCGTCGGGCCGCCTTCGATCAACATTCCCGTGGTGCAGTGCCCCAGCGAGCCACGGCTCAACGAAATGTACGTCGCCCCCGTCATAGGCAAGTATGCCAGCGGCAACTACTACGGCGTGATGGGCACGCGATCGTGCCTGCTCGGCTTGACCTGGCCGTTCAACAACGATGGCATGCTCTTCAGCGACAGCCGGATTTCAATGCGCGACAATCGCGACGGCTCCAGCAGCACCCTCATGGTCGGCGAGCGAGGAATGACGCTCGACCTGCTCTATGGTTGGTGGTGCTGCGGCTCGGGGATCGCGCTCTCGGGCGAGGGCGACAATCTGTTGAGCACGGCATTGGGACTGGTGCCGGGCGGGGCCATTTCCGAGACGGCCGCCCAGCAATACGCCGACCAGTACCACTTCTGGAGCCGGCATCCTGGCGGCGCGCAGTTTCTGCTGGTCGACGGCAGCGTGCGGTTCGTGGTCTACGACATCGATTTCGTCACCTTTCAGCGGCTTGGCACGCGGGCCGGCAATGAGCCGGTGACCGAGTTCTGAGTTCTGATCATGCCGTTGCGTCCAGTAATCCGGATAGTCCTGGAGGTAACCGATCCAGCCACCCTCGTCCTCCCAATGCGCAAACTTGACCGCTTCCATCGTCATATCCTTTGGGCTAGGTTCAGTCCGTTCAATCCTACCTCGCCGTTGAACGTCGCGGCAACCCTCCGCCCCACTGATTCGCGGCATCGAGCGATCGGGCCCGAACCTGTGGCGTGCGTCGTCTTTCCCTGCTGTGCCGATTCCGGCGGGCGGCAAGAGCCGTTTCATCGCCGAACGCTCACGGCGTCGATAAGTCGGAATGGGCGATGTTCCCTTCGCCTTCAGGAGGTCATGCTCGTGCCCACCCCCATTGTACTTGGCCAGCGATGTCACGCGGTCGTGCAGGGACGTTCGCGTTACGTGTCCGTCGAACAAGCCTCGCGCTATGTTCCGGCCCATTGGATTTGCCGCGATATGGCCAGCCATCAGATGTTCCTGATCGCGGAGTCGTCCTTCGCCGAAATTTCGACACCTCGCGACAAGACCTGGCGAGAGGCTTCCTAGCCCGTATTATTCATGGTCCGGGGAGGAACGAGCGCAGACTCCCGTCACACTAACCCGCGGCGCAAGCTCGGGGGGGGGCCGGGGGGGGCCGCCGGGCGGCCCACGAAACGGGAAGGATCATTTTTACGAAAAAAGCACGCACGTTGCGCAGCAATGGACGTGCGAAAAAGAAAACGACAGCGAAGCGAAAAAAAACGATCTCCGAATACCCCATGACGTCTGAGCGAGCCGCGTAAGCGGCATCCAATTGCCGCGCCACCCTTCGCCTTACCCCACGCTCTTTTGGATCTCTTTGGGAGGGGTTTCGGAGTCGTTTTTTTTCGCGCCGCGACGAGGCACGGTCGGAAACCGGCGCGCTCGACACCGCTAATAGATGTCCGTTCCGCGCCCGCCCCGCTCCAGGGCCCGTGGCCACCCTCCGTGCGGCACGCCGGAGCGCCCCGCCAACGTCTCGACCGCGTACAGAAGATCCGAGGCGCTACCCGTCCACGGGTCCCCCGATCGCGAGGCGAACAAGCGGGCGTGTCAGGGCGCTTGCCTCGACCTGCGCGACGTTTTGCTCGACAACGCCGCGAAGATAAAGCTCCAAGAAGCTCGCGTCCGTGCAGCCGGCGCGGGGTTCCCGTCCGCGCGATGCCGCGGAGCGCTCGACGCGCGCGAGGGCGCCCCGACGCTCGAAAAAAACTGGCAAAACCGTACCTTGACCCGACGAAAGCTTCGTCGCTTGGGGCACGACGGCGCGATGCGGGTTTCAGAATGAACTGTTTTGAGGTGGTTGGAAAATGACCCTACGAGCAAGGTCAGTTCAACGCTGGACCTTGCTTGCGCCGCGGGTTAGTGTTGGACCATGAATAATACGGGCCGGCGATTCCGACGAACGACGATGAACCCACGCGTGCTCTTGGCGGGCCTGTTCCACGAAACGCACACCTTCCTCGAAGGGCGGACGACGCCGGCCGACTTCCAGATTCGCCGGGGCGGCGAACTGCCGGCCGCCGCGGGCGACGGCTCGCCCCTGGCCGGCGCGCTCGAGGTGGCCGACGCGCGCGATTGGACCGTCGTGCCGGCGGTCGATTACCGCGCGACACCCGGGGCCATGGTCGAAGACCGCGTCTTCGAGGAATTCTGGCGAGAGCTGCGCGAGCGCGCCGAAGTGGAACTTGCCCGCGGGATTCAGGGCATCTTCCTGGTGTTGCACGGGGCGATGGTCTGCGAATCGCAACGGGACGTCGAAGGTGAGTTGCTCTCGCGCCTGCGCGCGTTGCCGGGGGCCGGCAAGATCCCTCTGTGCGGGGTCATCGACCTGCACGCCAACTTCAGCGCGCGGATGGCCGAACTCAGCGACGGCCTGGTCGCCTACCGCGAAAACCCCCATGCCGACGCGCACGCCGCGGCGATGGACGCGGCGCAGTTGCTCCATCGCCTGATGCTCACGGATCGCCGGCCCGTCACCGTCTGGGAGCATCCGCCGCTGGTGTGGCCGCCGACCGGCACCGGCACGGCCGACGATCCGATGCGCCGGCTCGAAGCCGCCTGCCGCGAAATGGAAACCGACATTGAGGGCGTGCTGGCCGCGAACGTCTTGGCCGGTTTTTCGTTCGCCGACACGCCCGATACGGGGGTCAGCTTCACGGCGGTCACGCTGGGCGATCCCGAGGCGGCGCGCGAGGGGCTCAAGCAATTGGCGGGCTGGGCGCGCGACAACAAGGAAATGGGCAACCGAGTCGATCCGCCGCTGGAAAGCATGCTGCCCGAGCTCAGCCGGCATCGCGAAGGGCCGCTGCTCCTGGTCGAGCCGGCCGACAACATCGGCGGCGGGGCGCCGGGCGACGGGACGGCCGTGCTGGAGTTCCTCGTCCGCCACCGCATCGACCGTTCGGCGGTGTGCATCTGCGATCCGCAATCCGTTGCCGCGTTGGAAAACTGTTCTCGCGGTGAAAAGTTGACGTTGCCGATCGGCGGCAAGGCGAGCACCCTCGGCGGACCACCGATCACGCTCGAGGTGGAGTTCGTTTCACGAAGCGACGGCCGTTTCGAGTTGGAGGATCCGCACAGCCATCTGGCTTCGATGTGCGGGACGCGGTTCGAGATGGGGCGTTCGGCCGTCGCGCGGCACGCGGGCGTTACCCTGCTTCTGACCAGCCGCAAGACGCCCCCCTTCGACCTGGGCCAATGGCGCAGCCAGGGGATCGAGCCAACGGGGTTGTTCGTGATCGGCGTCAAGGCGGCCGTGGCCCACCGCCGGGCCTACGACCCGATCGCCAAGGCGAGCTACACCGTCGATACGCCCGGCCCTTGTTCGAGCAACCTGCGCGCATTGCCCTATCGCCAAATCCGCCGGCCGGTGTTTCCGCTGGACGAGGTGTAGACATCTTGTTGAGGCCAGGGGCTTGTCCCCTGGAGATTCACGCTCGTTTCTACATACGCACGCTCCCCGATTTACCCACTTTCGTCCGTGTCGCCTCGCAGGCCGCCTTCGGCGGCCTGCGAGGCGACACGGGCGACGGGGAGTGGGTGGCAATTTGATGTAGAAACCAACGTCAAGTACCAGGGGGCAAGCCCCTGGCCTGTTTTCGGTGCCGACTTCTATAGAACAACGAGAGCCTCAGCCCCAGGAAACCCCGAAACCTCCTGTTGTCTAGCCCCGAAGGGGCGACAGCGCCGGCGGCGGTTGACCCTCAATTCATTGACCACGCGCAGAGCGGCTCTTTCCCGTGCCATTCGTGCTCGATGCCCCCTGATGGAACCGGAATTCGATCGTGGGCATTAACGATACGGCCATCGGCGAGTAAGATCAACGATCCGCTCGCGGCGACGCGGGGCATGCTGGAAAGCCTAACCCAACGTAGCGTGGGCACCGCCCACCGCGATACTGCGAGCGGTCAGCTTCGACACTAACCCGCGGCGCAAGCAAGGCGCGTAACGACTTGCCTTGCTTGCGCCGCGGGTTAGTGTACAAAAACCGAAAAATGTCTCATTCCCGCTTTGCACCTGTTTTTGAAGGAAATCATGCACACACAACTCGTCGTCCTCGGTGGCGGTCCCGGCGGATACGCGGCCGCCTTCTTGGCGGCTGACTTGGGAATGGAGGTCACGCTCGTCGAGTCGGAACCCCGCCTGGGAGGCACCTGCCTGCTCAAGGGCTGTATCCCGTCGAAAGCCCTGTTGCATGTGGCCAAAGTCGTCAGCGAAGCACGCGAGATGAGCCAATGGGGCATTACCTTCGGCAAGCCGACCATCGAGATCGACGCCCTGCGCGCCCGCAAGGAAAAGGTGATCCAGACGCTATCCACGGGCCTGAGGCATTTGGCCAAGCAGCGGAAAGTACGGGTGGTTCAAGCCAAGGGCGTGTTCGAGAACTCGCGGACGTTGCGGCTCGAAGGGGGCGATCCGGCCACGCGCGAAGGCGACCAACTCACGTTCGACCATTGCATCCTGGCCACCGGCAGCCTGCCGGCGAAAATCCCAGCCTTTGACCTGCCGACCCCGCGAGTCATGGATTCGACCGGCGCGCTCGAATTGCCCGACCTGCCCGAAAGCCTGCTCGTCGTGGGCGGCGGATACATCGGTTTGGAAATGGGCACGGTCTACGCCGAACTCGGCAGCAAGGTGAGCGTGGTCGAACTGACCGAGGGCCTGCTGCCCGGCGCCGACCGCGACCTGGTCAAACCTCTGCACGCGCGACTCGCCCACTTGCTCGCCGGCATCTATCTCAATACCAAGGTCACGGCGCTGGCCGACCGGGGAGATGCGATCGAAGTCGCGTTCGATGGACCCGAAGGCCAACGCGGCGAGCGATTCAGCCGCGTGCTGGTTTCGGTGGGCCGCAAGCCGAACAGCGCGGGAATCGGGCTGGAAAAGACCAAGGTCGAGATTGACGGCCGGGGCTTCGTGAAGATCGACAAGCAGCAGCGGACGGCCGATCCGCGCATTCTGGCCATCGGCGACGTGGCGGGCGAGCCGATGCTGGCGCATAAGGCGTCGCACGAAGGTAAAGTGGCCGTCGAAGTGCTGCACGGCGGCGCCGCGCGGTTCGACGCGCTGGCGATTCCCGCCGTCATTTTTACCGATCCCGAAATCGCCTGGGCCGGCCTCACCGAGGAGCAGGCCCAGCGCGAAGGGCGGCAGGTGACCATCGCCCGATACCCCTGGGCCGCCAGCGGCCGCGCCCAGGCGCTCGGGCGCACCGAGGGGATCACCAAGCTGCTGATCGATCCCGAAACCGATCGGGTGCTGGGCGTCGGCATCGCCGGTACGGGGGCCGGCGAACTGATCGCCGAGGGGGTGGTGGCGATCGAGATGGGGTGCAACGTCCGCGACCTGACCGAAGCGATCCACGCGCATCCGACGCTCAGCGAGACGTTGGCTTTTGCCGGCGAGGTCCATTTGGGTACGGCGACGGAAATCTATCGCCCGAAACGGCCGATGTAGCGGAATTCGTGAGAATTCCGAAGTGTGCCCCAGCCACCGTGAATGTCTCATTCTCGGCCGCGTGAGGTATCGTTATCGGCGTCCTTGACGACCGGGATCTCCTTGCCATGCGGATCGCGGCCGGGCTGGTGAAGGTCGCTGGCCAGCCGCTCTTGCAGCTTGGGCCCGATGAAGTGCTCGATGCGTTCGGCCGATTCGTGCAGATGGTCGAGCGGCAATTGGAAGTACTCGCCCAGGAACACCTCCCACAAGCGGTGCGAACGCACCAGCGATTGGGCATTGCGACGACCTTGTTGCGTCAGCCAGAGCCGCCCGGCGGCGACGCGCAGCTCGCCCCGCCACCAGAGCAAGGGCGCCGCCAACCATGCGGCCAGGCCGCCACCGGCGACCCGCCGGCAAAGATTCCACGGCACGCCCGCAGTTCGCGTTTCGCTCGTCGCTTCCTCGAACCGGTAGAGCACGGCCAGCAGGTCTTCCGAGACGATCCGCAACGCGAGCATGAAACGGTGCCAAAGCTTGCTCAGCAGGCCGTGCCGCGGAGCGAGGAAGACAGCCAGCAGCAACTGCGAACCGGCCCCCACGGCCATCATGCCCGCCACGCCCGTGTCGAAATAGACGTCGCCCAGATAACCGAGCACCGCCGAGATGATCGCCACCACCACCGCCCAACCAACCATCCAGCCAAGACGGTCGGTCAAAAGGTGCGCCGTGGCGGCCGGCACGATCAGCATGGCGATCACCAGCACCGAGCCGACCGCGTCGAAGGCCGCCACCGTGACCACGGCCACCATGCCCATCAAAAGGTAATGGACCACCGCGGCGCTAATGCCCATCGCCGTGGCCAACGCCGGATCGAACGATGCGATCTTCAATTCCTTCCAGAACAAGGCGACGAAGGCCGCGGTCGCCCCCAGCACCGCCAGCAGCGACGGAAACTTCAACGGCACTTCAAAGCCGAGCCACGGCTCCGGGAAGGTCACCTCTTCCAGCCGGCCCATCAGCACGCAGTCGAGGTCGAGATCGACGTTCGAGGGCGCCAGCGCAATCAGAACCACGCCCAAGGCGAACAGCGACGTGAACACGACGCCCATGCTGGCGTCCTCGGGCACGTTGCCCGAAGCGTGCAACGCGTGCGTCACGACCGTCGTAAGCACGCCGACGGTCGCCGCTCCTAGCAACATCGGCCACGACGCGGTTTGGCCGGTCAAGAGGAACGCGACCACGATGCCCGGCAAGATCGCGTGGCTGATGGCGTCGCCCAACAGGCTCAAGCGGCGGAGCACGAGATAACAACCCAGAACGGCGCAGCAGGTGTTCGAGATCGCGCCGACGACGATCGTCCAAAACGCCTGGGACGCGTCGAGTGTCGCAAGGTCGGGCCAGCTCATGGCAAGCGGCCCTCGGCGCGCAAGGCGGCTTCCAACTCGGCGACGATTTCATGCGATAGGGCGCTGTCGGCGCTCTCGACGTCGAGCCGGGCGAACGTGCTCGTCAGCTCCGGCTGTTCCGTCAGGAAACGTTCCCAAAGGCGATAGCCGCGTGTCACTCGCGCCGCCTGGGCCAGCCCGGCCGCGGTGGGCAGGTATCGCCCGTCGGGCCGCCGAATGAGAAGATCGTTCATTTCAGCCTGTCGCAGCACACGCCGCAATTGGGCGGGCGTGTACGACGTCCGATGCGCCAACTCGTCGATCGCAATCGGCCGTATCGCGGGAAACCGCGGCTCGATCAACTCATACACGGCGCGCCACATCGCCTGCCCCCGCAACCGCCGGCGGAAACGGACGTGGTCGATCCACCTTGCGACCGCGCCCCGTCGAGGCGCGAAAAGCGCGGACGCGCCGAACAAGCATGTGCCGACCAGCACGATTATGGGACCGGTCGGCGCGCGGCTCACATGGGCGCTGATCGCGGTGCCCGCGGCCCCCATCACGAGGCCGAACGATCCGGCCACGACGAGCATCATTCCCAGCCGCTCGGTCCAGAACCTGGCCGCCGCGGCGGGCAGGATCAACAGCGCCGCCACCAACACGGCGCCCACGGCCGGCAAGCCGATGACCACGATCAGCGACACCAGCCCCATCAGCAGCAAGTCGAGCGACGCGGCCGGCCATCCTTGCACCCGTGCGAAACCGCCGTCGAAGGTCACCAGTCGGAACTCCTTGAACAGCGCGACCACCGCCAGCAGGGCCGCCAGCGCCGCGGCCGAGATCCAGAGCAAATCGCCCTGCAGCATGCCGGCCGCCTTGCCGAAAATGTACGAGTCGAGCCCGGCCTTGCTGCCCTGCGTGGCCTGGGTCTGGATGTAGCGGCTCAGCGCGAGTCCGGCGCCGAAGAAGACGCTGAGCACGATGCCGATGGCGGCGTCTTCCTTGATGCGCGTCGCGCGTCGCAGGCCGGCCACGACGAGAATGCCCAGCACGCCGCTGAGCCAGGCTCCCACGAGCATGGCCGCGAGGCTCCGCCGACCGAGGAGGAGGAAGCCGAGGCAAACGCCCGGCAAGGCCGCATGGCCCAAGGCATCGCCCAGGAGTGCCCGGCCGCGGAGCACCGCGAAGGTGCCGATCAGGCCCGCGCCGGCCCCCAGCATGCTGGTGCCGGCGAGTACGACCGCCGTGTTGTAGTCGATCATACGCTGCGTTCTCGGGCGGCCAGGGCCTCGGCCGCGTCGTCGAGAATTCCGAGCCGGCCGCCGTAGGTCTTGGCGAGATTATCGTGCGTGAAGGTCGTGCAGGTGGGGCCGGCCGCGACCAGCCGCATATTGAGCATCACGACCTGCTCGAAGTATTCGGCGACGGTTCGCAGATCGTGGTGGACCACGAGCACCGTCTTGCCCTGTTCGCGCAGTTCGCCGAGCAACTCGAACACGACCCGTTCGGTGGCGGCGTCGACCCCGGCCATGGGTTCGTCCATGAAGTAGATTTCCGCGCGTTGGGCAATCGCCCGAGCCAGGAACGTCCGTTGCTGCTGGCCCCCCGAAAGTTGGCCGATTTGCCGTCCCGCGAGATCGGCCAGCCCCACCCGCCGCAGGCACTCCAGCGCCCAGTCGCGCTGCGCCCGGCGCGGGCGGCGGAACCAGCCGAGGCCGCCGTAGGTGCCCATCAGCACCACGTCGAGCACGCTGACGGGAAAATCCCAATCGACGCTCTCACGTTGCGGCACGTAGCCGATCAACCTGCGTTGCTTTTGGCACGATTGGCCGAAAAGGGTCACGCGTCCGCTCGCCAGCGGCACCAGGCCCAAAATGGCCTTGATCAACGTGCTCTTGCCGGCCCCGTTGGGCCCCACGATGCCCACCAGGCTGGGCCGTTGGAGTGTCAGATCAATATCCCAAAGCACCGGCTTGCGATGGTACGCCACGGTGACGTTGTGGACGTCGAGGATCATTTCAGCGCCTTGACGATCAGGCTCACGTTGTGGCGGACCATGCCCAGGTAGGTTCCCTCCGGCGTGCCGGGCTTGCCCATCGCGTCGGAAAACAGTTCGCCCCCGACGGCCACCTGATGCCCTCGCGCCCGGCATCCCTCGACCAGGGCGAGCACATTGCGCTCGCTCACGCTGCTCTCGACGAACACGGCCTTGATGCCGCGGCGGGCGATGAACGAGACCAGATCGTTGATTTCCTTCAATCCGGCTTCGCTTTGCGTGCTCACACCTTGAATCGCCTTGACCTCCAGATCGTAGGCCCGGCCAAAATAGTGAAAGGCGTCGTGGGCGGTCACCAGCACGCGCCGCTCGGCGGGGATCGTCGCCAGTTCGCGGCGGCAGTGTTCGTCGAGCTCGGCCAACTCGTCGCGGTACTTCGCGGCGGCGGCGTGATAGTCGTCGGCGTGGACCGGGTCGAACTCGGCCAAGGTTTTCTCCACGACCGAAAGCGTCTCGCTCCAGAGCGCCACGTCGAACCAGACATGGGGATCGTACCGATCGGAACCCACCTCGAGCAGCTTCCCTCGGTTGATCGACTCGGCCACGGCGACGGTCGGCTTCTTGCGTGCCAGGCGTGCCAGGCTATCGCCCATCTTGCCTTCGAGGTGCAGGCCCGAATAGAAGATCGCCGCGGCCCGGTTGAGCTTGGCCATGTCGCCGGTCGATGCTTTGTAGAGGTGCGGGTCGACACCCGCACCCATCAATTGCGTGACTGCGGCGTGCCGGCCCGCGACGCGAGCTACTAAATCGGCCACCATGCCCGTCGTTGCCGCCACCGGCATCGGGTAGTCGCCTGAGTATTGGTGCTTGGCTGTCGAGGTTTCACCCGCAACGGCCCCAACGCCGCGCGAATGCGATTTCGCCGCGCCGTTGGCTGTGGCCCCGCAACCGGCCGCGCAAGCCAGCAACGCGACCAGCCCGTAGTTTTGACGCCAATAACCATGTTTTTGACTCATCAAAAACAGTATACCGCCTGTTCAAACTCTCGTCAAGCGGTGCTCCCGTGGCATGTTCCCGCGATCAGATCGGGAATGGCAGATCGTCGCGTCCGTTACCACGCTTGTGCCGCAGGTCACGGATTTCCCCCATCATGAAGCTGATGGCGTGGCCATATTCATGGACCGCGTCGACGTAATTCTTGCGCTCCACCGCGGCCTTGGCGCGGGCGTCGGAGCCATTGAAGCGGTGCCAGTCGATCGACCAGTTTTTCTCGCTGGCCGTCTCGCGCAACTGATCGACGACTTTGGCCAGTTTGTCGACGAAAGCATTGTTCGCCAGGCAAACCTTCGAAGTGTGCGGGCCCTTGCCAAACCGTCCCCCGGCCTCGGTGGCAAGGCCAGAGGCACCCGCGGCGCCGAACCGGCGCAGCAACACGACCAGTGCCGCGACGACCGCCACGGCCCCGCTACCCATCGCCTCAATGTACTTTCCCAACAGCGCCATCACCAAGGTCAGCAACGACAAAACACCGACGATCACCAGACCCAGCGGCTGCGTCGGCCGTCGCGTGGCGCCGCCGGCGCCATGCGCGACCGGCAACGGCGCCACGGCCGAGTCCGGCGGCGACGACGCGACCCGAGCGACGATCACCGTGATGTTGTCGGGACCGCCGCGGAGGTTGGCCAGGTCGACGAGCACCTGCACGGCCTCCCGCGGCGGGAAGGTGCCGAGGATGACCCCGATTTCCTCGTCGCTCACTTGCCCGCTCAGGCCATCGCTGCACAGCAGGAACGTGTCCCCCTCGGCCAGCGGGAAAGGGCCCTCCAAATCGACTTGAACCTGCGCCGCCGGGCCCAGCGAGCGGGTGATGATGTTCTTGGGAATGTAGCTGGGAATTTCGTCCTCGCGCAGTTTGCCGCTGGTCATCATCTCCCAGACCAGGCTATGGTCGAAGGACAGTTGTTCGATGAGGTTGCCGCGCAGGCGATAGACGCGGCTGTCGCCGACGTGGGCCACGATGGCCCCGTCGGGCAGCAACAGCAGCACGCTGGCCGTGGTTCCCATGCCGCGGAAGTCGAGATTCGCTTGACCTCGGCTGTGGATTTTGTCGTTGGCGTCCTCGACCGCCTTGCGGATCGCCACGGCGGGCGGCTCTTCGAGCAGCTTATTATAGGTGTGCGGCACGGTGTCGGCGGCCATCTTGCTGGCCAACTCGCCCGCCGCGTGCGCCCCCATGCCGTCGGCCACCATGAACAGATGGCCCCGGCGGCCCCAGGCGTCCGGGCTATTGGCCAAGAGCACCGCCAAGGAGTCTTGATTGTTCGACCGGCGGAGTCCGACGTCGCTGAGCGCCGCATGCTCCAGCCAGTGCTCCCTATTGACGGTTGTTGGGTCCATTTGGCTGGGGAATCACTCCCAAACGCGCTGGTCCGCGGCGTTGCCGACGCCCTTTGCTATCACGATCCACCAATTTTGATTCTAACTCCCCGCGCCGGCCAGTCCTAGCCTTGCCCGGATTTTTCCGTGGGGGCAACCGACCTGGAAGCGCACGCCCCAGACGGCTATACTCCAACCCCATTTTCTTTCCAAAGCGGAACCAAAGCTTGTCGTGCTAGCATCGCCTCTCCAGTGCGTTCGATGGATGACCGCCGCCGGCTGGCTGGCCTTGGCTGTCGCTTGCGCCGGCGCCTTCGGCTGCGCAGGGGTGCAACGGCGAATGACGATCCGTAGCAATCCACCGGGAGCCCAAGTCTACGTCGACAAATATGAAATCGGGCGGACCCCCTGTTCGGTGAGTTTCATCTATTACGGCAAACGCGAGTTCAAACTGGTCAAAGACGGCTTTGAAACGCTGACCGCCGACAAGTGGATTTTTCCGCCCTGGTACGAGTTCATCGGGATCGACTTCATTTCCGAGAACTTCTCGCCGATCGAGATCCGCGACGAACGGATGTTTGACTTCCAACTCATCCCGATGCAGATCGTCGGGCCACGGCAACTCATCGGCCGGGGCGAAAACCTGCGGCAGGCGACGCGTGCGGAAGGGCTGGCCATCCCGCTACCCAGCCCGACTGGTGGCGCTCCCGCGCCGCGTCATGTCGTTCCCGCGCCATCGGGCGGTTATCCCGTGCCGCCCGGCAGCTTCCCGTTGCCAATACCCGCGGGCCCAATACCGCCGCAGAACCGATAGATTATTGCGGAAAGATGAACCGCGTCAGATGGTAGAAAACCGGCGCGGCGAAGCACATCGAGTCGATGCGGTCGAGCACGCCGCCGTGGCCTTCGACCAGCGTGCCATAGTCCTTGACGCCGCGATCTCGTTTGATGGCCGACATCGTCATGCCCCCGGCGAAGCCCATGGTCGTGATCACCAGCGACATCAGGGCGGCTTCCCAGGGCTTGAAAGGCGTCGCCCACCACATCACGGTACCGAACAAGGTGGCGCAGCCGACGCCGCCCAGATAGCCCTCCCAGGTGCGGTTCGGGCTGATCGCCGGCGCGATGATGTGCTTGCCCAGCGTCTTCTCGCTGAGGTACTGGAAAGCGTCGCCCAGCGTGACCACCAGCAGAAAGAAGAACAACAGCCGGGCGTTGGGGGGCAGATCTTGCGGCGGCGCGACGGCGGCCTCCGGCCCGGGCGCTACGGATTCCGGCGCGACGGCTTCCACCACCGGGGCGGCGGCCGCCGCCGCCGGCGGCGGGGGCGGCAGCTTCAAAAAGAGCAAAGCCGGCGCGTAACTCAAGCAGTAGACGCAGATCATCAACCCCGACTGGATTTTCGCGCAGCGCTCCAGATAGCGTTTGTAGTCGCCGGCGAAGGCGATCCGCGCCGGGATGAACAAGAAGGCGTAGACGGGAATCAAGACGCTGAACAACTCGTACAGGTTGCGCCCGACAAACACGTATTGCAACGGCGTGAACAAGGAAAAAACCCAGAACAGCGCGCGGTGGTCGGCCATCCGCGTGGGCGTGAGCGTGATGAACTCGCGCAGCGCCCAAAACGACAACAGGCCGAACAGCCAAACGGTGGCGGTCTGGCCGAGCAGGAAGGCCACGGCCAACACGGCGCAGAGAATCCACCAGGCCCTGATCCGCAGGTTGAACTGCTCGATCACGGCCGGGTTCAAGCCCGTGTCGGCCTGCTGCTTGAGCAACTGGCCGATACCGGTGGCGGCGCCCAACAGCGCGAGCACGCCGCCGACCAGTCCGACCGTCGTTAGATCCATCAGGTTCATGCTTCTTTGAGCCGTCGAACGGCGCCGCGGGCACGCTGCAGGAAGTCGGCTTTCGGTTCGCCCGCCTCGAGCCACATCGGCGCGCCGAAGGTGATGCAACTCAGCATCGGCACCGGCAGGAACTCGCCGCGGGGCAAGACGCGATTCAAATTGTCAATGTGGACCGGAACCAGTTCCAGGTCGGGCCGTTTTTTCGCCAGGTAATACAAGCCGCTCTTGAATTCGTCGATCTCCGACTCGGTGTTCCGTTTCCCCTCGGGAAACACGATCAGCGAGTGCGTGTCGCCAATCGCCTTGAGCATCAGGTCGACCGGGCTTTGGTGGACCTTGATGTGCGTGCGGTCGATCAGCAGGGCGTCGAAGACGTTCTTGGCCAGGTAGGGCCGGACCCAACCTTTCTCCCAATAATCCTTGGCCGCCACCGGCCGGGTCAACTCGCGGACGTGCGCCGGCAGCGACGACCACAGCACCAACGCGTCCAGGTGGCTGGTGTGGTTGGCGAAGTAAACTCGTTGGCAAGTGTCGGGCTGACAGTCGACCCAGCGCACGCTGGCGCCGCTGATCAGTCTGGCGATTGCCGCTAACAGAGTCCGCGTCATCTCGGCGTCAAGTTCCTTGGCCGAGGCTGTTTTTCCGGCGATCGTCCGTCCATAGGGCATCGTATCCTGCCGACCGCGCCGGGCAAAGCCCCTACCAACCAAACATCAACCCCCAACACGGAGTAAAATCGGCGCGCATTTTTTTCCGTTTAGCAACTCCATGTTAGCAAGAAATCAAACGCCGACAGCGGCGGACGTGCGTAATTCCCAGAGATTTTGATGGAACACATGGGCGGGGACGAGCGTTGTTGCTGGAAAGGTGTCGAATCGAACGATTTTGAAGCGTTTTTGGCGATTTTCGAGTGAAAACGAGCTCCCATGGTTATACCTCGCGCGCCCCGGAATGTGACATCCGGTAGCCCGACGCCGAAACGGACCACTAAGCCCCGGTCGTTGTAAAGCCCCAAAGGGGCGACACCGGAGTCGCTGCAACGCCCTCTGTCGGAATAAATCCGGTACAATGGCGAACCGGTTGCAACCCCGACTTTTTAGCAGCCCAGGCAGAGCCTCGGCGATGCCCCGGTTGCGGCGTCGTTTGGCCGGACACGGAACGCCGCGGAGGGCGTTCCCTACAGAACCCACACGGAACGCCGCGGAGGGCGTTCCCTACAGACAAGGACTCATTCCATGCCCCTCCAACCCCCCCAACCCATCCTCATCGACGGCCGCTGGCGCGCGGCCCAGGCCGGCGGCACGTTCCATGCCGAAAACCCCGCGACGGGCGAGACCCTGGACGAAACCTACCCCATCAGCGATTTTGCCGACTGCGAAGCGGCCCTGGAAGCCGCCCAGCGAGCGGCCGCCGCGCTGGGCGCGACGCCGCCGGAGACGTTGGCCGCCTTTCTCGAAGGCTACGCGCAGCGGATCGAAGCGCGCGCGGTAGAACTTTGCGGCACCGCGCATGTCGAAACCGGATACCCGGTTTCGCCTCGGTTGGCCGAAGTCGAGTTGCCCCGCACGGCGGGCCAGTTGCGGCAGGCGGCGGCGGCCGCGCGCGAGGGTTCGTGGAGCCTGCCGACGATCGACACCAAGGCCGGCATCCGCTCCTATTTCGCCCCACTGGGGCCCGTCTGCGTTTTCGGCCCGAACAACTTTCCCTTCGCGTTCGGCGGCATTTCGGGGGGTGACTTCGCCGCGGCCATCGCGGCCGGCAACCCGGTGATCGCCAAAGCGAACAGTTCGCACCCCGCCACCACGAGAATCTTCGCCGAGGAAGCCCAGTCGGCGGCCGACGCCGCCGGCCTTCCGCCGGGCACGGTGCAATTGATCTACCGCACCCGCCACGCCGACGGTGAACGGCTGGTCGCCGACCCACGCGTTGGCGCCACGGCCTACACCGGCAGCCGCTCCGCCGGACTGAAGCTCAAGGCGGCGGCCGATGCCGCCGGCAAACCGATTTATCTTGAATTGTCGAGCGTCAACCCCCTCGTCGTTTTGCCCGGCGCGCTCGAGGAACGCGCGGAGAAGATCGCAGATGAGTTTGCCACCAGTTGCTTGATGGGGGCGGGCCAGTTCTGCACCAACCCCGGCCTGGTGGTCGTATTGGCCGGTGAGGCGACCGAGCGCTTCATTTCGGCGGTCGGAAGCCGCTTCACGGCGGCTCCGGCCGGCACGTTACTCTCCAAGGGGGTCGCGGGCTCGCTGGCGCACAGCGTTGCCGAATTGACCGCGGGGGGTGCCCGCGCGGTCGTCGGAGGCCGGCCGGCCGGCGGGTCGGGCTACCGCTATTCCAATACGCTGCTGCGGGTCGATGCCGAGCGGTTCCTGGCCGACCCTCCGCGGTTGCAAACCGAAGCCTTTGGCAATGTCTCACTCTTGGTCGTCGCCCATGACGCCCAGCAGGCCGGGCAGGTGCTCGAAGCGCTGGAAGGCAACCTGACCGGTTGCATCTATTCCGACACGCGGGGAGCGGACGATCGGCTCTACCAGGAGCTTGCCCCGCGTCTGCGGCGGCGCGTCGGCCGGCTCTTGAACGACAAGATGCCCACGGGCGTGGCGCTCAGCTCGGCGATGAACCACGGCGGTCCCTATCCGGCGACGGGCCATCCCGGCTTCACCGCCGTCGGCATTCCCGCCTCGCTGCGCCGTTTCGCCATGCTCGCCTGTTACGACAACGTCCGCCCTCACCGTCTGCCACCGGCCTTGCAAGACAAAAACCCCAACGGCCGTATGTGGCGGCTGATCGACGCCGCTTGGACCCAGGGCAACGTAGGTTAGGTTCGCCTGGTCGTACCTACTAAACTCGTCGGTGCAATCCTCCGCGGCGCGTCGATGATACCACGATGCGGGCCGTTCCGGAACCGTGTCCGAACCCGGCGAATGAATCCTGGCCACTTATGGGTCCACCGGTTATCATGGCCCTGAAATCCAGCACCACCCCGCCAACCGACCCACCCCCATGCGACTCGCCGGCACGATCTCCGATGAAGACCAGGCGCGGCGGTTTCACGGCTACCTGCTGACTTTGGGCATTTCTTCGAAGGTCGAGCCGGGCGAAGGGAGGTTCGCGGTTTGGATCCGCGAAGAGGAGCGCATCGAACAGGCCGTCGCGGAACTTGGGGAGTTCCTGCGCCAGCCGGACGAACCTCGCTACGCGAAGGCGCTCGAGACCGCCCGGCGGATCGTCCGCCAGGAAGTCGCCAAGGACCAGAAAGCGCGCAAGAACTACATCGAGCTCCGCCAGCGATGGAAACAGGGCGCGGGAGGACGGAAACAGGTGACGCTGTTCCTGATCGCCGCCTCGGTCGTGGTGACGGTTTGGTCGCAGTTCGGTGAGCGCGACGCTCCCGCCACTCAGTACCTGAGCATTTCATCGTTTCAAGCGCGGCACGCCCAGATTGCATCGCCTGGACTTTCCGAGATCATGGCGGGCCAAGTCTGGCGCCTTGTCACGCCGATCTTCCTGCACCTTGACGGCTTGCATCTGCTCTTCAATATGTGGATGCTGTTCGACATGGGGCGAATTCTCGAATCGCGCCGCGGCTCGCCGTGGCTGGCGTCGATGGTGGTTGCCGTCGCGATTCCATCGAACCTGGCGCAGTACGCATGGAACGGCCCGGCGTTTGGCGGCATGTCGGGCGTGTTGTACGGCCTGTTCGGCTATCTGTGGATGAAGCACCGCTTCGACCCGACCGCGGGCATCGGCCTGAACCCACGGTTCATCGTCTTGATGGTCGGTTTTTTCTTCCTCTGCATGACGGGCACGGTTGGATCGGTCGCGAACATGGCCCACGCCGTGGGGATGGTGTCGGGGATCGTCATCGGACTGGCACCCGTGGCTTGGCGGAAGTTCAGAGGGTGAGCAGAGGGTGAGGGGCCGGCTTGCAAATTGTCTCAAATATCTTATCTTGCATGTTTGCGCACGGTCTCGTCCCGAGGGGCGATTCAGCATGGAACATATACTTTACGGCTACGAGCTCAACGCGACGACCTGGGTCTATCTCTCGTCGCTATTGACGATCGCGATCTATTTCAAGTTCAGCCGTCTCTGGAGCATGCGTAACTTCGACCTGTTGGTTTTGATTGCGCAAGCGCCCGGTTTGCTGATGGTGGTCAAGGAAGGCGAGGTCGCCTACTGGGGCTACGTCTGGTTGTTCGTGGCGGGCGGGGTGCTTTTGCTCAGGATGCTGTTTGACGCGTGGATGGTGCGGCGGCCCTTGCTCGAGCCGAACCTCTCGGCCGGCGGAATGACGTTCATCGCCGCGTCGCTCGCGGTGTTCATGATGGTCAACGTGCTCACCAACAAGGTCGACCCGCGCGACTTGGAAGGCCCCCGGGAACTCGACAAGATGCTCTTCGGCGACGACGCGCGACCGGACAACAAAGTCGTCGCGCGACACGGGCCGGGCTACTCGTTGCTGCACATCATCCCCAGCATCACGACCAAGGCGGTGTCGCTGAAGGACGAACCGGCGACCGCGGAGCAAGGCCACTACATCGTGCAGGCGGCGACGGCGCGGACGATGGCCATCCTCTCGCATCTGGCGGTGGTGCTCGGGATCGTGATGATCGGCGTGTGGCACTTCGACAACATCCGCACCGGCCTGGCCGCCGCCACGCTCTACTTGCTGATGCCCTATACGGCCATCATGACCGGGCGGGTCGACCATGTGTTGCCCGCGGCGCTCATGACCTGGGCTGTGGCCTCGTATCGCCGGCCGCTGGTATCGGGCATGTTGCTGGGGCTGGCCACCGGCGCCGTCTACTATCCGTTCTTCCTGCTGCCGCTGTGGCTGAGCTTCTACTGGCACCGGGGCCTGATGCGTTTCATTTGCGGCTTCGCGTCGATGCTGACGCTGATGGTGATACCGCTGGCCTTGACCTCGGCCAACGTCGATCTGTTCCTGGCGCAGATGAAGATGATGTTCGGCTGGCCCGATCTGAAGATGTCAGGGGCCGAGGGTTTTTGGCAGTTCCACAAGATCGACAACTTCTATCTCTATCGCATTCCCATCCTGGCCGCGTTCGTGGCCCTTTCGATCTGTTTCGCGATCTGGCCGGCGCGGAAGAACCTGGGCATGCTCTTGAGCGGGTCGGCGGCGCTGATGCTGGGCACGCAGTTCTGGAACGTACACGAGGGCGGGATCTATGTCGCCTGGTATCTGCCGCTGTTGCTGTTGACCATTTTCCGGCCGAACCTGGAGGACCGCGTGGCGCTGGCCACACTGGGCGAAGGCTGGTTCGCGCGCCGGCGGATGATGTCGCGGAAGCGAGCGGCATGAGTGGCGCGCGATTTGCACGCGAAGTTGAGTTGGTGGGCGGTGCCCACCCTACCTGAGGAACCGAGCTTAGCATCGACGCCATGACCACTCCACGATCGGACGCGCTGGTATTCTTCGGTGCCACCGGCGACCTGGCGTATAAGCAGATCTTCCCGGCATTGCAGGCGCTCATTCGCCGCGGGCATCTGGATGCGCCGATCATTGGCGTGGCCAGTTCCCCGTGGAGCCTCGATCAGCTCAAAGCGCGGGCCAAGGACAGTCTTGAAAAGCACGGCGGCTTGGACCCCGCGGCGTTTGGGAAGCTGGAGTCGCAGTTGCGCTACGTCGCCGGCGATTATGGCGAGGCCGCCACATTTGCCACCTTGCGCAAAATGCTCGGCGCCGCCCAGCGGCCGCTGCATTACCTGGCCGTCCCGCCCAGCCAATTCACCGCCGTGGCCGAAGGGTTGGCGAAGTCGGGCTGCGCCAAGGACGCCCGCGTGGTGGTGGAAAAACCGTTCGGCCGCGACCTCGCCTCGGCACAAGAACTGAACCGGATCCTGGGCCGGTTTTTTCCCGAACCGGCCGTCTTCCGCATCGATCACTTCCTCGGTAAGGAGCCTGTCCAGAACTTGATCTACTTCCGCTTCGCCAACCCCAGCGTGGAAGCCGTCTGGAACGAGCGGCACGTCGAGAGCGTGCAGATCACCATGGCCGAGAGTTTTGGCGTGGCGGGTCGCGGCAAATTCTACGAAAGCGCCGGGGCGATCCGCGACGTCGTGCAGAACCACATGCTCGAAGTGATCGCCTGCCTGGCCATGGAATGCCCGGCCGGCAACGATCACGAGGCGCGGCGCGACGAGCGAGGGCGGCTACTCGGGGCGATCAGGACGCTCGGCCCGGCGGATGTCGTGCGCGGTCAGTTTCGCGGCTACCCAAGCGAACCCGGCGTGGCGCCCGACTCGCGGGTGGAGACGTTCGCCGCCCTCCGTTTCCACATCGACAATGAGCGCTGGAACGGCGTGCCATTTCATGTGCGCGTGGGCAAGCGCCTTCCGGTCACCGCGACGGAAGCGCTGGTGCGGTTCAAACACCCGCCGCGGCCCGTCCTGGATGAAACTGCTCTGTCTTCTGACGCCTACTACCGCTTTCGGCTCAGTTCCGAAGTGGCGATGTCGATCGGTCTTATGGTCAAGAAGCCGGGCGAGCGCATGGTCGGAGAAGGGATCGAGCTCCTGGCCCACCACCAGACTTCTGACGCGATGGCGCCTTACGAGCGGCTTTTGGGCGATGCGATGCAAGGCGATGCGAGCCTCTTTGCGCGCGAGGATGCCGTCGAGGCGTCATGGCGCGTCGTCGATCCCGTTCTTGGAAACGCGACCCCGCTCTACGATTACGAACCCAACACCTGGGGACCGCCCGAAGTCGAACGTCGGCTCACGCCCCCGGGAGGCTGGCACGACCCCCAGCCCAAGGAGGCCGAAGCATGAGCATCAGCCCGCTGGCGGGGAAGCCCGCCACTCCCGACCTGTTGATTGATGTGCCGCGGCTCCAGCGCGACTACTACCAATGCAAGCCGGACTTCGGTGAACCCAGCCAGCGGGTGCTGTTCGGGACGAGCGGCCACCGCGGAACGTCCACCAACGGCACCTTCACTGAGTCGCATATCCTCGCCATCACGCAGGCCGTATGCGATTACCGGCAGAGCCTGGGAATCGACGGCCCGATCCTCGTGGGCAAGGACACCCATGCGCTTTCCGAGTTGGTCCAGCGCACCGCGCTGGAGGTGCTGGCCGGCAACGGCGTGGCGGTGATGATTGCCGGTAACGAGGGCGTAACGCCGGTTCCCGTCATTTCCCGGGCGGTTCTCACGTACAACCGCTCGCGCCGCGAGCACTTGGCGGACGCCCTCATCGCCACCCCGTCGCACAATCCGCCTGGCGACGGCGGAGTCAAGTACAACCCGCCCAACGGCGGGCCGGCCGATACCGACGTGACCGACTGGATCCAGCAACGGGCCAATGCCTTGCTCCAGGCCGGCAACGGGGAGGTGAGGCGCGTCGCCTACGAGTCGGCCCTCAAGGCCGACACCACCCATGAAACGGATTTCATTACACCATACGTCCGAGACTTGGCCCTGGTGATCGACATGGAGGCCATCCGCGCCGCGAAGCTCCGCCTGGGGGTCGATCCGCTCGGCGGCTCCTCCTTGTGTTGCTGGGAGCCGATCAACACTCTGTACGAGCTTGACGTCCAGGTCGTGAACAAGAAAGTGGATCCCACGTTTTCTTTCATGCCGGTGGATCACGACGGCCAGATCCGCATGGATTGTTCCAGCCCGTACGCCATGGCCAACCTGGTGCGGCTCAAGGACCAGTTCGAAGTGGCGTTCGGCAACGATCCCGACGCCGACCGGCACGGTATCGTGACACCGTCGGCCGGGCTCATGAATCCGAACCACTACCTGGCGGTGGCGATTCGCTACCTGCTCACCCATCGCGACGGCTGGCCGAAGCAGGCCGCCGTCGGCAAGACGCTGGTCAGCAGCGGTATGATCGACCGCGTGGTCAAGCATCTCGACCGCCGGCTGCTCGAGGTGCCGGTGGGTTTCAAATGGTTCGCTCGGGGGCTGTTTGAGGGGACGGTGTGTTTCGGCGGCGAGGAAAGTGCCGGTGCCACTTTTCTCGAAAAGGACGGTCTGCCCTGGACCACCGACAAGGACGGCCCCGTCATGGACCTCTTGGCCGCGGAAATCCTGGCGCGTACCGGGAAAGATCCAGGGGAACACTATCGTGAGATCACCGCGAAGTTCGGAACATCGTACTACGATCGGCTCGATGCGCCGGCAACCCCGCGGGAGAAGGCGGTGCTGAAGAACCTGTCGTCCGACTCGGTCGAGGCCACCGAGTTGGCGGGCGAACCCATTGAGGCCAAGCTGACGCGCGCTCCGGGCAACCAGGCCCCCTTCGGCGGCCTGAAGGTCGTCGCGGCCCATGGTTGGTTCGCGGCCCGGCCGTCCGGCACGGAGAATGTTTACAAGATCTACGCCGAGAGCTTCAAGGATTCCGGCCATCTGGAGGCCATTGTGAAACAGGCCCAAACCATTGTCAGCCAGGCATTGGCCGGAGAAACGAAATGACCATGTCGGCCGAATCGTCTTGCACCGTGACGCGGACACTTAACCCGCAGCGAAAGCTGCGGGGGTCCGTGGCGGCCCACGAATCGGGAAGGATCATTTTCACGAAAAAAGCACGCACGTTGCGCAGCAACAAGCGTGCAAAAGAAAACGGCGGCGAAGCGAAAAAAAACGACTTCCGAATACCCCCTGACGTCTTTCGCCAGCCGCGAAAGCGGCATCCAATTGCCTCCCCCCTCTTCGCGTTGCGCCATGTGCTTTTGGATCGCCTGGGGAGGGGTTTCGGAGTCGTTTTTTTTCGCGTAGCGTCGAGTCGGGAACAGGCGCGCGCGGCTAGTCTTCAGATGAGCGCCGCTCCTTTACCGAGCGTTCGCGTTCCAGCGCGCGCGAGCGTCGAAACGGATCGAGCAACGTCGCGGAGAGACCGCGCCGTCGCGTGAGATACTGACGGACGCGCTCCAACAAGCGATGGGCGGGCACGGGCAAGCGCAACGAGCCGTGCGGGCCACGAGCCGCCGCGGAGCGTGCCAAGGGGTGCGCGGCGGTTTGGCCGCCGCCGATGGGGCCGACCGCCA
>DATKSN010000244.1:0-17247 GCA_035531595.1 Pirellulales bacterium | reverse complement strand
CGAAACCCCTCCCAAAGAGATCCAAAAGAGCGTGGGGTAAGGCGAAGGGTGGCGCGGCAATTGGATGCCGCTTTCGCGGCTCGCTCAGACGTCATGGGGTATTCGGAAGTCGTTTTTTTTCGCTTCGCCGCCGTTTTGTTTTTTGCACGTTCGTTGCTGCGCAACGAGCGTGCTTTTTTCGGGAAAATGATTCCTTCCGTTTCGTGGGCCGCCGCGGACCCCCGCGGCTTGCGCTGCGGGTTAGTGTCGAAGCAGGCCGCGCGCGGTATAATAGCGCTTCCCCGTCGATCGCCCCCCTACGTAAGGAGTTTTGGAATTGGCTGAAAACGTCGTGATTATCGGCAGCGGTCCGGCCGGCTGGGCCGCCGCCATCTATACCGCGCGGGCGAACCTCAAACCGCTCGTGTTCGAGGGCGCCGTCACGGAAGAAAACCGTGTCGGGGGCACGTTACCCCTGGGCCAGTTGAACCTGACGACCGAGGTCGAGAATTATCCAGGCTTCCCGCACGGAAATCTGGAAGCGTACCTCGACCACTCGATCGCCAAGGCCCAGCGAGCCACGATGCCCCCCCACCAGAAAGCCGGTGTCAGTGGTCCGGAGTTGATGGAGTTGATGCGGCAGCAGGCCAAGAACTTCGGCACGCGCATCGTCAGCGATGACATCGTCGAAGTCGATTTCAGCGGGCGGCCGTTCAAGCTGACCGCCTCCGAAGGCGGCGTGACGGAGGCCCAGGCGGTGATCGTCGCCACCGGCGCGCGGGCCAATTACCTGGGACTCCCCTCGGAAGACGCTTACAAGAACCGCGGCGTCAGCGCCTGCGCGGTCTGCGATGGGGCCCTGCCACGCTTCCGCGACCAGCCGCTCGTCGTGGTCGGCGGGGGCGACTCCGCCTGTGAAGAAGCGAACTATCTGTCGAAATTCGCCAAGCGGATCTACATGGTCCACCGCCGCGACGCCCTGCGGGCTTCAAAGATCATGGCCGAACGGGTGCTCAAAGATCCCAAGATCGAAATGGTCTGGAACAGCGCCGTCGACGAGGTGCTCGGCAACGACAAGCAAGGCATGACCGGCGTGCGAGTGAAGATCGCGGCGGGCGACGGCCACCGCGAACTGGCCGCGACGGGCATGTTCCTGGCCATCGGCCACACGCCCAATACGAATTTCCTGGAAGGGAAACTGGAGTTGACCCCGAAAAAGTACGTTCGCTGGACGGTCCCGTTTCGCACCTCCACCAGCGTCGAAGGCGTGTTCGCCGCCGGCGACGTCGCCGACGATTATTATCGCCAGGCCGTCACCGCCGCCGGAAGCGGCTGCATGGCCGCGCTCGACGCCGAACGCTGGTTGGCTCGTAGTCACTAACCACTAACCCCTAACCTCTCACCCCTCACCACACAACTCATGGAAAAACTTTCCGTAGCCGAAGCTCGCCGCGGCGAGTCGGTGGGCCGCGCAGCGCGAATCGCCGGCTGGGTCCGTACTCGACGCGACTCCAAGGGGGGCTTCAGCTTCCTGGAACTGAACGACGGCTCGTCGTTCGGCAACGTGCAGATCGTCGCCGAGGCGGCGCTGGCGAACTACGAAAGCGAGATCAAGAAGCTCGGCGCCGGCGCCAGCGTGACCGTCGAGGGGATGGTCAAGGCGTCGCCGGCCCAAGGGCAGGAAACCGAAGTCCATGCCGGCCGGGTCATCGTTCACGGGCTGGCCGATCCCGACTCGTACCCCCTGCAGAAAAAGCGGCACTCGTTCGAGTTCCTGCGCACGATCGCCCACCTCCGGCCGCGGACGAATACGTTCGGCGCGATCGCGCGGGTGCGGAACTGCGTGAGCCGCTCGATCCACGACTTCTTCCAGGAGCAAGGCTTCCTCTATGTCCATACGCCCATCATCACCGCCAGCGACTGCGAAGGGGCGGGCGAAATGTTCAAGGTCACCACCCTCGACATGGCCAATGTTCCCAAGCAGGAGGGGAAAGTCGATTACGGCAAGGACTTTTTCAACCGCCCCGCCTACTTGACCGTCAGCGGCCAATTGCAAGGCGAGGCTTTCGCCTGCGCGCTCGGCAAAATTTACACCTTCGGGCCCACCTTCCGCGCCGAAAACTCGAATACGTCCCGGCACCTGGCCGAGTTCTGGATGGTCGAGCCGGAGATGGCCTTCTTCGACCTGACCGATAACATGGATCTGGCCGAGGCCTTCCTGAAGCGCATCTTCCGCGACGTGCTGAAGCGGCTGCCGGAAGACATGCGATTCTTCAAGACTCGCATCGACGATACGGTGCTGGCCACGCTCGAGGGGGTCGTTGCCAGCGAGTTTGAACGACTCTCGTACAGCGAGGCGATCGCGCTGTTGGAGAAATCAGGGCAACAGTTCGAGTTTCCGGTCGGCTGGGGGCGCGACCTGCAAGCCGAGCACGAGCGCTACCTGACCGAGCAGACCTTCAAGCGGCCCGTGATCCTCTACGATTATCCGCGCGCGATCAAACCGTTCTACATGCGGGTCAACGACGACGGCCGCACGGTGCGGGCGATGGATATTCTGGTGCCCAAGGTGGGCGAGATCATCGGCGGCAGCCAGCGCGAAGAGCGGCTGGACGTGCTCGAAACTCGCATGCGCGAGCAGGAATTCGATCCGGCGAACTATGGTTGGTATGCCGATCTCAGGCGTTATGGGACCGTGCCCCACGCCGGCTTCGGACTGGGGCTCGAACGGGCGGTGCAATTCATCACGGGCATGGGTAATATCCGCGACGTGATCCCCTTCCCGCGCACGCCGGGCAACGCGGACTTTTGACGTGGGGCCTCAATGCTGATGCCCGAACATATGAGCCCGCGCCTTGGCGTCCTCGGCCTCTTGAATTCGGCCCGCTTGTTGGTACGTGACGCTCAGCGCGGTGAAGCTGAACGCATCGTTGGGCTCCAACTGGCAGACCAGTAAGGCGTGCCGGATCGCCTCGTCGTGACGCCGCATCCGGGTGTAATAGCGTGCCAGGGCCGAATGGCCCAGGGCATACTTCGGATCCTGACCCACCAATTCCCGCAGCTTCGCAACCGCGCCTTCCAGGTCGCCTTGTTCCTTGAGGTGGTCCGCCTCGTCGTACAGTTCCTCGTTGCTTGCCATGCCAATCTCCCGTTGAATCGTGGTTTCGTCGTCCCCATGCGATGATCCTACTCTTTAAGCGGCGCGTTGTTAATAGACTGCGCGCGGCCGAGAATGAGACGTTCACGGTGGCTGGGGCAGAGCCTAAGCGATGCCCCGGTCGCTATGTAGCCGGGGCATCGCTTACGCTCTGCCACCAGCCACCACCTTCTCGTGACAAAATGTCTCATTCTTGGCCTGCGACGACTTAAATAAATCCACTCGAAAAAACCGGCGCAACCGTTACCTTTTGTTGAATTGCGGCCGGTCGTTGGCCGATAGACTTACGTGGGCGGAAGACTCACCGTCCGCCTCGCCACGCCCGCGCGAGGGTTCCGCGGGTCAAACGCCGCGGTGGCAGTCGGGCCCAACCTCCTGCTGAAGGGTCATCGCCGGTGCGAATCCACCCGTTGGCCGTGGTCGATCCCACGGCGCGAATCGGCAACCAGGTCGTCGTCGGCCCCTTTTGCGTCGTCGAACACGACGTGGTCATCGGCGACGACTGTGTGCTGGAAAGCCAGGTGGTGGTCAAACAGGGGACGGTGCTCGGCGAAGCCAATCACATCTTCGAGGGGGCGGTGATCGGCGGACTCCCGCAACACCTGAAGATGCCCGAACGAATCGGTACGGTGGTCATCGGGTCGCACAATACGATCCGCGAGCACGCCACCGTGCATCGCGCCTTGCACCACGACCAGGCCACCCAGGTGGGCGACCATAACTTGCTGATGGCCGGCGTGCATGTGGCGCACGATTGCCGCGTTGGCAGCCACACGATCTTCGCCAACAATGCGATGCTCGCCGGCCACGTCGCCGTCGAAGACCGGGCTTACCTGTCGGGAAACGTGGCCGTCCACCAGTTCTGCCGCGTGGGTGGGTATGCCATGGTCGGCGGCCTGGCCCGCGTCGTCAAGGACGTGCCGCCCTTTGTCACGATCGACGGCCGTAGCAGCTACGTCGTGGGGTTGAACACCGTCGGTCTGCGCCGCAATGGCTTTACGAACGAAGACATCACGCAGCTCAAGGCCGCCTACCGGCTGATTTATCGCAGCGGGCTGAAATGGCAACACATCCTCGATCGGCTGCGATCCGAATTCGCCGCCGGTCCCGCCGCGTGCTTCGCCACCTTCTTCGCGTCCAGCACCAGGGGCGTGGTCGCCGAACGGCGTGAACCGCCGGCCACCACGCTCAAATGGCGCGAGGATCTCGGCGAAAAGCCGAGCCTGCGGAAGCGGGCGGGGTAGGAAGCAATGGTCCCGCTCCAGCGGGCTTGGCAAGCCCGGATTATTCATGGTCCTGGGGAGAACGCGCGCAGTCTGCCGTCACACTAACCCGCGGCGCAAGCTCGGATCGCTCACTTGAAAGCTCAACTGGCCGAGTTGCAGGGTCGGCAAGAACGGCCAAACACGGAGGGTTACGAGCCTACCTTGACGCGGAGCGTCCGCTGCGACGTTCCCACGCAGAGCGGCTCGTGGCGTGGGCTAAAGCGCTAAAGCCCACGCTACGAGCGTTACGCCCACAACCCCGTAGCCCGTAGGTGGGCACCGCCCACAACGAACGCGGGCTAAAGCCCACGCTACGAGCGTTACGCAGACAACCCTCCGTCGTGGCGGCACCCCGTTGCGACACTCCTCGTCAGAGCAACTCCTCCAACTCCTCCACCAGCTTGCCGAAATACTCCAGCGCCGTATCGACGGCGGCCGGCTGTTCCATGTCGACGCCGGCCCCGCGCAGCAGGTCGAGCGGGTCTTGCGAACAGCCCCCCTTGAGAAAGTTCAGGTAGTCGTCCAGCTCGCGCGGGCCACCCGAGATGACGCGCTCCGCCAGGGCGATGGCCGCCGAGAGACCGGTGGCGTACTTGTAGACGTAAAACGCCCGGTAGAAGTGCGGGATGCGGAAACACTCCAGCGAAAGCTCGCCGTCGAGCGTGAAGTCAGGTCCGAAATAGCGCTGGAGCAACTCGCGGTAGACGCTCTTGAACCGCTCGACCGTCAGCGGCTCGCCGCGCTCGGCCAGCTCGTGCGTGAGCTTCTCGAACTCGGCGAACATCGTCTGCCGCAGGACCGTGCCGCGGATGGCGTCGATCTCGCGGTTGATCAGGAAGGCCCGCCGCCGGTCGTCGCCGGCCTGGGCCATCAGATGCCGGCTCAGGAGCTGCTCGTTGAAGGTGCTGGCCACCTCGGCGACGAAGATCGTGTAGTTGTAGTATTGGTAGGGCTGGTGCCGCGCCGAGTAGTAGGAGTGCATCGAGTGCCCCGCCTCGTGGGCCAGCGTGAAGACATGGTCGAGCACGTCGCCCTGGTAATTCATCAGGATGAAGGGCTGGCCGTCGAACGAACCGGAACTGAAGGCGCCGCTTTGTTTACCCTGGTTCTCGTAGCGGTCGCACCAGCGGCCCAGCAGGCCCGCCTCCAGCGCGCGGCCATACTCCGCGCCCAAGGGTCGCATCGCCTCGATCACGACCGCGCAGGCCTGCTTCCAGGTGTGCTTGGTTTCCAGCTCGCTCAAGATCGGCACGTACGTGTCGAATGGGTGAATTTGCTTGAGTTTCATCTTCCGCCGCCGCAACTCGTAATAGCGGTGGAGAGCCGGCAGGTGCCGATGCACCGAGTCGATCAGGTTGTCGTAGACTGAGACGGGCACGTTGTCGGGAAACAGCGCCGCCTCGCGAGAACCGCCGAAGGAGCGCGCTCGCGCGTGGAACACGTCGCGCTGGATCGAGCCGGCCAGCGTGGCGGCCAGCGTGTTCTCGTGCGCGGCGAACGCCTGGTAATACTGCGCGAAGGCCCGCCGGCGCACCCGGCGATTGGGCGAATGGAGCAGGGTCGAGAACGAAGCGTGGCTCAACTCGATCCGCTGACCACGGTCGTTTTCAATGGCGCCGAATTTCAGGTCGGCGTTGTTCAATTGCCGGAAGATCAGGCCGGCCGCGGCGGCCATTTCGCTCTGCATGGCCAGCAGCTTCTCTTCGCGGTCGGAGAGCGTGTGCGGCCGCTCGCGCAGCAGCCGCTCGAGCAGCAGTTGGTAAGGGGCCAGTTCCTTGGCCGCCATGAACTTCCTGATTTTGGCTTGCGAAAGGGCGAGGATCTGCGGGCGAATGTAACTCGCTTCCTGCGCGGCGCGGCTTGAGGCGTTGCGGTGCCGGCCGAGCATTCGTTGGTACGCGCTGTTGGCCGTGTCTTCGGCCGTCTTGAGGAACGCGAAAGTCCCAAGCCGCTCGCCCGCGCGATCGAAGTCGCAGTCGAATTGGAGGCAGTCGGCCAGGTGCTTCGCCGTGAGGCCGAGCTGACCCTTGTATTTCGCATACTGATCGATGCGCCGTTCCCACTCGCCGAAGGCCGTTTCCCAGGCGTCATCGGAGGCGAAGAGGCTGGAAAGATCCCAGGTGTCGGCGGTCTTGACCTGGCTTCGGCGCGGGAGCGATTTGAGTTTGGGCATGGTGCGTGGAAGTTGCAAAGTGAGGAATCATGCCAGCAGCCCGTCGATCACTTCATGTTTCGCCTTGGGAGCGAAGTGGGGTGTTTATGGAGTGTTGGGCATGGAGCGCATCGGCGGCAATCGCCGTAAGTCAATAGCCGAGGCGGGGATCGAACCCGCACGGGGATTACTCCCCACGGGATTTTAAGTCTAGCCTACCCGCTACGCCAGCCTACGCGAGACGCAAATTTCCCGCAGAAAACGCGCTTCGCGGTCGCCTCGAATCCGCTCACGTCGCTAGGCTATGGAGTGTTTATGGAGTGTTTGGGAAACCAAAACTCAGCCCAACAACGCCGGCGCCGAGTCGGCCGACGTCGACCTGACGGCGATCGTCGCCGCCTGGCCGAAACTGCCGCCGGCCGTGCGCGCCGGCGTCGTGTCGGCCGTCGAGCATCGCGCTAGGCTTTGGCCTTACCGCCAACGACTTCCCGCCGCGACGGTTGCAATTTGCCATAAGCTGGGCAATAATGCCTGATATGATCTGCTAGGGGTTGATTGGCGACCTTGGCCAGCAAACGATCAGGCAGCCGACCAATTAGCCGACAGGGTTCCCAATGCCGCTCCCCGAAACTCCGCGAGTCATTTACGCGAAGAATCCGCTTGAGGCGGTGATTTGCCAGCTTCGTTTCCCACCGATATTGCGCATTGCGGCCGAGTTGCCGGCCGCGTTCCAGGAACGCATTCGGGAGGAGTACCCGCTGCTTCGTGAACGGCCCGCGTTTGCGGTGCCGGCGGGCATACCGCCCCAAATGATGATGAAGGCAATACCCTCCGAGCTTTCCGTCGCCCTCGGCGGCCGAACATTCGATTTTCTGTCCGCCGATGAGAAATGGCAACTTTCCCTGAATCAGCAACACCTTGTCCTGACTACGACCAGTTACGAACGATGGGAGGGGTTCCGTATTCGTCTTGACGGCGCGCACCGCTCGCTCTTGGAAATCTACCGGCCGTCCTTCTATTCCCGAATGGGGCTGCGGTATCGAGACGTCATCCGGCGAAGCGTTCTGGGCTTATCCGATATTCCGTGGTACGAACTGCTTAGCCCGGCCATCGCGGGCGAACTGGCGTCGCCGCTCGCCGACGAGGTCGAGCATGCCGCGAGAGAATTTGTGCTTCGCTTACCGGACTCCGCCGCGCGGGTTCGGGTTAGGCACGGACTCATCGGTGCGGCTGATTCTGAAGCTCGCTACGTCATTGACGCCGATTTTTACAATGAGCCTAAAACGGAGACTGCCGATGCCTTCACGGTTCTTGATACCTTCAACAAGCATGCCGGCCGACTATTCCGGTGGTGCATCAGCGACCGACTCCATGACGCGATGGAACCTTGGCCCGCATGCTAGCATTCAGCTCGAACATGGGCCGTTCGTGATGTCGTGGAGTCACGAAATCCCACAAGGGTTGATAATGCATACCATGAGTTTTCAGCAGACGGCCGCCGAACCCGAGTTTCCCTTGCCGCTTGCGGCGTTGCAGCGCTTTTTGTGTCATGTGTTGGTCAACCAGATTCCTGATGAGGGGTTGGGCGAAGTATGCGAGAATCTGCGCGATGCCTGGGACTTTTACAAGTCGAGGCCGCCTGCTCCCGCGCTGTTGGAGTCGGTTCGCGAGGAACCCGCGCGGTTCGCGGGAACCTACGAGCGCCCGGTTTTCCAGGCAACCGAGGAATGATGCCTTGGAAGCGCAGGCGATTTATACGACGTCTTCCGACGGCGCGCTGCGGCAGGGAGAGGTAATCTCCGGGCTCATTCAGGTCCATCTCAAGTTGTCGCTTGGCGGTGACATGCCGGCGACGTCCGTAATTCAGCATAAATCGCACCCGTTCGCTATCGTTGTTTCCCAGGACTGCGAATTAGACTGGGACTTCAAGGCGCGGAATCGCATCACGATCGACGGCAAGGAAGTGGGGCGGGAGAAAACCATTCCGAATGTCTTGTTTTGCGAGGTTTGGACCGCCGATGCATTAAGAGGAAGCAATAACATCAACTCGACTATGTGGTCCAAAATCAAGACCAACAGGGATGAGCGTTACCACTTTCTTGAAAAGATCGATCCGACAACCGATCGTCAGGCATTGGGTCTGCCTGAACTTGGAATCGACTTCAAGCGATACTTCACGATTCCCACAGACGAGGCTTACGCCCGCGTCAACACGGAAGCCAAGCGCCGCTGTCGACTGGTGAGTCCATATCTTGAGCATTTCAGTGGGCGGTTTTTTTATTTTCAAAGCCGCGTCGCATTGCCGCGAGAGCACGAGAGCGAACCTGGATCGCCGCAATGAACCTGAGCCTGGAGGAGGATGCGGCCGACACGCCGATCATCCGGCCGGCTCGCGTGCCAGGTTCAACTCCAGCAGCTTCGTCTCCTGCGCGCGTGCCCAAACTTCGTGAAGGCGGGAATTCAGCAGCCCGAAGAAGACATCATCGCTTCTGGCGAACCCGAAGGTTGCGGAGTCCGGACGCCGAACGGCGCGGATGCACCGACTGCTGCCATCGCTACGGGTTTCACGCCTTGCGGAGGGGGTACGCGACGATGAACGCCGATACGATGTCGGCCTTGCGGGCCGCTACGGCGGGTTGAACGGGGCGGATTCTTGCGGGCTATGGAGTGTTATTGGAGTGTTGACCGTGCGACCCCTTGGGGTGAATCGCCGTAAGTCATTAGCCGAGGCGGGGATCGAACCCGCACGGGGATTACTCCCCACGGGATTTTAAGTCCCGTGCGTCTGCCTATTCCGCCACTCGGCCGTTTTCGGTGTTTTTCGCTGTTTGACCCTTGACCGTCACCGAATTTCGTCACAGAACGAGACTTGAGGTTCATCAAGGGCAGTGTAACGCGAGGGTCGGGCAATGGCTAGAAGGGCGAAGCCGTGGTCGAGGGCACAACGGAGCCACCAACACTTGCACCCCCTCGCGCATTATCTATTCGGAAACGCAAACGGCCTGGGAGCGGAAACTTGAAAAACCTGGCCTCAGGGCGAGTTGCGGCGACGACCCCAGGCTCCCGGCCGGTGGCGAGGCGGCGGAGTGTGGTGCCGACGGATCCGAACCAAACGCTGTTGGCGGTCTGGCTTGCCGCCCAGGACGAACTGCGGCGGTTGGTCGCCGCCCTGGGCGTCGGTCGCGACCAGGTCGACGATGTGCTGCAAGACGTGTACCTGGCGGCAAACACGGCGGAGGAGCGGACGTGGGACGACGGCGGCCAGCGCCGCTGGTTGTTCCGCGTGACGATCAACCGTTGCCGGCTCGAGCACCGCCGGCGGCGCTCGTGGCAGGGACTTTGGGAGAAACTACAGCGTGCTTGGACGCGGCCGGAAGATATCGGGGACGCGATTTCCAGAATGAAAAGCAGGTCGAGTAACCAATTGCAGTCTTTCTTCGCCCCGGCACGGGAAGTCGATCGCCCGCCGCTTCAGGAGTACGTTTTTTGGGCGCCCAGCGTGGAAGAAGCGCAGGGCCTGGCACGCGATTTCCTCGATTTTTACGACCGCGGGTTCTTGGGGTGGTTGCGAGAACTTGCGGAGGACCAAAAAGCCCGGCTCACGGCATCGCGCCGCGATGCGGCTCCGAAGTTGGCCGACCTTGAGCTGCGCGCGGCGGAGCAAGAGGAGAAACTCGAAGGCGTCGAGCGGCTGGACGACCCGGCGCTCAGCGACCTGAAGGTGAAGCGCATGTTGCTCAAGGTCGACCTGGCGGGCGTGAAAGCGCGCCTGCAGGCGATCGATAAGAAAATGGTCACGGTCGCGGTCGCGATTCGGACGCGTTTATCGGATTTGAAGATCACCGCCGAAATCGATCTGGCCAGCCTGGCCGCCCAACAACAGTTGCTCGATGAACTGATCGACGGCCAGCGGCAGTTGAGGGAACTCTCGGAGTTCAGGTACAAGCATCTCGCTCCCGTCAAGGATCTGGTACACATGGCCGACGTCGGCATCGAACGCTGTGACGAGATCCTGGCCGATCTCATACCGTTTGCGCTGGTCAACGAGACCGTCGTGATCCGGCCGATGAAGTTCAGCTTGCCCGGCGAAACGGCACCGGCCAAATGAGCACGCGGCCGACGACGATCACTGGCCGAGCAGTCGCTGCAACGATTTTTGGTCACGCTCACAATCGGCGATCGAATACGGACGTGCGTAGCCATGGCACAGCGAAGGCGCGGAGAAACGCGATCTTCGACATCCCCACGACGTCTGAGCAAGCCGCGTAAGCGGCGGCGTCTGCCCGCGCCACACTTCGCACCACCCCTCGTTTTTTTGGATCTCCGTTTTTAGGGGGATTTGAAGTCGCGTTGATCCGCGCCGAAGCCGGCAACGAGGCGCTGTCGCCGCGTTGCCCCGGCACGCGCGACACGGGGCCGCGCGTGGCGCGAGAATATTTTTTCAAACTGCGCGAACGCGCAGCGAACGAGCGCGCGGAATGCGAGGATTAGCACGGCCGGAGAGCGGGGCGTAACGATGTCCGCCGCGCCTCGTCGCTACGCGAAAAAAAACGACTCCGAAACCCCTCCCAAACGATCCAAAAGCGCGTGGGGCGGGGCGAAGGGTGTGGAAGCAATTGTTGGCCGCTTTCGCGGCATGCTCAGAGTCCTGGGGTTATCGGAGATCGTTTTTTTCGCTTCGCTGCCGTTTTTCTTTCGCACGCCCGTTGCTGCGCAACGTGCGTGCTTTTTTCGTAAAAATGGTCCTTCCTCTTTCGTGGGCCGGTACGGACCCCCCGTGCTTGCGCTGCGGGTTAGTGTCGAAGCAGTCCGCTCGCAGTCGAAACGGGGCCGCGGAGCGGCCGGAGCGGGCGAGGGCGAGTTGACACGCCGGCGGAGACGGGTACAGTGATGCTGGCGTCGGTGCCCGATTTGGGCCTAACAGGGAACCCCGTGCGAATCGGGGGTGGTCCCGCCGCTGTAACGGACGTGTTCGAGCGCGGTCACTGCGAATGCGGGAAGGTCGCGCGGGAAAGTCCGGAGCCAGAAGACCTGCCGACGATAGTACACCCTTTTTTCTCGGCGCGCGACCGAGGGGGTTGGCCCCGGCATGCGCCGGGTTTGGGGGACCAAGAAAACTTGGGTGCCGTCCCTCATGGGTCGATCCGTGCGAGGTGACCATGAGGCGCGATTCGTTTTTCCAGCGGTGCAGTGATGACGCGGAATCCCCGGAGCGCTTGCCATGGGCCGCTTGACTCTGGTGACGGGCGGCGCGGCGAGCGGCAAGAGCTCCCACGCGTTGCGGTTGGCTTCGCAGTGCGGCGAGCGAATCCTGTTCGTCGCCACATGCGTGCCGCGCGATGACGAGATGCGCGCCAAGGTTGCGCGCCATAGGGCTGAGCGGCCGGCATCCTGGACCACGGTCGAAGCCAGCCGGCATTTGGCCGACACGTTCCAGGCGGACTTCGACGGCGCCGTGGTCGATTGTCTCACCCTGCTGGTCTCGCAGTTGCTGATCGACGACGTCGCCGACGCGGAGATTCTGGCCGAGGTCCGCGGCCTTTGCATCGCGGCGAGGCAGGCAACCTATCCGACCGTGCTGGTGACCAACGAAGTCGGCCAGGGCGTGGTGCCCGAACACCCGCTGGGGCGTCGCTTCCGTGAGCTGGCGGGACGCTCGAACCAATGGGCGGCGAGCATGGCGGACGACGTCGAACTGGTGGTCTGCGGAATCCCCATGAGGATCAAACATGCTGGCTGAAACGATTCGCCGTATCGGTCCGCTCGACGACGCCGCCATGAGCGCCGCGCTCGCGCGGCTCAACGCGCTGGCCAAGCCGCCCGGCAGCCTGGGCCGGCTCGAGGAGTTGGCCATGCAGTTGGCCGGGATCAGCGGACGAGTGCCGCCGCCGCTGGAGAAACGAGTGATTTATGTCTTCGCCGCCGACCACGGCGTGACCGCCGAGCGCGTGAGCGCTTACCCGTCCGTCGTGACCGCGCAGATGGTGTCCAACTTCCTCCGCGGCGGCGCGGCGATCAACGTGCTGGCGCGGCAGGCCGGAGCGACGTTGGTGGTTGTCGATGTGGGCATCGCGGGCGAAGTCGAAGCGCACCCGCGACTGGTGTCGCGCAAGGTTGCCCGTGGCACGCGCAATTTTGCCCGGGAACCCGCGATGAGCCGCGAAGAGGCCGTCCGCGCGGTCGAGATCGGGATCTCCGTGTTCGAACCGTGCCAGTTGGCCGGGATGGGTGAAATGGGGATCGGCAACACGACGGCCGCCGCGGCGATCGTGGCCGCCGCGACCGGGCGATCCGCCGCCGAGGTGGCGGGCCTCGGCACGGGGCTCGACCCGGCAGGTCTCAAACGGAAGATCGACGTCATCGAGCGGGCCTTGGCGAGACACCGTCCCGATCGCCGCGACGGATTCTCGCTGCTTCAAACCGTCGGCGGATTCGAAATCGGCGCCCTCGCCGGCGCCATGCTCGCGGGCGCGGCGGCTCGCGTGCCGGTCGTGATCGACGGTTTCATCTCGACGGCGGCGGCGATCGTGGCCACTCGGCTGTGTCCGGCCGTGAGGCCGTACTTGATTGCCGCTCATGGTTCGGCGGAACGCGGACATCCGCTGGCACTGGCGGAGATGGGATTGCGACCGTTCTTGAACCTCGACCTGCGGCTGGGCGAAGGGACCGGCGCGGCGCTGGCCTTTCACCTGATCGACGCGGCCTGCCGCGTGACGCGCGAAATGGCCACGTTTGAGGAGGCGGATGTCTGCGGAAAACGATGATATACTTCACGCGGTCGAGAATGAGACATTCACGGTGGCTGGGGCAGAGCCTAAGCGATGCCCCGGTCGCTATCTTGCCGGGGCATCGCTTAGGCTCTGCCACCAGCCACCACTTTCTCGTGGCAAAATGTCTCATTGTCGGCCGCTTGAAGTATAGATTCCCATTTCACCATCAGCGATCAAAAGATGTGTAGTACAACGGCGGCTCCGGCCGAGGGAGATGTGATCCGCCGTTCGCACGGCGGAGCGGCCGGTGCATTGTCTCCGGCGGCGGGCTGCGCAGTATCTCCGGCGGCGGGCTGCGCAGGGCAATTGGACTTCAGCGTCAACCTGAACCCGCTGGGACCGCCCGATTCGTTGGCCCTGGCGCTGGCGCCTGAGCACATGACGTCGTACCCCGAGCCCGACTCGGTGACGCTACGGCACATGCTGGCCGAGCGGCATGGCGTCAAGCCCGAATCGGTGCTGGTCACCAATGGGGCTTGTGAGGCGATTGAGCTTGTGATGGCCGCGTTGGCGCCGGGCCGCGTCGTGGTACATGTGCCGGCGTTCACCGAATATGAGGATGCGGCCCGCGCTTGGGGCCGAACCGTCGTCACCATCCCAGCGCGTGAGGAAGATGGTTTCCGCTGGAATTTCAGCAGGCTCGACGTGAGGCCTGACGACCTGGTGGTGTTGGGCAATCCGGCGAACCCGACCGGTGTGCTGTCGGAAGTGCCCGAACTGGAGGCGACTTTGGTCGTGGACGAGACGTTCCTCGATTTCGCCGAGCAGGCGGCCGGCGGACAGGCGGCGAGTGCCGTCGGCCGGCCCAGGACGCTGGTGATCCGGTCGTTCACGAAGCTATTCGCCTGTCCGGGTCTGCGGCTTGGCTATGTGGTCGGCGACGTATCGGCGCTCCGCGCGCGGCAGCCCGCCTGGTCCGTCAGCAGGCCGGCGCAGATCGCGGGCCAGGCGGCGTTGCTGGACAAGGACTACCAGGAATTCACGCGGCGCTTCGTGCGCGACCGCCGCGAGGAATTGATCCAGGGGCTGGAGTCGGTGCCGGGCGTGAAAGTTTTTCCCTCCGCGGCAAACTTTCTCTTGTTCCGCGTTGCGAAGGCGCGCGAAACAGCCCGGCGACTGGTTGAGCGGGGGATTGTGGTTCGCGTGTGCGACAACTTCACCGGCCTGGCGCCGGATACCTATTTGCGCGTGGCGGTGCGCAAGCGGAGCGACAATCGGCGATTGGTGGAGGCACTGCATGCCGCGCGGTAAGGCCATCATGGTGCAAGGGACCGGCTCGCACGTGGGCAAGAGCGTGCTGACGGCGGCGCTCTGCCGAATTTTCCGGCGGGACGGCTACCGCGTGGCGCCGTTCAAGGCGCAAAACATGGCGAACAATGCGGCCGTCTGCGCCGACGGGGGCGAGATCGGCCGTGCCCAGGCCGAACAGGCCGCGGCTTGTGAGGTCGAGCCCACGACGGCGATGAACCCGATCCTGCTCAAGCCCTGTAGCGACGTTGGTTCCCAGGTCGTCGTGTTGGGCCGGGCCACCGGCACGATGACGGCCAAGGAGTACCAGCCGTACAAGCTTTCGCTCCTGCCGCTGGTCCAGCAGGCAATCGACTCGTTGTTGGAGAGCTACGAGGTCGTGGTCATCGAAGGGGCGGGGAGCCCGGCCGAAATCAACCTCAAGCAGTACGACATCGTCAACATGCGCACCGCCGCGATGGCCGACGCTCCGGTGATCCTGGTCGGCGACATCGACAAGGGGGGCGTCTTCGCGCAACTCGTGGGTACCTTCGAGTTGCTCGACGCGGACGAACGGCAACGCGTGCGGGCCTTGATCATCAACAAGTTCCGCGGCGATCCGGACATTCTCACGCCGGGCGTGCAGTTTCTCGAAGCGCGGCTGGGGCGGCCGGTGCTCGGCGTCGTGCCCTACTTGCATGACCTGCGAATAGCGGAAGAGGACACGCTGCCGGCCCGCTCCGCTTTGGGTCCGCGGCGTCTCAACGGCTTGCACGCCAAGGGGAGCGTTCGCATCGATGTGATCCGGCACCCGCGGATTTCCAACTTCACCGATTTCGATGGCTTTGGCGAGGCCGTACGTTACGTCAGCGAGCCGCCGGCGGACCTGCCCGACGCGATCATCCTGCCGGGTACCAAAAGTACGGTGGCCGATTTGCAACACTTGCGCCGGCGGGGGTTCGAGCCCTGGCTGCGGCGGGCGCGGGCGGCGAAGGTCGAAATCGTGGGCATTTGCGGCGGCTTTCAAATGCTGGGACACACGATCCTCGACCCGGAGCACGTTGAGTCGCCGCATGGTTCGGTCGAGGGCCTGCGACTGCTCGATGGTGCCACCGTGTTCCAGTCGCGCAAAGAGACGGCGCGGGTCCATGCGGTGCATACCGAAAGCGGAGTGGAAGTGGAAGCCTACGAGATTCACATGGGCTGCACGCAGGGTAACCCCGGCAACCCGCCGCTGTTCCGCATTACGCGGCGGCATGGCATGCCGGCGGAAGGTTACGATGGAACGGCTTCGGCCGATGGGCGGGTGTGGGGCACGTACTTGCACGGGCTGTTCGACGGCGAACCGTTCCGCCGCTGGTGGCTCGGGCGGCTGAAGCCCGGCGCGTTTCCGGCGGCGGGCTGCGCGGCCGTACCGGAGCCGCCCGCGGAGAACCGGTTCGACGTGCTGGCCGACGCGGTGAGGAAGTCGATCGATGTGGGAAGCCTTTACCGGATCGTTTGGGGTTAGGTTGGAGTGGTGCCTGATGGCTGCGTTTGCAATCGACCTCGTCTTGGGCGACCCCCGTTGGCTGCCGCACCCGGTGCGGCTGATCGGCCGGGCCTGCACCTCGCTGGAAGCGGTCCTTGCCCGCGTGCTCGGCCGCGGCTACGTGGCCGGCATGTTGTACACTCTAGTCATCGTGGCCGGCGTTTGGGCCGTGGCGGCGGGGCTTGTCGGGCTGGCGGCGGCGTGGGACTGGCGGGCCGGAGTCGCCGTGCAGGTGCTGCTGTTGTATACCACGCTGGCGGCGCGGGATCTCGACGTCGAAAGCCGTCGCGTGTTTCTCGCCCTGGAAGCCGGCGACTTGCCGCGAGCTCGGGGAGATCTTTCGCAAATTGTCGGACGCGATACCGCCGGGCTTGACGAGTCGGAAGTGGTCCGGGCCGCGGTCGAGACGGTGGCCGAGAACACGGTCGACGGCGTCGTCGCGCCCTTGGTGTTCGCTCTGATCGGCGGCGCGCCGGCGGCGCTGGCCTACAAGGCGATCAATACGCTCGATTCCATGGTGGGCCATCTCGACGAGCGATACCGCAAGTTCGGCTGGGCCTCAGCCCGGCTCGACGACGCCGCCAACTATCTTCCGGCCCGGCTGGCGCGGTTGTTGTTCCCGCTGGCGTCTCTGGCTTGCGGGTTGGACGCGGTTCGTTGCTGGAAGGTCGTTTGGCGCGACGGCCACAAGAGCCCCAGCCCCAACGCCGGAATTCCCGAGGCGGCCGTGGCGGGCGCGCTGGGCGTGCGACTCGGCGGCGTCAACTACTACCAAGGCGCGGTCTTGTTTCGCCCCTTCCTCGGCGACCCATTACAGCCGCTCTCGCGGCGGCACATTCCCGCGGCGATCCGCTTGATGTACGTCGTGGCCTTCCTGACCCTGGCACTTGGAACCGCAATAAGGATGCTGGTATGGCACGACTGGTCGTAGCCGGAACGCACAGCAGCGCGGGAAACGGGCAGGTAGACCAAACCGTTGTCCGTCATTTTCGTGCATCGCAATTCGAGCGAATCCAACCGTTGCATTGCAAGCAACTGGGCGTTTTGCTCAAGTACCTGCCGGACGAGGTCGTAACACAAAAAGTTACGGTCCCACAACAGCAAGACGCCTGCCTGCAACTGGCGCAACAAACAGCGAGCCATCGTAACCTCGCCACAACGCAGAG
>DATKSN010000243.1:0-31545 GCA_035531595.1 Pirellulales bacterium | reverse complement strand
TCGTATCTACACACGCAGGCTCCCCGGATTACCTGCCTTTCCCCGTGTCGCCCCGCAGGCCGCCTTCGGCGGCCTGCGGGGCGACACGGACGGTGGGGATGCGGCCGCATTCGATCTAGAAACCAACGTGAAACTCCAGGGGGCAAGCCCCTGGCATCTTACGAAGAGACCGGGATTTCCCAACGCCCCCATTTCACCACCCGCAATCAAAAGTGTGTAGAACAACGAGGGCGTAAGCCCTTACGCCCCAGGCTACTCTCTGTCGCCGCTTCGCGGCTGGCAAGCCGCGGCCCAGGCCGTCTTACCACCGTTGGATTCATATGCGATCACGCCCTGCTCAGCTTGACTGCGTCGAATACTCGATCGACGGAAAGTGTGAATTCCGGAGCCAGGATCGACGCGGCCGATTCTCCGCGCCGATAGGCGCCGATTTCTTCGTAAGCACCGTCTTTCAGCCGCAGCACGGCGATGGTTTGGGTTTGAGGGTTGACGATCCAGTATTCCGGGACGCCGGCCTCGGCATAATCGTCGCGCTTGTCAATCAGGTCGCGCTCGGGCTTATCTTCACTGACAACTTCCAGGGCCAAGTCGGCGCCGAGCCAGAAACGATCTTGCCGCCGCCGGTCGGTCGCCGCGATGAGAACCAAGAGATCGGGTTCGCGGAACTTGCCGGGCCGGATCCGCAGCCGTAGCGGGGCGAACTGCACATTGCCACCTCGGGTTTCAAAGAATTGGAAAAAGGCGAGAAACAGAAATTTCAGCAAGGTCTGGTGCTGGTCGGTAGGCATGGGAAGCACCTCCAAGAAGCCGTCACTGAATTCGATCAGCCGGCGCCTGTGATCCGTCAAAATCAGGTACTGTTCCTCGCTCCACTGCCCCTGAGGGGGAAGGATGTCCACGAGCAGATCCTTCCAATCCGGGGAAGTTCCGACGGCGGTGGTGAAATTCGACGTGCTGGCCATGGAGTATATACGGTTCATCCGGAAACTGCGTACCAAGGGCTTGAAAGAAGGGGCTCGCGCACGGAGATGCGTGAATCCGCGAGGCCCCGCATCCATCTTTCTTGGAACCCGTAATTTACGCGGCTGGCCCCAACTGTCAATCATCCGGGCTAGTGCTTCAACTTCTTGTACCGGAAGCGTCTGGGCTGCTCGGCGTCGGTCCCCAGCCGCTCGTGCCGCTGTTCTTCGTAGGTCTGGAAGTTCCCTTCGCACCAGTGAACGTAGCCTTCCCCCTCGAACGCCAAAATGTGCGTGGCGACGCGGTCGAGGAACCAACGATCGTGCGAGATCACGACCACGCAGCCGGCGAAGTTGAGGATCGCCTCTTCCAACGCTCGCAACGTGTCGACGTCGAGGTCGTTGGTCGGCTCGTCGAGCAACATCACGTTCGACCCGCGTCGCAACAGCTTGGCCAGGTGAACGCGGTTCCGCTCGCCGCCCGAAAGCGTGCCGACGAGCTTCTGCTGGTCGGTGCCTTGGAAGTTGAAGCGTGCGACGTAGGCCCGCGAGGGGACGCGACGGCCGCCCATGTCGATGTTGTCGTAACCGCCGGAGATCTCCTCGAATACGGTCTTGTTGGCATCGAGCGCGTCGCGGTTCTGATCGACGTATCCCAGTTCGACCGTCGGGCCGACGCGCAATTGGCCCTGATCGGGCTTTTCCTGGCCGACGAGCATCCGGAACAGGGTCGTCTTGCCGGCGCCGTTGGGACCGATCACCCCCACGATGCCGCCGGCCGGCAGCCGGAAGCTCAGATCGTCGATCAGCACCCGCTCGCCGTAGCCCTTGGTGACGTGGATCGCCTCGATCACCAGGTCGCCCAGGTGCTTGCCCGGCGGAATCTGGATTTCGAATTCCTCCTGCCGATCCTCGAAGCGCTCGGCCGACATTTTCTCGTAAGCGTTGATACGCGCTTTGTTCTTGGCTTGCCTTGCCCGCGGCGCCAGGCGAATCCACTCCAATTCGCGCTGCAGGGTTTTCCGCCTGGCGGAAGCGGCCTTCTCCTCTTTGGCCAGCCGATCCTGCTTTTGTACCAGCCACGACGTGTAGTTGCCTTCCCAGGGGATGCCCCGGCCGCGGTCGAGCTCCAGGATCCAGCCGGCGACGTTGTCGAGAAAATAGCGGTCGTGCGTGACGGCCACCACGGTGCCGGGGTACTCGGCCAGGTGCCGTTCGAGCCAGGCCACGCTTTCGGCGTCGAGGTGGTTCGTCGGTTCGTCCAACAGCAGCAGGTCGGGCCGCAGCAGGAGCATTTTGCAAAGGGCCACCCGCCGCCGTTCGCCGCCCGAGAGCGTGGTCACGTCGGCGTCGCCGGGCGGCAGTTGCATGGCGTCCATCGCGATCTCGATTTGCCGGTCGAGTTCCCAGGCGTTCGCGAGGTCGATCTGGTCCTGCACCCTGGCCTGCTCGGCGAGAAGTTTTTCCATTTCCTTCTCGTCCAGGGGCTCGGCGAAACGGGCGTTGATCGCGTCGTAGCGTTTCAGCAGGTCGCGGGTTTTCTGGACGGCTTCCTCGACATTGCCCCAGACGTTCCTGGCGGGGTTGAGCAGCGGCTCCTGCGAGACGTAGCCGACCGTGAAGCCGTCGGCGAGCTTGGCTTCGCCGTCGAAATCGCGGTCGTCGCCGGCCATGATTCGCAAGAGCGTGCTCTTGCCCGCCCCGTTGCGGCCCAGCACGCCGATTTTGGCCCCAGGATAGAAAGCCAGCCAGATGTTCTTGAGCACCTCGCGTTGGCCGTGCTTCTTGGTCAGGTCGGAGATCTGGTAGATATATTGTTGGCCCATGCGGTCGTTCGCCCTTCTCCGGTTGAGCCCGCGAGGCCGGCCCCAGCGGGTTGAAACGGATCATTCTAGCCGTGGCGAGCGGGGGGCGTCAGCCCCCTGTTTCTCGCGCGTCGCCTGGGTCGCCGTAAAGCGGGACGACGTTATACCGCACGCGGCCTGCTCCGACACTAAACCGCGGCGCAAGCTCACCGGGTCCGCGCAGCGGCCCACGAAAGAGGAAGGATCATTTTTACGAAAAAAGCACGCTCGTTGCGCGGCAACGAACGTGCGAAAAACAAAACGGCGGCGAAGCGAAAAAAAACGACTTCCGAATACCCCATGACGTCTGAGCGAGCCGCGAAAGCGGCATCCAATTGCCGCGCCACCCTTCGCCGCACCCCACGCTCTTTTGGATCTCTTGGGGAGGGGTTTCGGAATCGTTTTTTTTCGCGCGGCGGCGATGCGCGGAGGGCGACGAGTCCATTCTCGGGGTCCGCCGCGGCGCTCAAATTGGCGACGCGATGGTTTGCGCCGGAGCCGCGAAAAAACTGGCGAAACCGTACCTTTACCCGACGAAAGCTTCGGCGCGTGGGGCACAGACGCGCGATGCGGGGGAAGAAGTCTTAACGCGTCTAAAGCCGGGCAATCCGCCGAGACGGATTTCCTGGTCGGTACAGGTACGGTTTTGCCAGTTTTTTCTTGCGCAGTTTCGGCTGCGCCGAAGCCGCGTTTATGCGTGTTCGCGTTTCCCGTGCCGGCGGCAGGGAAAGCTGAGGCTTGCCGTGCGTTTGACTTAAGCCAATCGCACCGCTACGCTTCTGCACGTACTTGGTCTTCAGGCCAGTCCGCGTGTTGCGCTGGAAGTGATCGTCAAGGCACTAGAGAAGAAACTCAGCGAAACATACCGGTTTACCTTGCCAACGGAGTAAGGGGCCATTCGTGGCGAAGCGCATTTTGCAGATTATTCCCACGCTTGACCGTTCGGGGGCCGAGAAGCAATTGTCGCTCCTGGCCGCCGGGCTACCGCATGATGAATTCGAGATCCATGTCTGCGCGCTCACGCGCGGCGGCCCGTTGGAGGCCGATCTGCGGGCGGCCGGCGTGCCGGTGACGCTGATCGGCAAACGGCTCAAGATCGACCCGGCCGCCTACTGGCGGCTCAAGCGGCACATCACGTCGCTACGGCCGGAACTCGTCCATACCTGGCTTTTCGCCGCCAACGCCTACGGCCGCGCCGCGGCCCTGGCGTCGGGAGTGAGGAAGATCGTGGCCGGCGAGCGCTGTGTCGATCCCTGGAAGGTCTGGCACGAGTTGGCCATCGACCGCTGGCTTGCCCGGCGAACCGACCGGATCGTGGTGAACTCCAGCGGCGTGAGCGACTTTTACGCGCGGCAAGGAATCGCGGCCGGGAAGTTCGCGCTGATCCCCAACGGTATCGTCCCCTTGCCGCCGAGCACCGTGAGCCGAGCGGAGTTGTTGGCGGAGTTGGAGTTACCGGCCGACACACGGCTGATCGGGGCGGTGGGGCGGCTTTGGCCGCAGAAGCGGATCAAGGATCTGATCTGGGCCACGGACCTGTTGAAGGTGATCCGTGACGACGTCCACTTGCTCGTGATCGGCGACGGTCCGCACCGGGTACGGTTGGAGCGGTTCCGCCGGCAGGTGGAAATCGAGGACCGGGTGCATTTCCTCGGGCACCGCGCCGACGTGCCAAGGTTCCTGCGCCATTTCGACGTCGTCTGGTTGGCCAGCGAATACGAGGGCTTGCCCAATGTGATCATGGAAGCGATGGCGGCCGGCGTGCCCGTCGTCGCCAGCGACATTCCGGGCAACCGCGACCTGGTAGTGCCGGGCCAGACCGGTTTCCTCGTGCCGCTGGGCGACCGCGCGGCGTTTGCCCGGCAAACGCGAGTGCTGTTGGACGACGCCGAGTTGGCCGGCCGATTCGGCGCCGCCGGCCGTGAGCGTGTACTGCGAGAATTCAGTATCGAGCGGATGATCGAGCGGCACGCGGAATTATACCGGGAACTGCTGGCGTAGGTCGGGCGCTCCAGCCTGCGGGGCGGTTATGGGAAAGGGCCGCGCCTTTCCGGTCCTATCCGCTGGAATCCACGCTCAAGTCGGCTACAATTAGTTCATACTCCGTTGACGACCGCTCAAATGCGAGGGAGAACCATCGTATGAACCAGGTGGTAATTGTGGATCCGGCGACTGTGGTGCAGCTTCGCGGCGTCGTAGATATCTTGGAGCTGCGCGACGCTGCTGGCAACATACTCGGGCATTTCATGCCCTCCCTGAAGGGAACGGACATTCCCGGCATGCAGCCTCAGATCAGCGAAGAAGAACTGACCCGCCGAGAGGCGCAGGGCGGAGGACGACGGCTCACGGAAATTCTCGCCGGCCTGGAATCGATGTCATGAGATTCGAGGTTGTTTGGTTGCCGGGTGCCGAGGGCGAGCTGACCGAGTTGTGGCTCAACGCGACCGACCGCGACCGGGTCGCTCAAGCCGCCCAACGAATCGACGAGCGCCTGGAACGCAACGCGAACATCGAAGGCGAATCGAGGCCCGACGGGCGACGGGTACTGTTTGCCACTCCGCTTGGAGTGATTTTCCGTGTTTGGCCGGATCAACGCAGGGTCTTCGTCAACCACGTCTGGCGCTTCCGCACGCGATGAAGCGGTGGCAATCACCCCTCCGGCAATGGTGGGCCTGTGATCGCTGCGCAATCTGGTCCCACCCTGGCCTGCATCTATTTTGCTTGTGGGCGGTGCCCACCCTACGTTTCATAAACGATCCGCCCGTGCCGCTGCGCCCTTGAGATGCGGTCGGTCGAATACAGTCCGGCCAACACGAACTCGACGCACGAAGCGCGCATGGCCGGGTTGCTCGAAGCGTTGACCTCAAACGCCTTGTCCCAGGCCGGCGGCACGCGCGAAAGTCGCTGGGCGTAGGCCTCCGAGGGGAGCATGTCGCCCACCTCGATCTTGACACCCTGGCTGAAGATCTTGCCGATCTCCTCCAGTCCGTGCGCCTCGACGTACTCGTCGAACACCGTCTTGATCGCCTCGGCCACGATCGAGTCGAGCACCTGCCGCTCCGACAGTTGATGGCTGCCCATCAGGTCGAGTTCAAGCTTGCCCAGCGACGACGAGTAGATGTGCCCCAGGTCGCTGATGCGCGGCACGGCGGGCCGCTCGCCGAGCCGTACGGCGCGGTGCCGGGCGCTGGCCACCAGCGTGCGGAAGTTGGCCATGCTGAAGCGCGCGCTGACGCCCGACTGGTGGTCGATGTACTTCGACTTCCGCGCGGCGATACTGATCTCTTCGACGATCTCGCGCATGAAGTAGGGCACGCTCACTGGGTAATCGCCCCCCAGGTCGATCCGCGCCTCCTGCTCCATGATCGCGATGCCCTGGTTGCGTTCGCGCGGGTAGTGGGTGTGGATCACCGAGCCGATGCGGTCCTTGAGTTGCGGGATCACCTTGCCGCTGCGGTTGTAGGTGGCGGGGTTGGCCGAGAACAGGATCAGGACGTCGATATCGAACTTCACCGGGTAGCCGCGGATCTGCACGTCGCGTTCTTCAAGGATGTTGAACAGCCCGACCTGCACCAACTCGTCCAGTTCGGGCAGTTCGTTCATCGCGAAAACGCCGCGGTGCATGCGAGGGATCAGCCCGAAGTGCAGGGCCTCCTCGGCCGACATGCTCGTGCCGCCGGCCAGCTTGGCCGGGTCGATCTCGCCGATGATGTCGGCGAACTTCGTGCCGGGGGCCAGCCGCTCGGCATAGCGCGCCGCGCGCGGCCACCAGGCGATGGGCACTTCCTCGTCGGGCGTCTCGGCGACGAACCGCCGGCAGACGTTCGAGATCGGCCGGTACGGATCGTCGTGCAAAGGGGCCTCGGCGAGGTCGATGTACGGGATTTCGTCGTCCAGGAACCGCGTTAAGAGCCGCATCAGCCGGCTCTTGGCCTGCCCCTTTTCGCCCAAAAACAGCATGTCGTGCTGCGCCAACAGCGCCAGGTTGATTTCGGGGATCACGGTGCTCTCGTAGCCCACGATGCCCGGAAACAATTCGTCGCCGGCGGCGAGCATTCGCAAGAAGTTGTCGTGGATTTCTTGCTTGACGCTCTTGGAGCCCCAGCCGCTTTCGCGCAGCTCGCGCAGGTTCGTCGCTTTGACCTCGATTGCCATTTCGTAATTCTGCCTCGGCCGTTCTTGTCGGTGACGGAATGCCCGGAACGATTATATACTGCACGCGGCCGACTCTAAGCGATGCCCCGGCTAGAAAGCGACCGGGGCATCGCTTAGGCTCTGCCCCAGCCACCGTGAATGTCTCATTTTCGACCGCGTGAAGTATAGCACGGATGAGGGATCAGGGATGCCCTCGTCCCCTCGTTCGTTTTTTTTTGCCCATGCCTTCCGACCGTCCTTGCCCACCGCCCCGCGAAACGCCCGGCGAAGTCGCGGGTTATTTCGATCGGCTTTGGCCGCTCTTGCGCAGCCTGACCGGCGAGGGGGTACGCCGCACGCACGACATGCTCGCTGAATTGGTTCCGCTTCAACGGCTCGAAATCCCATCCGGCACGGCATGCTTCGATTGGACGATTCCGCCTGAATGGATTTGCCGGCAAGCCTACGTCGTGGCGCCCGACGGCCGGCGAATGCTGGACGTGGCCGAACACAACCTGCATCTGGTGAATTACTCGGCGCCATTTCGCGGTAGGGTCACGCGGGACCAACTTGAAGAACACCTTCACAGCCTACCCGACCAGCCCGACGCGATTCCGTACGTGACCAGCTATTACGCCCCGCGTTGGGGCTTCTGTCTCACGCAGCGCCAGCGCGACCGGTTGCCCGAGGGGAACTACTTGGTGGTCATCGACACGGAGCACGTCGCCGGCTCGCTGACGATCTCCCATGCCGTGCTTCCGGGCGACGAGCCGGACGAGGTCTTGATCTCGACCTACACCTGCCACCCGTCGCTGGCGAACAACGAACTTTCGGGTCCGTTGGCGGCGGCCTTTCTCCACCGGCGGCTGGCGGCGCTTCCTCGGCGGCGATTGACCTACCGCTTCGTCTGGCTGCCCGAGACCATCGGCAGCATCGCCTACTTGCACCTTTATGGCGAGCACCTGCGGCGGCGCCTCGTGGCGGGCTACGTGGTCAGTTGCGTCGGCGACCCAGCGCCGTTCACGTACAAGCGCTCGCGCCGCGGCGACACGCCGGCCGACCGCGCGGCGCTCGTCGCCTTGCGGCGTTTGAGCGGCGAGCGGACGCGGGTGCTCGACTTCGACCCCAGCGGCAGCGACGAGCGGCAGTATTGCTCGCCGGGCTTCGACTTGCCCGTGGGCGTGATCGCCCGCTCGATCTATGGGAGCTACCCCCAGTACCACACCTCGCTCGACAATCGCGATTTCATCTCCTTCGAGGCTCTGGTCGAATCGGTCGATGCCCTCTTGGCGACGCTTGGGGTGCTCGAACACAACGTCGTCTACCGGCGAACGAACCCTTACGGCGAGCCACAGCTTGGTCGCCGCGGCCTCTACCCGACGCTCGGCACGCGCCGCGGGCGAGACGAGCGGCTCACCGCTTTGCGTTGGCTCTTGAACCTTGCCGACGGACGGCACGACCTCGTGGCCATCGCCGAGCGGAGCCGCGTCGATTTCGAGTTGCTGCGCGAGGCCGCCGAAGAGTGCCTCGCAGCCGGGCTGATCGAACGTCTGCCGTGATGATCGCCACGCACGTCGGTTTCGGCGCAGCCGAAAATGGCCAAGAAAAAACTGCGAAACCGTACCGTGTTCCGGGATAGGCTCTTATACTTCACGCGGTCGAGAATGAGACATTCACGGTGGCTGGGGCAGAGCGTAAGCGATGCCCCGGTCGCTATCGAGCCGGGGCATCGCTTACGCTCTGCCACCAGCCACCACATTTCTCGTGACAAAATGTTTCATTTTCGGCCGCGTGAAGTGTATAGTTGGAGCCTATCCGAAAACTCCCCGTGGGACGGCTTTCGCAGGCCGACTTCCGCTACGGACGCAGTCGGTTTCGTCCACGTCGTCCAAGGTCGGATGGCGGCCGGGGTGGTCTTCGGAGTACCAGCGGTCGAGCACGGCGTCCCAATCGGCGCCGCGGTGGACGGCGATGAAAGCGTCGCGGACCACCAGCGGCTGAGGGTGCAGCCGAGAATACTTGATGCCGAACTTGCGCATCTGCCTGCCACAGACGTCGTCAGGGAAAATGCCGGCGGCCAGGCGGTAGTGTTCGCGGAGCACTTCGCGCTGCTGATGCACGCTCGGAGGGTCGGGCGGCGGCAAGCCCGCCGCCAAGGCGCGGACCTGGCCGAAAATCCAGGGGTTGCCGATCGCGCCGCGGGCGACCGTCACGCCGTCGACCCGGGTCTGACTCAGCATCTCAAGACAGTCTTGTGGCGTGAACAGGTCGCCACTGCCCAGCACCGTCCGGTCGCCGGCGTGTTGCTTCACCTCGCGCAAGAAACTCCAGCGGCTGCGACCGACGTAACGCTGTCGCACCGTGCGGCCGTGGACCGTGATCGCCGCCACGCCACGCGCGAAAGCGCCGTCGAAGATCGTGTAAAACTGGTCGCGGCTGCGCGGCGTGTCGTCGATGCCTCGCCGCATCTTGACCGTCACCGGCCGCTCGGGCGGCACGGCCTCGCGGACGCGCGACACGATTTCGAGAGCGATTTCCGGCTGGCTCAAGAGAAATCCGCCACGGCAGCGTCCCAAGACCTTCTTGACCGGACAGCCGAAGTTGATATCGACCACGTCAAAGCCGGCCGCCGCCAGTTCCTTCGCCGCCGGGCCGAATTCGTCCGGATCGCTGCCCATCAACTGTCCGCCGACGGGGTGTTCTTCGTCGCTGATGTGCAAGAACCGCCGGCTGGCCTTGCCCCCCTGCAAGATCGTGCGGTCGAGCACCACCTCGCACAGCGTGTACGAGGCTCCCAGCCGGCGTGCAATGACGCGCATCGCGAGGTCGCTGTAGCCCGACAGGGCCGCTTGCACCACGGGAAAACCGATCTCCAAGCCGCCGATCGAAAGCGAAGCGAGTGAATGAGTCATGGCCGTATTTCAGTTGGGTTGGTGGGCGGTGCCCACCCTACGTTCCTCGAACCAGTCCGAACCATTCGATATGCCGCCTTGGGCAAAAGAGCAACCCCGCCTCCTCGCAGTACGTCCGGAGCCATTCGGCCCGGCGGGCCAGCGCGTCGGGGTCGGTCCCTTGCGGCATCAGCATCACCCGCCCACGATCCATCTCGGGGAACAGGTCCAGATACTCGCGCACGAGCTCGCAATCGGCGGGCTGGTCGACGACGAACTTGACCTGGTACTCGTAGTCTCGCACGAGCCGGCGAATCACATGGGGAGCGTGGCGCGTTTCGTCGTGGCGGCGGCTCCAGCGCGGATGGCGTCTGGCCGCGGGAGTCGATCCGGCGAGCTTGGGGCTGAGCGACATCAGGTCGCACTCGACGAATAAGTCGAGCGTGCCGGCCGTTTCGATCGTCACATGCAGGCCCCGCCGCCGCAACGTGGCGGCCAACGGCGCCAGTTCCGCGAAGAGCATCGGCTCGCCGCCGGTAAGCACCACATGGCGGCAGCGATATTCGACGACCTGCGCGACGATTTCGGCCACCGACAGATCGTCGCCTTCGGGCGTCCAGGATGCGTACGGCGTGTCGCAGAACCAGCAACGCAGGTTGCAGCCACTGGCGCGGATGAACACGCTTTCGGCACCCGTCAGGAAGCCTTCGCCCTGGATCGAAAGATAGATTTCGGCGACTCTCACGACGGATACACCAGCGGATCGACAAGCCCGGCCTCGACGAAGCCCTTTCGCCGCAGGAGGCAGGCGTCGCAACATCCACACGGCCGCCCGCTCGAATCAGGGTCGTAGCAACTGTGGGTCAGGCCGTAATCGACCCCCAATTCCGTGCCACGACGGATGATCTGGGCCTTGGACCATTGGATCAACGGGGTGTGGACCTTGAACTTCAGTGTACCCTCGACGCCGGCTTTCGTCGCCAGGTTGGCGAGCCGTTCGAAGGCGGCGATGTACTCGGGCCGGCAGTCGGGGTAGCCGCTGTAATCGACGGCGTTGACGCCGATGAATAAGTCGCCCGTCGCGACCACCTCGGCCAGGCCGAGGGCCAGTGAGAGAAACACCGTGTTGCGCGCCGGCACGTAGGTCACGGGAATCCCCACGGCCATTTCCTCGGCCGCGCGCCGTTTGGGCACCGGCAACGCGCTCGTCAGGGCGCTGCTGGCGAAGCAACCCAGGTCCACCCTGACGGTCAGGTGCCGTTGGATGCCCAGCGACTGGGCCACGCGACGGCTGGCCTCCAGTTCAAAACGGTGCCGCTGGCCGTAGTCGACCGACAGCGCGTGGATCTCGAATCCCTGCTCGCGCGCCATCGCGGCCGCAGTCGCGGAATCGAGGCCACCTGAAAGGAGAATGACGGCAAGGGGCATGGAGGGAAGGCGGATGGCGGAGGTTAGGGTTCAGGGTTCAGAAAGCGGGCATCGGACAAGAAACCAATGACCAACGACCAATGACCAATGACCATTGACAACTGACCAAGGACCTTCTCCGCGACGCTTCATCATGCCAGAATGATGGCTGAAGCAATAGGAGCCTTGCGATGCCCGACGATTTCCGCGCGCTGCTCGAAACCTTCCCGAACCAATTTCCCGAGCGGGAGTACACGATTGAAATCGTATGCCCCGAATTCACCTCGGTCTGCCCCAAGACGGGCCAACCGGATTTCGGGACGTTGACGTTGACCTACGTGCCGGCGGCCAAATGCGTGGAACTCAAGAGCCTCAAGCTTTACTTGCAGCAATTCCGCAGTGAGGGCATCTTCTACGAGCACGCCACGAACCGCATTCTCGACGACCTGGTGGCCGTGGTCGAGCCGCGCTGGATGCGACTCACCGCCGCGTTCACCCCCCGCGGCGGCATCACCACCACGGTCACGGCCGTGTTCGAGGCGGAACGCGGGACGGAGTAGCGATCGCAAGTGCTGCGTCAAACGTCAACCGATGGGTGGTAGCGGAACTCGTGAGAGTTCCGATCCGAAGTCTCACGAATTCGGCTACCCTTCAAAGCAAGACTGGCAGTGCATTACTCTACACGGTTCAAGACTTATACTCCACTTCACGCGTCCGACAATGAGACATTTGCCACGAGAAAGTGGTGGCTGGTGGCAGAGCGTAAGCGATGCCCCGGCTAGATAGCGACCGGGGCATCGCTTACGCTCTGCCCCAGCCACCGTGAATGTCTCGTCGTCACATGGGACACCTGCCCGCGCGAGATGCGGTCGGCCGTGGAAACCGGCCTCATGCCCGAACCTGACGCCCAAGGTGATTAGAGATCCCCTTGCATTATTAAACCTTCAGCAGTTCGCGGGCTTCGGCGTAGCCGGGCGCGGGACGACCGAACTCGCTGGCGGTGACGCGAGCCAGGGCGATCAGTTGCCGCCAACGGAATGCCGGCCGCGTCGCGGCGAACTCATCACTCGTCGTGCGGTAGTATTTCTCGGCGTGCAAGGCGCCGTCCTCGCTGATGGCGTACTTCAACAACATGTCGAAGACCGGCCGCGCGTCGTATCCCTGCCGGCCGTAACATTCGACCAGCGCGCACGCCTGGTCCTGCCGCTGCTCGCGGATCGCGCCCTCCAACTCCTTCAGGAGCGTATCGCCGTCGCGGTTGGCGATGGCTTCGAGTTGCTCGGCATAGGGGCGAGGCTTCCATTCGAGGAAATCGCCGCCGCGCTCGACGCGGTCGCGCGCCACCTGGTAGCCCGACAGCACCAGACTGGCCACCATGTTGCGGTGGTTGCTCACCGCCGCAATGTGCCGCCAGGCATTGGCCGAATCGCAGGCATGGACGCCGATCGAATCGCCGTGGACGCTGCCGACGGGCTTGTTGGGCTGCGCCTGAGCCGCCGGCCGCCCCGAATCGCGCAACACGAGCTGGTTGGCGGCCAGCGAAATCGCCTCGGCCACCGCCGCGGGGTCCATCCCCTCGGCCAGCGCCCCCGCCACCGCCTCGGCCGCCTGCGACGGCGTCGATGTGAAAATCGTCCGGCTCATCCGATCGACCCAGGCGTCGTCGGCCTGCCGCGTGCCGCGCGGCTTGCCGATCAGGCCGTACTGGTCCAGCACCTTGGGAAGCATGGCGCGCACGTCGCGCCCGTGGCCGGCCGCCTGATCTTCGTTCTTCACGCAGTACCGCAGCGACTGGCGGAGCATCGTCTCGGCCCGCTCCTTGCCGACCAGGTCGAGCATGTCATACGCCCGGTGCGCCAGCACGATGCGATGCACGTCGACGTTCTCCTGAACTGCGGGGAGCAGGTCGTTGAAGGCGTCGTCGGCTGAGCGCGCCGCCGCGGCAAGGGTCTGTTCGGCCGCCTTCATGTCGCGGCGGTGCATCGCATCGCGGACCATCTCGGCCGCCGATTGCCCCTCGGCCAAGGTGGCCGCCTGGACCGGGCGCAGCACTTCGCGCGGCCTGCCGCCGAATTCATGCATCCGCGTCGAGTTGCGATAGAGCACCTTCAGCACCGGCAATGGCCGACTTTCGGACGGGAGTTCCTGGGCCATGTGAAAGGCCGGCGAGAGGGCCATGAACGTGTGAAAGCCGATGTAGTCCTCGCCGCCGAACTCGCGTGCGTTGGCCAACGCCGCCGCAGCCACGATCTCGCGCAGGTCGGCGCCCCCTTGAATGCGCTCGACGACGACGGGCAAAATGCGGTTGACCGGCGTTTCTTGAATCAACGACACCAGCGGCTCGAGGGCGCCGAACGTGAGCGTTTCGCTCCCGTCGTCGGCCAGCGCCGGCGACAGCCCCATGTCGAGCGCCACCTGGTAGCCCACGCCCGCGATCAACATCCCCCGGCCCACGCCCGCCAAAAACTCGCGCCGATTGTTCCGCCGCATCGTTGTGCTCCTTGAGCCGTGGCTCGATTGAGTAGATTGGGCTTTCCAGCCCGACTTTGACACCTTTCGCCTCGTTCTTCGGTCCCAATTACTTTAACGGACGAGCGTTACACGACGCCAGACCTGGTTATCGCCCGTATCGCCCGACACTGCTTGCCCATTTCCTGTACGGCCGCTTTCATACAAGTCAAACCGCGGCACGGGCGGCCCATCGCGCTACGGCCTCCTCCGGTTGCCCATCACCAGCAGCAGCCCGCATACCCCCAATAGCCCGGCCGAAATGATCCCCATCAAAATGAAAGTGCCCCGCAGTCCTTCCTTTGCCCGGCTGATGTCGCGGTCCAATGGGCGGATGATCTCCAACACGCCGGCCACGTCGCCCACCTTCCAATCTTTCTTGGGACTGTCGAGGTGGGTGTTGTGGCAGCGGACGCAGGTTTCTTCCATCCGGCGCGCGGTTGCGTACCGCAACGACGGCCGCCCCTGGAAATCCTCGAAGCTCCAGAACGGCTTTTCCATCGCCAGGCTCGACTGGTCGAGCGCGGCCCGCTCGAAGGCGTCCCTCGCGCCGCTATCGGTTCGTTGCCGGAAGGGATGGTCGCTGTAGAGCCGCACTTGCATGCCCGAGGCGCTTTTCTGGCTGATGTGCCGTCCCAAGTCGATCGTCAGGGTCGCGGGCAACGGGATGGCGCCTTCGCGCAGCGCGTAGTCGTGCGTGACGACGACTTTTCGCGGGGCGAGCCGCTCGACGATCTTCGAATAGTCCTCGTTGACCACGGCCAACATCTCCGATTCCTGCGCCGCGCTTTCCAGCGCCGTCGATTGCACGAGCTGCGCCGACAGACGCGACAGGTGCCACAGCCCAAACGCCGAACCGAGTGACACGGCCAGCAGCAAGCTGGCCGCGACCGGGTTGCGGCGGCACCAGCGCCTGAGTCGCTCGGCGGCGCCGATGGGCCTGGCCCGGATCGCGTCGCCGCGCAACCAGCGCCTGAGGTCTTCGGCCAGCTCGCCCGACGTCGCGTAGCGACGCGCCGGCGATTTGGCCATCGCCTTGAGGCAAATCGTCTCCAGGTCGCGGGCAATTCTGTCGTTCAGGCGCCGCGGCGCACGCGGCTCGTCCTCGAGCACCTGCAACAGCAGCATCCGCCGGTTGCCGTGGAACGGTTGCTCGCCGGTCGACAGCTCGTAGAGTACCACGCCCAGGCTGTACTGGTCGCTGCGCGCGCCGACCTGGCACGTATCGCCGGATGCCTGTTCGGGCGACATGTAGGCCGGAGTGCCAAGTACCTGGCCGTCGGGCGTGAAAGGGACTTCGTCGGCCTCTCGCTTCGCCAGGCCGAAATCGGCGAGGTGGGGGCGCCCTTCGTCGTCCAAAATGATGTTCGACGGCTTGATGTCACGATGGATCACGCCATGACGATGGGCGTAGTCGAGCGCGTCGGCCACGTCGGCGATCCACGCCGCGGCCTGGCGATCGCTCACCGAACCGCGGCGCAGCCGCTCGGCCAGCGTCGTGCCCGGCACGAATTCCTCGACCAGGTAGCAGGTGCCGTCGTCGGTCTGGCCGCTGTCGTAAAGCGAGACCACACCGGGATGCTTGAGCTGGGCGGCGCTGCGCGCTTCGCGCAAGAATCGTTCGATGTCGTCACGGCCCGCGAGCCGCCCGGCACGCAGGATCTTGATCGCCACGATTCGGTCCAATTCCGTGTCGCGGGCGCGGAAGACGTAGCCGTAGGAGCCCATCCCCAGTTCTTCGAGCAACTCGAACTTGCCGAGGCGCCGCGCGCCGTTGGGCGAGAGCCAGCCAGGCGCCGGGCGTTGGCGCAGGGCCACCCGCGCCGCTTCGAGCAGTGGACCGAGTGGCGCGTCGTCGGCGCACTTTTCAGCCGCGTCATCGGCTAGGCGTAATTGCCGCAGCAGCGCGTCGCCCCGTTCGTCGAGCGCGCCCAGCGCGGTCTCGCAGGCCGGGCAGTGTTCGACGTGCTCGGCCAAACGCGCCAAGACGAGCCTCGGCAGGTCGCCTAGGGCGAACCGCGAAAGTTCGGCTTCGGTGGGGCAATGGGTTTGGTTCATGGTCTTACAACTCGCCCAATTCCTCTCGCAGCCGCTGCAACACCCGCGACTTGGCGACACGAACCGCGCCGGGGCTCATCGACAATTCATCGGCCATATCCTTGGCCGACCGGCCATCGACGGCGGTGGCCCAAAAGGCTTGCCAAGTGCGCGGCTCGAACTCGGCGCGAATCAACTCCAAGGCGCGCAGGAACAGACCTCGCTCGGCGTTCTCGTCGTCGGCCGCGGGTTCGTCGTCGTCGGCCGCGGGCAGTTGCGCCAGCCGCATGCCCGCCGCAGTGCCTCCCTCGCCAGCCGGCTCGCGCCCCAGTCGGCGGAAGAAATCGTGGATCTTGTTGCGTGTGATCGTCCGCAGCCACCCCCGAAACGTATCGCCGGGCCGGTCCTTTCGAAATTGCCCGATGTGGCTCGATACGGCTTGAAACACCTCCTGGAAGACGTCGGCCCGATCACACTCCTGCAAGTGCCAGCGCCCGCACCATTGGTAGACCATTGGCCCGTAGAGCGTGACCAGACGGTCCCACGCCTCGCCATCGTCGGCCTGGACACGTTCCAAGAGCGTCCGCGACGTGCCGTTGCAGGGTTGGTCTGCTGGAAGATTATTTCCCGGCTGGTCCATGAGCGTCAAAGGCTCCTACGGCAGAACAATGGCTCCCGCGGCAGAACTGGTTTGGCTGGATCATACCACCTTGACGGTGCGTAAGTAAGGTAAGCGGAGGGCCACGATCGTCCACCCGAGCAGGCGTTGCGTGATACCTCCGGCGTGCTGGAGTTCGGCCATCGGAACCGTCCGCGCGCCTGGCGGCCCTACTTGCCGCTGTTGCGCGTGCGGGGCGCCGGTTCGGCCGCGCGGAGCACACGTTCCAATTGCAAGAGCCGCATTTCCAACTCGCGTACTCGCTGCTCCAAGGCGGCAATACGGTCTTGGTCCGATTCATCGGCGGGCGGAGGTTCCTGATCGACTTCCTGATCGATCGGCCTGGCCGGCAATTCGGGAAGCGCCGCGTCGACCTTGGCGAGACGAACCTTGCGCTCGATCAGCTCGCCCTGGGCAACGTACAAGAGCGTGATTTCGCCGCCCGGCCCGGTTTGGGCCACCAGGCGCCGCAGGTCGGCGGGCGAATCGACGTCTTCACCATCGACGGCCACGATCACCGCCTCCACCGGCACGCCGGCTTGCTGCGCAGGCGAGCCGGGCATGAGCCGCAGCACCACCGCGCCCCGCGCTTCCTTCAACCCCAACGTCTCCCGCACGTCGGCCGTGACCTCGTCGACGACGACTCCCAAGATCGCCATCGGCCGGTCGGACCGCGGCATGGCGTCGGGAATCCTGCCGAATTCTCGCACCGGTCGCTGGGCCGGCGGCGGTCGCTGGCCCAGCGTGACCTTGAGGCGGTAGCGCTCCTGCTTCCGCTCGACTTCAAAAAGCAATTTGCCGCCGGCTCGCGTTGGCCCCACCGCCTCGGCAAAATCGTCCATGTTGGCGACCTTCCGGCCCTCGATCGAGATGACCCGGTCGCCGACTTTCAGCCCTGCCTGGGCCGCGGGGCCGTTGGCGATCACCTTGACGATCCGCACACCGTTGCCCCCCTCGTTGCGATCATCGGCAAAAATGCCAAGATACCCCCGATCGACGTCCTTGGGAGGGGGAGCCGTCAGGTCGTGGTCGGGCTGGTCCGCAAGGCGTCGTTCCAGCTTTTCCAGGGCCGGCTGCGCCATGACGCCGTTGGCGAAACCGCAACAGGACACAACCACCACCCATGAAGTCAACTGCCGCATGATCGGGACGCCTCCGCCGGGGTTTTGCAATCGGCACCTGCCAGCATTATACCGGCCACACGCCTCCTGCAATCTCCGTGGAATCTCCGTTTCGTCGGCCGTCCGTCCGTTTTCCCTTGCCCGGCAACACTTTGCGCGCCGGCGATGAAACCTGCTTTTGTCGGCCCTGGGAGCAGGCGACAGTTTTTCCACGCCACGTTTCGGCGCGGCGGAGAAAATTTTTCGCCCTTGCGATCGCGCGCCAGGTCGATGTTTCGCGGGCATTTCCCGCCGTTCCCCAAGGCGGCTCCCCAACGCGTGAGAAAGAAGTCGCCAATTCTCTTTGACAGCGGTGCTAGCAAGCGTACAATCGGCGGCTCGGGTGACATCAAGAATCCAAGACGGCATGGCTGTCGCAGCACACGCCGCTTTTTCCAGCCAGTGCTCGCTCACGCGGGTCTACTTTACGGGTGCGCGCCACGACGGCGCCATGCGTGGCCGGAGAATGTGTGCGCTTGGGACGATCAGGAAGTGACCAAGGACGATATGGAGATCGTGTCGGCCCTGCAATTATTGCTGGCCGACAAGGTCGGACACGAACGATTCGAGCTTTGGTTCGGGGCCAACACCCGCTTGGAGTTGGCCGACGACACCTTGACGGTGCGCGTACCGAGCCAATTCTTTCAAGACTGGTTGCGGAACAACTTCCGCGAACAGATCGAGGCCGCCTGCCGCGAGACGATCGGTCAAACCCCCGCCGTGCGGTTCCTGGTCGATCGGTCGCTTGCCCTGCCGGTCGCATCGCCGCTGCCGGCCATCGGCCCCGAGGCCGCCCGACGCGCCGAGGGGGGCACGCAACTGAAACTCGTCACCGCGGCGGAACCTTCCCAAGGCGCCGACGACGCTGGGCGCGCCAGATCCTCGCGCCGCTTCGCGGACTTGGCGTCGTTCGTCGTGGGGCCGACCAACCGCCTGGCTCACGCGGCGGCGGAATCGGTCGCGTGGCGGCCTGGCAACACGACGCCGTTGGTGATTCATGGCCCGACCAGCGTCGGCAAGACGCACCTCTTGGAGGGCATCTGGACCGCCGCCAGGCGGACCCATGCGAGGTTGCAGGCCGTGTACCTCTCGGCCGAACAGTTCACCACGCTGTTCCTGGGTGCGTTGCACGGTAGCGGGCTACCCAGTTTCCGCCGCAAGTACCGCGGGCTTGATCTGTTGGTCATCGACGATGTGCAGTTCCTGGCCGGCAAGAAGGCGACGTTGATCGAGCTTTGGCACACGGTCGACAGCGTTCTCCGCGAGGGTCGGCAATTGGTGTTCGGCGCCGATCGCCCGCCCGCCGAATTGACCGAATTGGGGCCGGAGCTGACCACGCGGCTGCAAGGCGGGCTGGTGTGCGGTATCCAGCCGCCGGAGTACGAAACCCGCCTGGGCATCGTCCGAAGCCTTGGCGCCCGGCTCGGCGTGGCCCTGCCCGACGACGTCGCCGCCTATGTCGCGGCCAGCTTGCGTTCGCACGCGCGCGAACTGGCCGGCGCGGTTCACCGTCTCGATGCCGCCAGCCGCGCCGCGGGCCAGCCGGTTTCGCTGGCCCTGGCCAAGGAAACCCTGGCCGACATGGTCGGGCGCGGCGCCCGTGGCGTCCGGCTGACCGATATCGAAAAGGCGGTCTGCGAGGTGTTCGGCCTGGAGCCTAAGAGTTTGCAGTCGGGCCGGAGGGGCAAGGAAGTCAGCCATCCGCGCATGCTGGCGATGTGGCTGGCGCGGAAACACACGCGGGCCGCGCTGGCCGAAATCGGCCACTACTTCGGCCGCCGCAGCCACAGCACGGTCATCTCGGCGCAGAAGAAAATCGACGGCTGGATGGTCGACCATGCGCCGTTGGGTGTTGCCGATCGCGCGTGGAACGTCGAAGACGCGATCCGGCGCGTGGAGGAGAACCTGCTGGCGAGCTAAAAACCTTCATTCCTGACGCGAACCGGATGAACTTGTCGAGAGCCGGTTCAGACCAACTGCGTGATGCCCGGCATCGCCACCGGCGTCACCGGCAGTGGCCCCCACTCGTACTTCGGCGGCGTCAGATCCTCGGTCGAGTTGAGCGCCTGGTCCCAGGTGACCTGCTTGCCCGTGTAGGTGGCCATGCGGCCCATGATCGCCAGCATCGTGCTCCGGGCCATGTAAAGGCAGTTGTCGATCGGGCGGCCGGCGCGGATGCCGGCGAACAACTCGTCGTGCTCGACCTGGTACATGTTGGGATTTTCGCCGCGATACCGCCACGGGTTTTCGCCGCTGATCGTGTGGTTCATGATATCGGCGCGCCCCTTGGTTCCCAGCGCGTAATCGGTCACGTCGGAATCGCAGCCATCCTGTTGCCGGCAAAACGCGAACAGCTTGACCCCGTTGGCGTATTCATAAACCACCGCGTGGTGATCGAAGATTTGTCCGAATTTCGCGTCGGTGCGCACCTGCCTGCCCCCCATGCCCGATGCCCGCACCGGCGGTTCCTCGCGCATGATCCAGGCCGCCTTGTCGAGGCTGTGAATGTGCTGCTCCACGTTGTGGTCGCCCGATAGCCAGGTAAAGAAGGGCCAGTTGCGGATCTGCCACTCCATGTCGTTCCATTGCGGCCGGCGTTCCTTGACCCAGGGAGTGCCCGCGTTGTATGTGCAGTGGATCGCCATGATATCGCCCACGCCGCCTTCGTGAATCCGCTGAATCGTCTCGCGTTTGGGCTGGTGGTAGCGCCAGCAAAGCCCCGACACGACCGCCAGCCCCTTCCGCTTGGCCTCCTCGGCGGTGGCCAGCACTCGTCGGACGCCGGGCGCGTCGACGGCCACCGGCTTCTCGGCGAAAATGTGCTTGCCGGCGGCCACGGCGGCCTCGAAGTGTCGCGGGCGGAAGTGGGGCGGCGAGCAGAGCAAAACCACGTCGACGCCACTGTCGATCACTTGTTGATAAGCGTCGAAGCCGACAAACTGCCGGTCGTCGGACACGTCGAGCTTGTCGGACGGCACCGATTGCCGCAGCGTGCCCAGGCTGCTCTGAATGCGGTCGGGGAAGGTGTCGCCCAAGGCGGTCAACCGCACATGGGCATCGGCCAACAGCGCGTTCTGCGCCGCCCCGGTGCCACGGCCGCCGCAACCGATCAGGCCGATCTTCAGCACGTCGCTTCCGGCGGCGTGCGCGCTGCGCGCCAGCGCCAGTGATCCCACCAGCGCCCCGGCGACCGCCGCGGCGCTCGACGTCTTGAGGAATTCGCGCCGCGATGCGGCGGAAGTTTGGGAACCCAAAGGCCGGTCGGTCATGGGGAACTCCTTGGCGGGATCAAAACGGGGGGTTGGCGTGGAACCCACAGTATAGCATAAGCCCGCCGAGAATGCGACCGGGCGCCGCGGTTTCCAGGTTTCGATCAACGAAAAACCGCGCCTTGCGGCCACGGTCGTTCTACGCGCCACGATACCAGAACCTAGCTCAACGGCGGCGTCCAAGGTCGGTTGCCTAGACGCCACCGGTGGCTTATCATACTCCGGTGGCGTCGAGGGGAGGATTGGCATGGATACGCTGACGCATGAACGACGATCGGAAATCATGGGCCGTGTTCGCTCTAAGAACACTCGGCCAGAGCTTGCGGTTCGCCGGCTCTTGCATCGCATGGGGTATCGTTTCAGGTTGCATCGAGCGAACCTGCCGGGCAAGCCGGATATCGTCCTATCTCGTCTCGACGTCGTCGTGTTCGTCAACGGCTGCTTCTGGCATCGTCACACGGGATGCCCATCCACTCGAATGCCGAAATCACGGTTGGCGTTTTGGCGGGAGAAATTCGCGTCGAATGTCCGAAGGGATCGGAAGGCGCGCCGCGATCTTCGCCGCGCCGGATGGCGAGTGTTGGTGGTCTGGGAATGCCAAGTCGGCAACGAGGAACGATTGTCGCGCAGGATACGCTCTTTTTTGGAGGATATGGCATGAAGTCGATCGAACTTTTCACGGGAGCGGGCGGCCTCGCCCTCGGTACCGCACTGGCGGGATTCGAGCATGAGGCGGTACTCGAGCGGGACCATGATTCCTGCGAGACATTGCGACTGAACAAAAGCCGGCGGATTCCGCACGTCCGCGACTGGTCGATATGCGAAACCGACGTTCGCCTTTTCGACTACTCGGATTTTGGCCACGTCGATCTAGTCGCCGGTGGTGTGCCCTGCCAACCGTTCTCCCTGGGTGGTAAGCATGGCGGCCACAAGGATGAACGCGACATGTTCCCGGAGCTAACCCGCGCCGTCCAAGCGTTGCGGCCATTGGCCTTCATCGTGGAAAACGTCAAGGGTCTCCTTCGTGGCTCGTTCGCCGAATATTTCGAGTACGTCATCTTGAGGCTATCCCATCCCGGCGCGAAACGGCGCGGCGATTGGCGCGAGCATCGGGCGGCACTTGAGCGAATCCACACGGCCAGTCGATCGACCGGGCTTGATTACAACGTCGTGTTTCAGTTGCTCAACGCCGCCGACTACGGCGTGCCACAACGCCGCGAGAGGGTGTTTATCGTCGGTTTTCGATCGGACTTGGGAGTAAGCTGGTCGTTCCCTTCTCCCACACATTCCCGTGAATCGCTTCTCCGCTCGCAATGGATGACTGGTGAGTATTGGGAACGGCACGGACTGCGCGAGTCGAAACGGCCGCCGCCAGAGAACCGCGCGGCGCAATGGATTGAACGGAACCAGCTTGGCCTTGATGACGGGTTGAAGCCGTGGCGCACGGTGCGGGACGCATTGGATGGCCTAATAACGCCACGGACGACGGCGAACGACCTGGATCATTTTCTAAATCCTGGCGCGCGGGCCTACACGGGTCACACCGGAAGCCCATGGGATGAACCGGCCAAAGTTCTGAAAGCCGGGGACCACGGCGTGCCAGGTGGCGAGAACACCTTGGCGATCGGCGACGGCACCGTGCGGTACTTCTCCGTGAGAGAGGCGGCCCGATTGCAAAGTTTCCCGGATGAATATCTGTTCGCCGGCTCGTGGACCGAGCGCATGCGGCAGATTGGCAACGCCGTGCCCGTGGACCTGGCGCGCGCCGTCGCCGAGTCCGTAGCCGAGACCATCACGACTTTTTAGGAAACTGCTCATTCCATCGACTGACGCGATGAGTACCAGGCCGCCCGACGCCAGGAACCTTGCTCCCGAATCCGCTCTCGTTCCATTCCGGGTGGTAGTGGGCGATGAGCGCGAATTCAGCGGCGAAAACCCACCATTCGCTGGCGAACGTCAGATAGCGGCATCCCATGTCGGCCAGCGTGATATTCTCACGGCCTGCGATCTTACCAACATGCTCATTGAGCCTTCCGCGAAGGGTACGCTTGCTTTTCGTCGTGCCCTTAGACGCCTTGCCGACGTAAACCAGTTTCGCCTTGAAGTAGAGCGCGTAAATGCCGCTCAACTGTGGACCAACGCCTTTGCCCAAATCCAGCAGCGGGCTTTGTTCGAGCTTTTCGACGACCTGGGCGCGAATGCCTCGGTCAAGGTCGAAATCAAACCGATGCGGGTCGTCATCCGGCGGCATTTGCGCTTCCATGCCAGTGATTCTTGGCATGGAAGGCTACAGTAGTCGGGCAATCCGATCAAGACCAATCGCTCAACCAACGTGCCAAGCCAGAAAAAAATTCACATCAAATTAGGACACTACCCGCCGGGCCGCTCCGCGGCCGCGCGACGACCGGCCTCCGCTGGACGGGGACGCGGAGCGTCCGAAGAGCCGTTCCCACGCGGAGCGTGGGAACGAGTAAATTACTTCACCTTGCTCAAATGGCGCACGAAGTCGGCGTCGAGCTGTTCCAGATCATTGCCGAAGGCCTGCTTGAACTCCTCGATCTTGACCTGGGGATCGTCGGACAGGAGCGGCTGTTTTGCCGCCAGCGCCTTGATGTATTGCAGGTATTGCTTAGGCCGCTGCTTGATCAGGAAGTAATTCAGCGCCCAGGCTTCGCCGTAGGCGTCGTCGGCCCGTTTCGGATCGCGGAGCCGGTCGCTGCCGGCCAGCAAGGTGGTGAGCGAATCGGCCGGCCGCCGCGGCAGGTAGTTGCGAAAACCGGCCAGCCGCACTTGGTTGACCGAGCCGATGCTTCGCCACCCCTTCGAGCTGGCAAGGTCGGGCGTTTCGAAATACATCGCGATTCCCTCGCAGAGCCAGCGGGGGATGTCGGCATAGCGCGCTTGCAGGCCGCAGTTGAAGGCGATCTGGTGTGTCGCCTCGTGGATGACCGTGGCCACCGCGCGCTCAGCCTCGGGCCGCGACAACATCAGGTTGATTTGACTCGCCGAGCTGCGGCGGTCGCCGGGCTGCCGCAACGACTCGACGCCCGTCAAGTCGTACATCGTCATGCGGTTCGTCTGCAGGCTGTAATAGCCGATGATCGACCGGGTGCCCTCTCCCAATTCGCCGGCGGCGAAACGGGCATAGGCCTCGTGATCGGAAAAGACCAAGGCCACCAGCGGGAATTGCGAGTCGCGCAGTTCGATCTTCTTGCGGCCCCAATAATTGTTGAACGACATATAGAGCCGTTCAAAGAGCGCTCCGCACCACTGGGCATAGACCTTCGACGTGTTGTAACAGATGAGGTAGTGCTGGGTCGTGTGGAGATCGAACCCCTCGGGCAATTCTTTCAGCAGCGTTTTGCCCAGTTCGGCGGCCGAAAGCGGCGCGAACGGCTCGTCGTCGCTGGTGTGCTCGACCAGGTCATCCGGTTCCACCGCCCAGAGCAAGCCGTCGCGGCCGAGCACCAGCAAACCGCCGTCCTGCGCCTCGACGAGCACCTGCCCGCGGACTTCCAACTCCCGCCCGTCGCGGCGCAGCTTCACGGTATCCGCGGCGCCGGCGACGGATGGCCAGAATGCAACGAAGATGGTCAGCCAAAGTCGCACCGGAATCCTCGCAACCACAGTGGTTTCGTCCGCGCGGTCCCAACGCGCGGGCTACCTTCCACGGTAACAGATCGCCGGCCGGAGTCGAGTGGGTATTTACCGCTCGCAAGCCGCCGACGTGCCACGCACGCGGCGCGCGCCGTGATTCGTCGGGTTGTTATGTCATGGGCGCCGGTCGTCGTTGTTATTCAATGTCGGGCTCCGGCATGACGCCGGTCTCAACGGCGGTGCGCAACCCCTCCGGGCTGGCTTCCCAGGTTGCTCGATAAGTCGATTCGAGAGGAACCAGCACATGGAAGTCATTGCACAAAAAGAGCGGCATATTCGGCAGTTCGTCGCCGACTCCCACCGGCTCGATGTAAGCGGCACGCTCTCCGCCGGTCGCGTATGAAACCAGAACCCGGTCCTTTGCCTCGGGGAAGACGAATGGTTCTTCCAAGATTTCATCCCAGATGACCTTGTGAACGCCGAACGGATCGCGCGGCGTTGGGGGGAAAAGATCAACGACCAGAACATGAATACCCGATCGCAGAAAGTCAACGGTCTTTTCGACGAAGTCCCGCAGTGCGGCGCGGCTGTCCTTGTTTCCCGGCGAGAGGATCTCGATCACCGCGATGGTCCGGCCCAGGTGGTGCTTGACGACGATCCGGTTCGCGCGATCGGAGTAGAAATCTCTGGAAGTCCGTCGCACGATCCGCGTGACCGGGCGTTCCAAAGTGGCCACTCCGCCGTCGCTCCCCGGAGGGTTCATCCGTCGCTCGATGGCCAAGACGTCCGATTCCAAGGGGCCAACGCGTTGCTCGACGAGCGCTTCAACGCCCTTCGGCAGACGGCCGGCGTTGAGAGCGTCGGTGATTCGGATCGACCAACTCTGATGGAAGTGGTGAAACAGCCCGGCGGGCACGCGAGTCCAATCATGGATTGGCATGGCACTTTTCCTTTGGACCATGGGCACCGCCCCAAGTGAATTATATCATGCTTTCACCCAAAACAGCCGTCCCAGAGCGATCCGAACAGCCCTCTTGGCCGACGGCCGGTACGGCCCATCATCGCGGATCAAGGCCATCGCCGCAAGCAAGTTGGCCGAACACGACTTCCGAAACCCAACGATTGCGAAACACGCCCGTGGGGTCGAGCGCGAGACAGATCGCGCGGAATTCGCCAAGTCGCGGATAGAGCGTTTCGATTCGCCGCGCGTCGAGCGGACAGACTTTTCCCCAGTGCGGGCGCGCGGCGAACAATTGGGCCATGCTTTCCGCCAGGAAGCTCGCGCACCGCGTGAACCCCGCGCGGTCTGCCGGGCCCGCGTAACTGATCAAGCTGATCGCATAGTAGGGTTCACCGTCGCCGCCAGCCATCGAGATGAGCGTGTCGTCCGGCAAGACCCGCCGCACGCAGATCGCATAATGGTGCGTGTACGTGCCCGACGCGAGCAAGAGCGCGTCGAGCAAGCCGACCCCAGCGAGCCGCTGGCGCGTGGCCGAGCTGAGGGCCGTTGGCTCCCCGTCGAACCACCGCAGCACCTCTTGAACGAAATCGAGCGCCGCCGCAAGGCGCGGCCGCGCGACGAACAGTTCGATCTCGATGTGACGAAACAGCTCGTGTTTCATCACCAGCATGGCCTGCGATTGGTCGACGACCTTCCAGCCACGGACCACCGTCCAGCCTAGCAGACGGCGATAGAAAAAGCGCACGGCGACACGGCTACGCAGTACCCTTGCCAGGAATTGCACGACGAGGTGCAGCCCCAGGTCGATGGCCAGCAGCCAGTAAAGGCGGTACAGCCCGGCCAGCACGCTACGCCGGTGGGGCGTCTCACGGCGGTGCTGGGCGAAAAACCGCCAGCTCCAGGGAATCAGAAAGAACTGTTGCAGAGGGTACGGGCTTTCCTCCGCCAATACGCGGTCGAGCGTGGCGTAGCCGCGAACGTGCTCCTCAATGCGGTACTGCGGGCGGCAGGGGAGCTTGACCGCGAGGATGATTCCCAAGCAGCCCAGCGCGCAGCGCGCCGCCCGCAGTTCCGGCCCGTCGCGAATCGTGCGGACGGCGGGCCGGCCGGTCGCGGCATCGTAGGCCGCCAGCCGGACTTCGACCACATCATGCGACAGGCTGTGTTTACCGGAACCGTGCGTACCGGTCGAAATGGCGCCCGCGATCGTCTGCTCGGCGATCAAGCCAAGCGACGGGATCGTCTGGCCGTGCTTCCGGTCCAACTCGGACAGCAGTCGCTTAATCTGGCAGCCGGCGCCCACCGTGACCCACACGCCGCCGTCATGGCGATCGATCCGCACCTGGTCCAGGTGCTGCAAATCAATCAGGATTTCGTCGGCCACCGCCACCTCGCTCCACGAGTGCAAGCGGCCGACGGCGCGGATTTTCCTGCCCGCGTGCGCTGCTAGCACTTGAAGCACCTCGTCCTCGGAACGAGGCGACAGGTACTCGGCGGCCCTGAACCGCAGGTTGCCGCCGAAATTGGTGACGGAGTGTGACATCGGTTAGGTTAGTGTCCCCGCGGAAAATACGGAAAAATCTTCCCCATTGATACCCCGCCATCCGCTATACTGAAACTGGGCGCTTTCCTCGGCAGGCCAAATAGGGGACTCTCCCATGATATACCACCCGCGAAGGTGCGAAGGAGTCGACGAATCGGGCCAAATGGCCGCGGGCGCGTTGGAGCGGTTCGCCCAGCGTGACCCCGAAGAGCAGGATCTGATCATCCGGTTGGCGCGCATCCCGATCCACGATCCGAAGGTGCCCAAGCGGGAGCGGGAGATTGCCGAGGTGCAAGCGCGCCAACTCGAACAGATCCGCGGCATGCGCCGCGGAAGGGCATGAGCCCGGCGAGTGCAAGTTTCTTCAGAAAAGGATGAACACCATCGAACGTATTAGTGGCAAGATCACCGACAAGAATGGGCGCGCGACGGAGGGGGTGATCGGTACGATGGACATCTCGCCTCGCGGCGACGACCCCAGCGGAAGTTGGCGCGGCGAATTGAAGTTGCCGCTCGAGACGTCGATCGCCCCTGGGGCGTTCACGCTCACGCTGGACAACGGCCGGACGGGGAGTATCGTCATCACCAGCGTGCGCGCCAACTCCGGCACGCGGAACGCCGCCCCTTTCATGGGCAGCGGACCCCCGCCTGTGTAGGGTGGGCACCGCCCACGTACGGTGCGAACCGCCCACGTAGGATGGGTCGCCCTCGATGTCGCTGAGCCGGCGGACTTCCCGCGGGGCGTGTGCCGTAACTTCAATTCGCGGCGGGACTTCACAACGGCAACTTCAGCTTCTATAATGTCGGTCTTAGCGTTTGCCGCCGCATGGAGCGCGCGACGAGCGGGATACAGCGCCTGACGCACCAACCAACCGAGTTGCCATGAGCGAAAGCGGAAAGAGCAGCCACTGGAACTTTTTGGCCGACGAATTGGGGGCGGACGTGAAGCCCGCCGCGCCCAAGCCGGCAAATCCCGCTCCGACTCCGGCGGCGCGGACTCCGGCCGCGCCCACCAGCAAGAAGGCCGAAGAACGACCGAAGCCGGAACGTCCCAAGTCGAGTTGGAACGATGTGGCCTCGGCCCTGGGCCTGGAAGTTCCGCCAGCACCGGCAAGACCTCCTGCCGCGCGTCCGCCCGCCGCGCCATCGCCGGACGTTTCACAGGCCGCGGCGCTGGGCCTGCCTGCCTCGCGGCAGGCTGATGACAGTCCACCCGAGAGCCAGGCGCCGGCGGAGTCGCGGCGCGACAGGCCGCCGCGCGAGCGCGACGAGCGGAGTGGGCGCGGTGGTCGTGGCCGCGGACGTGGCGGGCGTGAGCGCGAACGCGGCGATCGCCCGCCGAGAACGCGCGGCGACGGCGACCGCCCTGAGCGCGAGGTCGCCCCACGCGCCGAGACGCCCTTCGCCGGGTCACCCTTTGCCGAAGATCCGCCCTTTGCCGACGACCGGGCCGAGTTCGTCGACGATCTGGAAATGGAGAGCCTGAGCGCCGGCGAGCCGAGCGACGCTTCGCGTAACGACGAGGCGCCCACCGGCCAAACCACGGCCGACGCCGCCGGCGAACGGAAGGGTGGCCGTAGTCGACGACGGCGACGCCGCGGCGGTCGTTCGCGCGAAAAAGGCAGAGAGCCATCGGATGCGTTCGACGGCGAGCGTTTGCCGGCCCAGGCTGATGAATCGCCGAGCGACGACGACGGATTCGATACCGTGCTCGACGCGGACCAAGCCGCCGAAGCCGAGTCCGACGTCGACCAGGAAGGCGCGGCCGAACGCGGCGAGGGCGATGCGCTCCGTCCACGCCGGCGCCGACGACGAGGAGGACGGCGACGAGGAGCGGGCCGTGGCGAGCGCGAAGCGGAAGGCGGCGCAGGCGACGAATCGGACGCCGATCCTCACGCCGACGACTTGGACGACGCCGCTGATCGCGACGAATCAGCCGAGGGCGACGAAGAACGCGAGCACGATGCCCAGCACGACGACGACGCGGAGCACGACCACGACCATGCCGGGGAAAACGACGACGAACACGACGACGAAAACGACGGCGGGGACATGAAGCCCAGCCACCGCGGCATTCCGAGTTGGGAAGATACGATCGGCGTGATGGTGAGCACCAACATGGAATCGCGGGCGAAGAATCCCAACGCCGGCGGCGCGCCTCGTGGCCGGGGTCGCGGCCGGGGCCGGGGCCGTCGGCCATGAAGCTCGTCCGATTCGGAGTTTGCTCGCCCGCGTTGGTGGGCGGCGCCCATCCTATGCCATGAAACTGATTCAAGTCGCGGCCGCGGTGCTGAACCAGACGCCGCTCGATTGGGACGGGAACAAGGCCCGGATCGTCGCGGTGATCGACGCGGCGCGCGCGGCGGCCGTCAGCTTGCTCTGCCTGCCGGAGTTGTGCGTGACGGGCTACGGTTGCGAAGACGCCTTTCAATCGCCGGGGCTGCAACGCACCGCCCAACGCGTCCTGGCCGACCTGGTGCCGGCGACGAAGGGCATGATTGTCTCGTTCGGCTTGCCTTTGCTCTCCCATCACGGGCTGTTCAACACGGCTTGCCTCGCGGCCGACGGCCGGATCCTGGGCTTTACCGCCAAGCGGTTCCTGGCCGGCGACGGCATCCATTACGAACCGCGCTGGTTCAAGCCCTGGCCGGCCGGCCACCGCGCCGAGGTCCGTCTCGACGGCCAAGACTATCCGTTAGGCGACATCCATTTCGACTGCGGCGGGCTGAAAATCGGCTTCGAAATTTGCGAGGACGCTTGGGTGGCCAACCGGCCCGGCAGCGACCTGGCGCTGCGCGGCGTTGATGTGATCCTCAACCCCAGCGCCAGCCACTTCGCCTTCGGCAAGGCCGAGGTCCGCCACCGTTTCGTGCTCGAAGGTTCGCGGGCCTTCGGCGTGAGTTACGTCTACGCGAACTTGCTGGGCAACGAGGCGGGCCGGATCGTCTACGACGGCGGCGCCCTGATCGCCTCGGCCGGCAAGCTGCTGGCCAGTGGATCGCGGTTTTCGTTCGCCGACTTCCAACTGACCACCGCCGCGATCGATGTCGACGCCACGCGGATGGCCCAGTCGCGCAGCGGCAGCTTCCGCCCCAACGTCGACGGCGGACCCGATTGCGTCGAAGCCGCCTTCGATTTCCCGCCGCTGGAGCCGCAAGACGCCCCCCTCGACATGCAGGCGTGGGAACGCGGGCCGTACCTCAAGGAGGAGGAGTTTACCCGCGCCATCAGCCTCGGTTTGTTCGATTACTTGCGTAAGAGCCGTTCACGGGGCTTCGTCGTATCGCTCAGCGGGGGCGCCGATTCGTCGGCCGTGTCGTGCCTGGTGGCGCTGGCGGTCGACTTGGGCGCGCAGGAACTGGGCCTGCCGGGCTTTCTGGCAAGACTCGGCTACCTCGATAGCGTGCGGGAGGCGACGCGGCCCGGCCAGGTCGCGCGGGCCCTTCTGAGCTGCGTTTATCAACGAACGCGGAACAGCTCGCTCGTCACTCGCGACGCGGCGAAGCAGATCGCCGAAGCGCTCCAGGCTGAATTCATCGAATGGGACGTCGACGACCTGGTGACAAAGTACGTCGAGACCGTTTCCCACTCGCTGGGGCGCGATTTGACCTGGGAGCGGGACGACGTCGCCCTGCAAAACATCCAGGCCCGCGCCCGCTCGCCCGGCGTCTGGCTGTTGGCCAACCTGCGCGGCGCGTTGTTGCTTTCGACCAGCAATCGCTCGGAGGCGGCCGTGGGCTACGCGACGATGGACGGCGACACCAGTGGCGGCCTCAGCCCGATCGCCGGCATCGACAAGGCCTTCCTGCTACGTTGGCTGCGCTGGCTCCAGGAGCATGGACCCGCGGGCTTGCACCCGCTCCCGGCCCTGGCCGTCGTCAACTGCCAGCAACCGACCGCCGAGCTACGCCCCGCCGGCGCGCACCAGACCGACGAAGCGGACCTGATGCCTTACGAACTGCTCGATGAAATCGAGCGGGCGGCGATCCGCGACAAGTACACACCGTTGGAGGTGTTCCTGCGAATTCGCTCACGCTTCGCGCGCTACGATGCCGCGACGTTGTGTACCTGGGTCGAGCGATTTTTCCGGCTCTGGTGCCGCAACCAATGGAAGCGAGAACGCTATGCTCCCTCGTTCCATGTCGACGACGAGAACCTCGACCCCAAAACTTGGTGCCGGTTCCCCATTCTCTCCGGCGGCTTCGAGCGGGAGTTGGCCGAACTGCGGGAGTACGCCGAGAGGGATCATCCGGTCACGGCGAGGCATTGATCCAAGCGATGAACGCCCTGGCCCAGGCGCCTTCATCGGTGTCCTTGGCTCGGACAATCCATTCCGGCACGGCCTGTACCGACCAGGAAATCCGTCTCGGCGGATTGCCCGGCTTTAGACGCGTTAAGACTTCTTCCCCCGCATCGCGCATCTGTGCCCCACGCGCCGAAGCTTTCGTCGGGTAAAGGTACGGTTTTGCCAGTTTTTTCGTGACGTCGGCGCAAACCATCGCGTCGCCAATTTCGACGAGGCGCTCCCACGCGGTGGGCGTTACAACGTCGAAGACCACGGACCAATAATTCGTCCT
>DATKSN010000242.1:0-14981 GCA_035531595.1 Pirellulales bacterium | reverse complement strand
TCGGTTTTCAACCCAAGTGGGTTCGGTCCTCCACGCGGTATAACCCGCGGTTCAACCTGCTCATGGGTAGTTCACGCAGTTTCGCGTCTACCACCAGCGACCAATTGCGCCCTATTCAGACTCGGTTTCCCTGGGGCTTCGGTCCTGAAGACCTTAACCGAGCCGCTGACGGTAACTCGCCGGATCATTATGCAAAAGGCACGCCGTCACACATTGCTCTTGCGAGCCATAGTGCTCCGACCGCTTGTAGGCACATGGTTTCAGGTTCAGTACCTCCCCTAGCCGGGGTTCTTCCCATCTTTCAGTCGCCCTACTGAGTTTGCTATCGGTCGTCAGAGAGTATTTAGCCTTACGGGATGGTCCCCGTCGATTCAGTCGAGATTCCACGTGGCTCGACCTACTCAGGTACTCCTCGGGAGGTGAAGCCGCTTTCGCTTACGGGACTGTCACCCTCTATGGTTCAACTTTCCAGAAGATTCTGCTAGCAGATCACTTTGTAACTCCCATGTGAGGAGCCCTACAACCCCGCGGAGGAAAACCTCCGCGGTTTGGGCTCTTTCCCGTTCGCTCGCCGCTACTGAGGAAATCGATTTTTCTTTCTCTTCCTGCGGTTACTGAGATGTTTCAGTTCGCCGCGTTGGCGACGCGCACCTATGGATTCAGTGCGCGACAATTCGGGAATCTCGGGATCAACACTTGTTTGACAGCTCCCCCGAGCTTTTCGCAGTCTTCCACGCCCTTCCTAGCCTTCTGACGCCAAGACATCCCCCATGTGCCCTTAGTAGCTTGACCACATTCATCCACAGCTCTCGCCGCGACTGACGTGGCCGCCACAACGGCCGCCTCCGTTCTAGGGAGACGGCCGAGTAACGTATTTGATCCTCGGTTAACTTCTCGAACGGGCCGAAGCCCGCTCAAGAAATGACCTTGTACTAAGTGCCGTGAGAACCGACCGACCGTTTCGCCCTGGATTCCAAATCGGGATGCTGATCCCAAATCAGGATGCTGCCCCCAATTCAGGGGCAGCGCCGCCACCCGAAGGTGGACAGCAAGGCAGCCACGACCGGCCGCTTCTATCAGATGCCACTCTTACCACAACCAAATTGTCAAAGATCAAACAGGCTCAGCCGGCTTTGAACCGGATCAGCCCCGCCGCGTTCAATGCCACGTTTTTCAAAGTCACGTTGGCGTTGAGACGGTCTCACCCAAGGCATCTCGCCGGGCAAGTGGTCCCCAAGGGGAAAGAGCGAGTATACCGCCAATGGTTCGGATCGTAAAGGGGGGCAACCGGGTAAACTTCAAACTTTTTTTGATCGGCCGCAAGGCGGGATCCGCGGCGTCCACCAGCCACCGCTTTCTCGTGGCAAAATGGCTCATTGTCCGCCGCGTACAGTGATCGATCCGGCGGAGTGGATCGAGTGGGCCTATTCACTTCCGCCGTTGCTGGTATCGACGGCTCGCCTCTTCCAATGTTTGCCGTTCCACCCGCGTCAGGCTGGCCTCCCCCTCACGGCTGATTTTCTCCAAAATCCGGTCGACTTGCCGTCCGAGATCTTCCTCGCGTTGCGGCGGCTCGTGGACGCGCAGCTTGGGACCGCGTTTGAGCATCCCCCACGACAGCCGCCGCGGCACGATCCGTCCCAAGTTCCAGCCGGTGGAATAGTAAAGAAAGGCGAACGCCGCGCCGGCCAGGTGGGCCTCGAAGGCAATCGGCTCGCCGCTCCGCGGGCGCGCGTAGCCCATGATGTCCTGGCCGATGTAGAGCGTGCCCAGCAGCCAGGCGGGCAGCGGAACCACGCCCCAGAAGTAAAACACGCGTCGCGGAAAATGGATGATGTTCAAGACCATGATTCCCGCCACGGCCCCCGACGCGCCGAGCATCGTCCGGGCGGCCAGAATATCAGGGTCGCGGACTTGCGCCATCTGCGACACGAGCCAGGCCAGCGACGCGACGATGATCATCGTCAGGTAGATCCGCAGGAACTCCCCGCGTCCGTAGATTGCCTCGACGTCGCGGCCGAAAAGCCACAACATGAACATGTTGCCTGCGACGTGCAGCCAATGGCGCGGGTCGTGGGCGAATCCGCAGGTGAGCAACTGCCAGGCGTTCCACGGCTGGTGGAATAGATTGGCGTTCAGGGCCATCCAGCCGCTCAAGCCCGCCGTGGTGTCAGGATGATCGAAGAACAAGACGTCGGCCAGGTACACAACGACGTTGATCAGGATCAGGTTGGCGACCATCGAGCGGTCGCCGCCGAGGAAGAACCCTCGCGGTGGATCGCGCGCGTAATCGCGGTCGTAGAGTCCCATGAGCGCGGGTGCGACCTGCTTTTCCATTATGGATCTTGGATGTTGGATCAGGGCTACGATCCAAAATCCAAAATCGCAAATCCAAAATCGCCAACTACCCGCCCGCGTCGGCGCCGTCGATCAGCTCATTCAGCCGCTCGGCGGCGTTCGTCTGCAAGCGGGTCCATTCCTTGTTCTTCAACTCGATGTCGGCCAGCAGGTCGGCCTCCTCCTGGGCGACTTCCTTCAGGCGGGCTTCGAGCGCCGCGTGGTGTTTCGCGATCAGGTCGCGTTCGGCCGATACCTCTTCGAGTTCGGGCTTGAGTCTCTTTTCGATCTCTTCCTTCCGTTTTTCCACCTGGCGCTGGGTCTCGTCGCGGGTCCGTTCGGCGATCGCCTTGTCGGTCGTGGTGTTGGCGATGTCGTCCTTCAACTTGTAAACCTGACCGTGCAACTCGTGGAAGTAGACCACGTAGTCGCGTAGTTGCCGCACGTACTTGCCGTTGACCACATGATCTTCCGGATCGTCTTGGCCGGCCGTTTGCCCGTCGCGGGCGTACTCATCGAGCACCTGCGGGGGCAACCCTTGCAGCCATGCGGCCAGAGCTTCCTTGTCGGTGCCGAAGAGGTCGGCGAGGTGCCGGTCGGAGGGCATCCGTTCGTAGATCGTCAAGGGCGACTGCGCGGCCTTCGTGATGGCGGCGACCTCGTTGAAGCTCTTTTCCTGCAGCAACCGCATCGTGGGCGCGAGTGTGAGCTTTTTGTCGGCGACGCCCGTCACGCTGAACTCCCCCAGGTAGCCGCCGGCCTCCGGCGCCGCGAACACGTGGAAAACCATCTTTTCCTGAATCTGGTCCTTTTCCATGCTCTCGACGTCAAGGGCCAAATTGCCGGTGGCGGGGTCGAAGGCGGTCATGACGCATGGCTGCCAGACACGGCCGCGATCGACCATCAGCGAGTGCAGACGGACGCCGAGATCGCCGATACCCGGCGTGGGCGGATCGGTCGCCGGATCGCCGTTGACGATGACTTCGCTTTCCCTCTCCAGGCGGACCAATGGCGTTTCGTAGCTTTGGCCGGCCTTCTGCCAATTCTCATGTGTCTTCAGCGTCTTGGCCGCCGCGTACATGAACCCCAACGAGGCCACGAAGATGAATCCGACCAGGATCTTGCTCCAGATACTCATGGGGCGCGTCGCGAATGAAAAGGTCTTGAGAAATCGCCTGTTACGTCGATCATAGGCTCGCTCCCCTAGGGATGTCAAGGTTTTACGTTCTTGCGGGGCGCAAAAAACGGGTTGGTCGGCTTGGCGCGGTCGAGCGGGTTAGGAACAATGATCCTTGTTCCCACGCTCCGCGTGGGAATGAGAAGCATTCGCCAGGAACACCCCCGTGCCCTCCCAGCAACAACCAAGGCGGACGTTTTTGCAGACTTCGGCCAAGCTGGCGCTGGCCGGGTATGGGTTGCAAATCGCGTCGCCGCACACTTCCACGGCCGCCGACATGCCCGACTCGCCGCCCATCGTCGATACGCACCAGCACCTTTGGGATCTCAACCGTTTCCGGCTCCCTTGGCTCAAGCCCGGCGAGCCTTTGGCCGAGAGCTTCGTGATGAGCGATTACCTTGAAGCCACGGCCGGGCTTGGCGTCGTCCAGACGGTCTACATGGAAGTCGACGTCGATCCTTCACAGCAAGACGCCGAGGTCGACTATGTGACCGAACTTTGCCGGGCCGACGACAACCCGATGACGGCGGCCGTCGTCTCCGGGCGGCCGGCCTCCGACGCCTTCGCCAAGTACCTGGCCCGGCACAAGGACAACGCCTGCATCCGCGGCGTGCGCCAGGTGTTGCATGTGCCCAGCACGCCGCGGGGCTACTGTTTGAAGAAGCCGTTCGTCGCCGGTCTCCGCCGTCTGGGCGAGCAAGGTTGGAGCTTCGACCTCTGCATGCGCTCCGACGAGTTGGCCGACGCGGTGAAACTGGCCGATCAATGCCCCGAGACGTCGTTGGTGCTCGACCATTGCGGCAACGCGAGCGTGTTGGCCGACGACCTGGCGGGCTGGCGCCGCGACATCGCCCTGTTGGCCCAGCGGAAAAACGTGATCGGCAAGATCTCGGGCATCATCGCCTCGGGCGCGGGGGGCAAGTGGACGGTCGAAAACCTGGCGCCGATCATCAACCACACGCTCGACGTCTTCGGACCCGATCGCGTCGTGTTCGGCGGCGATTGGCCCGTCTGCACCTTGGCCGCCGGCTTCCGCCAGTGGGTCGAGGCCTTGCGCACGATCGTCGCCGACCGCTCGTTGGAAGCGCGCCGCAAGCTGTTCCATGATAACGCGGTGAGATTTTACCGGTTGAAGGATGATGGATGAAGGCGAGCCGACCCGCTGCGCGGGTGCCCCGGCGTTATACTGCACGCGGCCGAGAATGAGACGTTCACGGTGGCTGGGGCAGAGCCTAAGCGATGCCACCAGCCACCACCTTCCACCTTCTCGTGACAAAATGTCTCATTCTTGGCCGCGTGCAGTATAGCCGCCTGTTTGGCTTGACACGGGCCGCCGGATGCCAGTATCATCCCGCCCGCTTGGGGAGCCGAGCGATGCCGGCGCAGGTGGAATTCCCGGAATAATCGTCAAGGCCGCGGGGTCCGATCGCCGAAACAAGCGACCGTGCTCCTATCTCGACGACGACGCCGGGGCGTACCGCCGCGGTCCAACCTTACATTGGCGGGAGCGAGGTGAGTCCCATGCACCCGACTCAGGCAGCGCCCCAAGCTTCCGTTTCCACGTCGGAACGCCGCTGGGCGCGGATGCCCGGACACTTGCTGGCCGCCGCGGTGGGGGCCACGCGACGAACGTACAGAATTCGACTCCGTCCCCTGCTGCCGCGTTCGTTCGACCGGGCCACGACCCAAGTGGCACATGCGTGCTGGAACGCTCCGCGGGCATTGCGCAAACGGCTGACTCCGGCCGCGGATCGGGTGGCTTACGACGGTTCGACATTTGGCTGGCGGCTCGCGAGATTACTGCTGGCCAGCTCGAAAAACCACGCTTTTCTCGACCGGGCCTGGATTCCTTGGATGTTCCGTCTGACGCCACCGGGGTGGCGCACACCGCTGGCACGGCGACTTTTGTCGCTCAGCCCGCACTTTTACGTCCATCAATGGACGAACCGCTATCCCGCCGGGCGCGCGCGGCGCGAGATCTTGATGTGCGAGCACCAACGCAATGCCGCCTCGCGCAAAGAGATCTGCGACAAGCTCATGCGGCCGTATCTGCTACCGCGCATGACCGTGCTCGACTTCGGTTGCGGGCCGGGGTTCCTGGCCTCGGAAGTGAGTGCGCATGTGGCGCAGGTCATCGGTACCGACATTTCCCGCGGCGTGGTGGCCTGTGCCCGCCAATTGCACGAACTGAGTCATGTGACATTCGTCGCGAACCGGATGTCCGGACTCACGGGGATCAGCGACAACTCGATCGACCTCGTTTACTCGTTTGCCGTGTTCCAGCACTTGTTGAAAGAACAAACGCGGACATATTTCGCGGAGTTTTCACGCGTACTCAAGCCCGGTGGCAGGGGGGTCTGCCACACCATCCTGTTCACTCCCGAAGTCGAACAAGCGGTCATTCAGCGCGCCTGCGCCACCCGCGGCTTGCGGCAGCACCTCACCGATATTCTGTACGACCTGCTGACCGGCCGGCCGCGCGACGGCGGTTGGGTGAAGCGGCGGGTCGACGTGCGGATGGTTTACTTCACTGCCGAGGAGATCGAGAGCATGCTCCGATCGGCGGGGTTTCGCGACATCAAGATTACGCCGGTGTCCTTCCTGGCCGACTTCGACGACGATATCGGCCGCGAGCAACTGCTCACGTTCAGGCGCTAGCCCGGAGCGGCGCCGACATCGCTTGACACGGGCAGCCGGATGCCACTATCATCCCGCCCGCTTTGAAGCCGAGCGATGCCGGCGCGGGTGGAATTCCCGGAATAATCGTCAAGGTCGGCGGACTTGAACGCCGAAACAAACGAGCAGGAGTCGAAATAGTCACATGGCAGCCACGGCACTGATTACAGGCATCACGGGTCAAGACGGTTCCTATTTGGCGGAATTACTGCTGGAACACGGCTACTCGGTTCATGGCATGTTCCGCCGTTCGAGCACGGAGACGTTCGAGCGGATTGCGCACCTGGAAGGCCGCATCGAACTACACCCAGGCGACCTGCTCGACCAGCATTCGCTGGTTTCGCTGCTCGACGAAGTGCGGCCGACGGAGGTCTACAACCTGGCGGCGCAGAGCTTCGTGCCGACGAGCTGGCAACAGCCGCAGTTGACCGGCGAAGTCACGGGGCTGGGCGTGACCCGCATGCTCGACGCCGTGCGGCTGGTGGATGCCAAGATCCGATTCTACCAGGCCAGTTCGAGCGAGATGTTCGGCAAGGTCCACGAGACGCCGCAGCGCGAGATGACGCCTTTTCACCCCCGTAGCCCGTACGGCGTGGCCAAGGTGTACGGACATTACATCACCATGAACTATCGCGAGAGTTACGGCCTCTTCGCCTGTTCCGGGATTCTGTTCAACCACGAGTCGCCGCGGCGCGGGCTCGAGTTCGTGACTCGCAAAATCACCCACGCGGTGGCGAAAATCAAGCTGGGCTTGGCGAGGGAATTGCGGCTGGGCAATTTGCAGGCCCGCCGCGACTGGGGCTTCGCCGGCGATTACGTCCGCGCCATGTGGTTGATGCTGCGGCAAGCCGAGGCCGACGATTACGTGATCGGGACGGGCGAAACGCACAGCGTCGAGGAATTCGTGCGAGTCGCGTTCGACCACGTTGGTTTGAACTGGCGCGATTACGTCGTGATCGACCCCAAGTTCCATCGCCCGGCCGAGGTCGATTTGCTCCTCTCCGACCCGGCGAAGGCCAGGAAATGTTTGGGATGGCAGCCGCAAGTCGGCTTCGAGCCGCTGGTGAAGATGATGGTCGACGCCGACCTGGCGGCCCTGGGCGGCGGCCGACGGGCCCGGATCGCCGCCTGAGTTGGCTGGTGGGTGGTGCATACCCTACGGGTTGGTGGGCTACGGGTTGGTGGGCGATGCCCACCCTACGATGGGATGAATGATGCCACACACCAAAATCGCTTACCTGGGCCTGTTCGATAGCGACAAGGCGACCGGCTCACCGCGCGGCGAGCGGCACCTGCTCGCGCTGGCGCGATCCGTGGTGGCGGGGTCGGCGGGGAATGTCCGCGTCGAACTGCTCTCGTGCGGTCCCGCGGCCGAATGCCGGCCGTTGTGCCCCGGCGTCGTCAAGCGCGTGCTACGCTGGGCAGGGCGGCCTCGAACGCCGTGGGACGCCAGTTCCTGGGAACTGCCGGCCGCCTTGGCCGACGCCTCGCTGGTCCACTTGCACGACGGGTTCAGCCGCGAGTGCGAAATCGGCTTGCTGGTCGCCAAGCAACAGCGAACCCCGGTCTGTATCAGCGAATACGGCCTGATCGGTCATTGGCTTTCCATCGAATTGGGTCTGCACGCCTTGGCGGACATGGTGATCTGCCATTCGGCATCGGTCGCCGCCCCTTGGCGCGGCGTCGCGCCGGTCGAGGTCGTGTCGGGCCACGTCAACCCCTATTGGTTTGGCGTCGCCTCCGAATGGCCCAGGACCATTCCGGTTCCTCCGGCCGACCGGGCGGATGAGTCACCGCCGGACGTCGATTACGTGACACTGGGGGCGCAGTTGTCGGCGATCTATCGGCGCCTGCTGGCGAGACAACAGGAGGCTGCGGCATGAGAGTGCTCGCGCTGAGCAATTTGTACCCCCCGGACGTCATTGGAGGCTACGAGCTCTGTTGCCGCCAGGTCGTCGACGGCCTGCTCCAGCGCGGTCACGACGTGCGCGTGTTGACCAGCGCGCCGCGGGCTCCTTGCCCCGGTGAACCTCACGTCGCGCGATCGTTCAAATTGACCAACTGCTACGACGCCTCGTTCATCCTGCGTAGCAACGCCACGGTGCGCGCCATGTGGGAAGCGGAGTCGAACCTGGTGAACGCTTTCAACGTCCACGCGCTCACCAGCGCCTTGGCCCATTTCGAGCCGCAGGTGGTGTACCTTTGGAACCTGGTTGGCCTGGGCGGCTTGGGGCTGGTCGGCTGTTTGCGGCACATCGGCATGCCCTGGGTTTGGTATCTGGGTGATTGCGTGCCACGGATGCTGTGCAGCCCCGGCAAAGAGTTGTTGCCGGTGATCGCGGCGGAATTCAGCCGGCAGGTGAGCGGCCATTACATGCCGGTCAGCCAACGGGTCGTCGAGGAAATCGAAGACGCCGGCGTGCGGCTCAACGGCGACGTGGAGATCATGCCCAATTGGGTGTTGGGACCGCGGCCGGAGGAAAGGCAACGCTTTTATCGGCCCGGCGATACGCTGCGGATCGTATCGGCCGGGCAGATCGCGCGGCACAAGGGGATCGATCTCTTGATCGGCGCCGCGCGACTGCTGCGGGACCGTGGCTATGAGAACTTCACGATCGATTTGTACGGCAAGGCTTGGGATCCCAAGGTGATCCCGCTGGCGCGGCAAGAGGGGGTTGGCGACCGGGTGACGTTCAAGGGATCCTGCCCCCAGGACGAGTTGCTGGCGCGCTACGCGCGGCACGAATACGACCTGTTCGCCTTTCCCACCTGGGAGCGAGAGCCGTTCGGATGCGCCCCGCTCGAAGCAGGCGCCTACGGCTGCGTGATGGCGATGTCGCAGAGCTGTGGCATCGGCGAATGGTTCGTCGACGGCGTTCATTGTCTGAAGGTGGAGCGCAGCGCGCGGGGGTTGGCCGACGTGTTCCAGGCGGTTCTCGACGGCCAAATCGACCTGGGGCCGCTGGCGCGGCGCGCCGGCGCGGTCATTTGGCGAGATTTTCATCTGGACGCGTTGCTGCCGCGCATCGAAGAGGTGTTGAGCAAAGCATCGCGCTCGCCGACCGGCGGTGGCGGGACGTTCGACGAAGCCTACCACCTGGCCTTGCTCGCGGAGCGCTTGGCGCAGGTGTCGTTGCAGGAGCGCGCCCTGGCGTCGTGGTCGAGCGCCGCTTGACGATCGAAACAACAGATCCAAGGAAGGAACCGAAACATGCCGGCCGTGTTTGCCGCCGTTCGCGGCTGGTCGAGTTGGTGCCTGCGTCCGTTCAAAGTGGCGGCGCGTCCGCTGCTGCGGAGCATGGTGCGGAAACTGTCAGAGCGTTTTGCCGACGACATCGCGCCGCTGGCCGAGATTTGCTCGAGGCTCGACGCGATCGAAACTCGGCAAGCACGGCTGGAGGCCTTCCGCTGGGACCATGTGGCTTTGTCCCGTCGGTTGGCGGCGATTGAGGACCATGTCGAAAAGCTGTCGCGGCGACAGGTTTCGCTCGACCCAAGTAGGGAACCGACGGCTCCGCCGACGGTCGTGCCCTTCGCTCCGGCCGATGCTCATCGCGCCGCCGGGGCCGAGGGCGGATCGGCGTCGCGGCGCAGGGCGTAGGGTGGGCACCGCCCACCAATCCAACTGGTCGCGAAACGATACGGTTCGACAGGAACTGCTGGGAAGACGACGATGAATGAACTGGGCGATAGGACGAACACGACGGCCGCGCGCCGGCGGACGACCGAGCGCGCGCTGTTCACGACGTCGTCATTCGCGGCGTCCGAAATGCCGCGTCGTTGCGGCGACGACTGTTATTCGTACTATTTCGTGTATCGGGCGTTCTCGCCCCTTTTGGCGCGGTGGGGCGAGGTTCACGAGATTTCGCGCGCCGAAACCGACCTGGAGCCGGCGCTCGAGGCCGCTCGCCGCGCCGGTCGGGCGCCGGCGCACCTAAGTTTCCTGCCGTTGCAGCACATGCCGATCACGCCCTTGGCGCCGAACATCGCCTTCCCTTTCTGGGAGTATCCCGACATTCCCGACCGCGACGTGGGCGGCAACCCGCGCAACAACTGGCCGCGGGTCGCGAAAAAGCTGGCCCTGATTTTGACGGCTTGCGAGTTCACGCGCGACGCGCTCCAGCGGGCCGGCGTCGGCACACCGATTCACGTCGTGCCGGTGCCGATCGGCGACTCGTATTTCCGCGTACCCGACTGGCGGGCCGGGGATCGGGTCGTGATCGATTGCCCTTGCTTCCTGCTCCCGCAACTCGGAGCCGGCGCGCCGGCGGCGAGCGATCGGCGTAACATGGTGGGCCGTGCCCCCCCTTCGGTTCCGCAACTCGGGGCCGGCGCGCCGCCGGGCGCGAGTCTCGCGGCGCGGGCCCGCGGGGCGTACCAGCGCCGCGTCCGCCCGCGTTTGCCCGCGCCGGTCGATCGCTTGCTGTCGCGCGCGGGCCGCAAACTCCTGGGCCGCTCCGAACCCACGCCCATCGATCCGTTTCCCATTCCCTACGCCCTGAGCGATCGGCTGGAGCTGACCGGGATCGTCTATACCAGCATTTTCAACCCCTTCGACCTGCGAAAAAACTGGCAGGATCTGCTAAGCTCGTTCCTGGATGCCCTAGGCGACCGCGACGATGCGACGCTCGTGCTCAAACTGGCCGTCAGCAAGACGATGGCCCGCGAGGGACTGCACAACGTGCTGAGCTTCCACCAACGCCTTCGACTCCGCCACCGCTGCAAGCTGGCGGTGATCTCGAATTACCTTTCCGACGAGCAAATGGTCGAACTGGCCCGTGCCAGCACTTATTATCTGAACACGTCACGGGCCGAGGGGGCCTGCTTGCCGGTGCAAGATTTCCTGGCCGCCGGCCGGCCCGCCGTCGCGCCGGCACATACGGCGATGGCTGAGTACATCGATCCGCGGTTGGCGTTCGTCGTCCACTCGTACAGCGAGCCCACGCACTGGTCGTGGGATCCCGAGCGCCGGCCGACGACCCGCTGGCAGCGCGTCGAGCGTTCGGCGCTGCGACGGCGGATTCGCGAAAGCTACGAAACAGCCCGCGGCGATCTGTCGCGTTATCGCGAGATGGCCGGCGAGGCTCGCGCGCGAATGCGGGAGTTCGCCGGCGCGGAAAGCGTGTGGCCGCGCCTGGCCGAGGCGTTGCGGGTGATTTGGCCCGAAGAACAGGCCCGATCGAGTTGGGGGCGAGCATCCGTGAGCGAGGTCGGGTGAAGTCATGCGAGCATACGCCGCGGCGATTTGGCAGTGCCGTTATTTCTGGATGTCGCTGGTCCGCATGGATCTGCGCACCCGCTACCGTCGCTCGGTGTTGGGTCTGGGCTGGTCGTTGTTGAACCCGATCGCCATGACCGCCGTGCTCTGCACGGTGTTCCACAACCTCTTCAAAATGGACATCGAGGAGTACGCGCCCTTCCTGTTGTCTGGGCTGACGCTGTGGAATTTCCTGCAAGCTTCGATCACGCAAGGGTGCGATTGCTTTTACACCGCGGAAACGTACATCCGGCAGTACCCGACGCCGCTGGCGATCCACCCCTTGCGCACGGTGTTGGGGGCGGCCTTTCATTTCAGTCTTTCGATGTGCGTGGTGTTGGTACTGACCTGGTGTTTTCAGGGTTTCGGCAACCTCCCGGTGCTCTACAGCCTCGTCCCGTCGTTGATCTTGCTGTTCGTTTTGGGCTGGTCGTTGGCGATCCTCACGGGGCTGGCGGGCGTGTTCTTTCCGGACATGAAGCACCTGTTGGAGATCGTGCTTCAAATCGTGTACTACATCTCGCCGATCATGTACAAGGCGGAGATGTTGTCGTCGGGTGATCGCGGGCTGGGCTGGCTGGCCGAATACAACCCGGTCACATGGTTGATGGCGTTGATCCGCGAGCCGATCCTGTATGGCCGTTGCCCATCGTCGTCGGTGTACGGCGTTTCGTTGGCGATCGTCTGCGGCGTCGCCGGCCTGGCGACGCTGGCGCTGGTGCGATTGCAACGCCGGCTGATCTTTTACCTCTAGCCGACGGGCGACGAATGCGCATTGGAATCGACATGTTGGGGATCCAAGCCGCCGGCCGAGCGCGCGGCGTGGGAAGGTTTACGCGCCAGTTCGCGCGGCACCTGCTGGAGCGGCCGGGCGATGACGACTTCCTGTTGTACTTTCACGATGGATTGCCTGGCGGCGACGAACCATGGCCGAGCGGCCCGGCGGTTCGGCGGCTTGGCGGCGCCAAGGCCGGCGGCGGCCTTCCGTGGTCCGTTCAACGATTGGCGCGTCGGAACCCCGACCAACTTGACGTGTTGCTGCTCTCCTGCGCCTTGGAGAACTTCCAAGGCTACCTGCCGCCCGATCCGCCGCTGGGCGGCCCGCGCATGGCGGCGGTCGTCCACGACCTGATTCCGTCGCATTTTCCCGATCATTATTTGCGGCACCCGGCCATCGCCAAAGCCTACCACCGGGCCTTGGCCTCGCTCAGGCAATATGACCTGCTGCTGGTCATCTCCGAGGCGGTGCGGAGCGACTGTGCGCGGATCCTGGGCATCCCAGACCAGCGCGTGGTCAACATCAGCGCGGGAAGCGATCCACTCGCTTTTTTTCCCGATCGGAATGGACCGGCGCCTGCGGCCGGCGTCGCACGACTTCGCGCCCTTGGGGTGTCGTCGCCGTTCCTCTTCGCGCTGACGGCCCTCGACGAGCGCAAGAACCTGCCTGGCCTGCTGGCCGCCTATCGCCTGCTGCCGGCGCGACTGCGCCAGACCCATGCGCTGGTGCTAACCTGCGCCGCCGGCGACGCCGGCGACCACGCCCGTTTGCGCGACGTCATCCGCCGGTCGGGTGTCGCCGAGCGGGTCGTGTTGACGTCCGCCGTCGACGACGAAAGCCTGCGCGCGCTGTATCAGCGCTGCTCGGTTTTCGTCTTTCCGTCGCGGTGCGAGGGCTTCGGTTTGCCGCTGCTGGAAGCCATGCAGTGCGGCGCGGCGGTGGTGGCCGGCGGCAACTCGTCGCAAGTCGAGGTCGTCGGCGACGCGGGCTTGCTGGCCGATGCCGACGATCCGGCCGACCTGGCGAGGCAACTCACGCGAGTGCTCGACGAGCCCGCCCTGGCCGAAGAACTACGGCGGCGGGCCGTGAGACAAGCTCGAATGTTCGACTGGGCGACGACGGCCCGCGTAGGCCACGCCGCCCTCGCGAGGCTCGCGTCCGGGCCGCCGGCGACTCACTGGGTGCGGAGGCTCGCGGCCCGTGGACGGCTGGCGGTGACGGATCGGATTCATCCGTGGGGTGGGCACCGCCCACCAACTCAATTGGTAGAGCACAACAGGAACTGAAGCGTGCGAATCGGCATCGACATGTTGGGCAACCAATCTCCCAGCAGCAGAAAGCGCGGGATTGGCCGCTACGTGCGCGGATTGGTCTCGAACCTTCTCGTCCGCCACCCGCGGCACGAGTACTTCCTCTATCACTATCCCACCTTGATGGGACTCGACGATACCTGGCCGGGACGGGCCACGATGCGGACGATCACCCCGACTCCCGGCGACCCCACGCTGCGCGACACGGCCTGCCGGCTGCTCATGGAGGATCCCGACCGGCTCGACGTCTACCTCGTTCCCAGCGCGCTGGAATGCTACAGGGGCTTTTTGCCGCCGTCGAAGCCGCTGGACGGCCCGAAAATGGCGGTCGTGATCTACGATCTGATCCCTGCCTTGTACCAGGAGCAGTACTTGGGGCCTAACGATCTGTTATGGGCCTACCATTGGGCCATGCGGACGGTGCGGCGATACGACCTGTTTCTGACGATTTCGGAATCGACCCGCGCCGATTGCTTGCGGTTGCTGGGCGTTCCGCCCGAGCGCGTGACCACCATTGGCACGGCCGGCGATGCGGACTTCTTTGTCCCCGATCGGCGTGCCGTGCCCGACGCCGCGACATCCGAGCGGCTGCGTGAGTTGGGCGTCAACGCCCCCTTTGTCTTCTATCTTTCCGGCGACGACGAGCGCAAGAACCACAAGGGCTTGGTGGCGGCCTTCGGCCTGTTGCCGGCGCGGCTGCGCGAAACGCACCAGTTGGTGATTACCTGCCACTTCGCCGCCGAAAAGGAACGCGAGATCCGCGAGGCGGCCCAGCGCCACGGCGTCGCCGACCGGTTGCTGTTGACCCATTACCAGCCTGACGAAATGACGCGGCTGCTGTACCAACGATGCGCGGCGTTCGCGTTCGTGTCCCGTTACGAAGGCTTCGGCTTTCCCTTGCTCGAGGCGCTGCACTGCGGCGCGCCGGTCCTGGCCGGCCGCAACTCGTCGCAGATCGAAGTGGTCGGAGACGCCGGCCTGTTGGCCGACGTCGACGACCCCCATGATCTGGCCGCCAAGCTCGAACGCCTGCTCGTCGACCGGCAACTGGCCGAATCGCTGCGGCAACGCGGCCCCGTCCAGGCCGGCAGGTTTCGCTGGGACATGACCGCCGACCTGGCCGCCGATGCGCTCGAGAGATTGTCGCCGCCGTTCGGTGGTGGTGTGGGCGTCCCGCCTGCCGGCGAGCCGCCGCGACGGCCGCGCGTGCCGAAGCGGGCGAAGCCGCGGTTGGCCTATTTCTCGCCCTTGTTGCCGCAGCCGTCGGGCATCGCCGAGTACTCGGCCAACCTGCTCGCCCAACTACGCGAGCATTACATGATCGACCTCTACCACGACTCCTGCTACACGCCGAACCTGTGCCACCAATCGAACGAATTCTCCTGCCGCGATTATCGCACGTTTCCCCGTTACCAGCGGGCCATTCACTACCGGCGAATCCTGTAT
>DATKSN010000241.1:0-7899 GCA_035531595.1 Pirellulales bacterium | reverse complement strand
GCCTAGCCCGGATTATTCATGGTCCCGTAGCTGGCTTCGCAAGAAGTCAGGCCGTGGACGCGAGTTACGCCAGAATTCTTGCGAATTCTGCTACAGCACAGTGCGCGAGTTCCTCCCCGGACCATGAATAATCCGGGCTAGAACTGATCGTGCATGAATTGGCCGCCGTGCTCCGGATTGCCGATGAGCTTCCGGGCGCCGGGGTCGACGACGAAGTCGAGCAACTCCAAGGGCACTTGTCCGATCAGCGTGGGCACGTTGTCGGGCACTTCGAGAACGTCGATCGTGCAGAAGCGCCCTTGGATCGTCAGCCGCACCGCGTCGTAGAAGCGCGCCTCGACGACACCGGCCGTGGTCCTTACGGGCCGCGTCGAGAGCTGGTTCAACCCGAGTTGCCATATCAACCGAGGGGGCAACGAGAGGTACGTGGCGCCCGTATCGACCACGGCATCGTCGACGGTAACGCGCCGCGCCTGGTCGTTGGACAATTCCCCTCGGCGGACCAACCAAAGATCCTCGCTATTTTCGATCGTCGCGGTCGTCAGCACTCGCCCCATCGTTTCAGTCTCCATGGAGATTCTCCTGTACGCATACCTCAATGGGCCATTACATAATTCTAGGCGTCGCGACGATCGAATGACAATCCCACAGCGACCTCACCGACCTCACTGGAACGCCGCGAATTCCTTCCCGGCAGAGCCGTGGCGATCTTGAGCTTCATGATCTCGTCGATCCCCTCGTAGATTCGGCAAACGCGCACATCTTGCAGGTGCCGGCCCACGCGCCCCCGCATCTGGTGACGCGTGAGTCCGGCGAGGCTACCGATCGTCGGATACCGTCGCGTTTCCATAGAGGGGCAGGTATCGGTAGTAGACTTCAAGGCACAAGGCACCCATCGCCGTGGTGTAGACGCGGCCGCCGTGTCCGCCCCAGAGATCGTTCGGATGCCAACTACCCGCGTCGTCACCTTCGCCGCATTGGCTGCTTAAAAGGGTGGCCGTCAAGGCCGCGTTCCAGCGTTCGCGGTACACGCCCTGCAATTGAAACATGCCAATCGTGGCGTAGTACCAATAGTAGAAATTGGCTTTCCCCGCGCCGGGCAGCTCGCCGAGGAGAAAATCTCCCGCCTCGTTGCTGGCCGGGTTGCCGCGATCCATGCCCAGGAACTGGCGGCAAACGAGGGCTTCGGCGGTCATGGACCTGGTGGGGCGTTCACCGGCGTCAATGCGGTAGCGGGCCAGGCCGCCGTGCTTGCCCGACGAAACGGCCTTGAGAAACTTGACCATTCCGTCGCGCGTGCGGCGCGGAATTTCGATGCCCGCCTGCTCGGCGCTCTTCAGCGCCATGAGCTGCCAGCCGAGTTGGCTTGTGTCGCTGGAGGTGTCGCCGGGCTTGTAACGCCAGGAGCCGCTCTTGGCCACTTGCGATCGGACGGTGTAATCGATCGCGCGTCGCAGCGGTTCGAGCAACCGCTCGTCGCGCGTCATGGCGTAGGCCTCGCTCAAGGCCAAGGTCGCCATGCCGTGGCAATACATGAAGGCGAAATGTTCCGCCGCTCCGCCGATATGGCCGTCGTCGCGGTCTTGGGAGGCCAGCAGGTAATTCAGCCCGCTCTCGACGACAAGGCGGTAATCGCCCTCCTTGTGCGTGTGCCCCGCGGCCAGAAAGGCCAAAAGGGCCAGGCCGGTCACGCCCGTGTCGGCCTCGGCGCCGGCCCCCTTGCGATCGTGGCCCAGAACATTCATTTCTTGGCCGGCGCCGAATCGGCTGGCGTCCCAGCGGCCGTCGGGATGCTGGTTCGTCGCCAGCCACTCCAGGGCCGCCTTGACCGCCTTCTCGGTGTCGGCTGAGCCACCCTGCCGCGCGGCGATCCTCGCCTTGTTCGGAGCCCGGCGAAGTTCAAACATTTGCGGCACCCTTCCGACGCCTGACGACGAACGGCGCGCCGCGAGATTGGGAGACGTCAAGCCCGTGACGTCGCCGGTCGGGTCGCCGGCGCCGCTCGAGGCCGACCGACCCGTCGCGCGGCCGACAACGGGGCTGAGGTCCGCCTCGCGTCCGCGCTCTCGCTCGCCCGCGGCCGTCGATTCCGTTTCGGGCGCCACGGGGCTGGCCGTGCGCTTGGGAGCAGCGGGGCGTTCGGACGAGGCCTCGGGGAGCGGCGTGGCAGGCGAGTCGGTCATCCGCGGCAATCGCATGGCATCGGAGGTGAGCGATTCGATCAGGCCCGGCGAACCGGGTTGGCTGGCCGCCGAACCCCTTTCCGACGTCGCCGCGTCCGGCGCGGCGCGCTCGGGCCCGGTGTCGCCGACCAGCGACGATTCGTTCGCCTCTTGCCGGCTGGCGGCAATCGCTTCGATCGGTTCGGCCGACGCGGCTTCGGACGCGGCGCCGATCGGTTCGACCGGCGCCAGCGGTGTGGCCTCGGGTCGCCGCGACTCCGCGTCTGGAAGTGGCTCCAGGGCCGGCTCGCCGTCGGGCAGGGGCTCCTCGGCCGGCGACGTTCGCTCGGCCGCGGTGCGTTCGGTTTGACGCGATGGATCGAGCTCGACCGCCTCGGGCCGATCGGGTGTGCGGGTGACGAATTTCTCCCACAGGTGTTTCGGCGCGCGGGCCTTGGCCGGTCCGGCGTCGGCGCTCGGCCGTTCCATCGGGTCGGGCGAATCGTCGGCGATGCTCACGCGCTCGAGCAGCTCGCGCGGAGCGGCGGCCACGATTTCGATCGTGGTGGCATAGGTGGCGAACAAGACATGCGTCAGAAGCGACAGCGCGACGCATTTTCCCAGCGGTTTCGATTGGCCCCAACGCGTGGCCATGAGCGCCAGCAGCGTGACCGTGACGCAGACCAACCCCAGCCACAACGCGGTCCAGATCAAATGCGAACCGGTGAGAAAGTCGAGCCAGCGATCGAGGCGAAAGTTACTCACCGGCGTTCCTCGCTGGATTGGCCAGTTTGACGGAGATGCCGAGTTCGGAGATGCCCGCCTGCTTGCAGGCATTGAGCACCTCGGCCACGCGCTGGAAGCGGCTCATGCCGTCACCGCGAATCATCACGCCCAGATCGGAGTATTGCCCGCGGGCATGGATCAACATGGCCGTCAGATGCGCAAGGTCGCGAACCGGCTTGCGGTCCATCTCGATCTGACCGTCACGGTAGACGTTGATCGTCTTTTTCTCGGGCGCCGCGGTCAGCGCGCCGCGGTCGGCCACCTCGGGCACCTGCAAGCCGATCTTGCGTTCCAATTCGGTGAACTTGCTGGCGGCCATGAAGAACAGGATCAGGCAGAACAGCACGTCCACCATCGACGTGAGGTTCAGCGCCGGGGCTTCATCGACGTGGGTTTTCAGGGGCATGGGTTCCAGCCTCCGCGCGTTGCGCTCCGTAGCTGAACTCGTGAGAGTTCAGATCCTAATGCTTCGCTCTTCGGAATTCTCACGAATTCCGCTACGGTCAAGCGGCCGATTCGCGCCGGCCGGGCCGCGGCTTCGGTTGGCCGGCCGTCTGCAAGCCTTCCGCGGAAATCTTCGCCACGACGTCTTGCCCCAGAACGTCCAACTCGGTGATCAGTTGATCGACGCGGCTGAGGAAGTAGAGGTAACAAACCAAGGCCGGGATCGCAATCGTCAGGCCGGCGGCCGTGGTGATCAGGGCCTCGCTGATGCCGCCGGCGAGCAGCTCGGGCCGGCCCATGGCGCTGGACGTCGAAATATCGTTGAACGCCTTGATCATACCGAACACGGTGCCCAAAAGCCCCAACAACGGGCTGATCGTCGACACGGCGTTGAACACACGGACGTACTTGCGCAATCCGTTGGCGGCGCGCTCGCCGGCATCGAGCACGGCCTGCTCGACTTCCACGGCCGGCTTGCCCCACTTGCGCACGGCGCCGGCGAAGACCTGGGCCGCGGCGCTGCCATTCTCGTCGCATAGCGTCAGGGCCGCGTCGCGGTCCAATTGTCCTTCGCCCAACTGGTGCAGGAAACGCTTGACGAACGGCTTGGGAATCACCCGGCCGCGGCGCAAGGCGATGGCGCGCTCGAAAACGAAAACCAGCATCACGAACGAACAACCGAAGATCGGCACCATCACGGGGCCGCCGGCCTTGATGATCTGGAACAGGTTCCGTTGCGGAATCAGGTCGGATTCGGAAAGGGGCGGCGCCGCGCCGCGCGAAACGCCGTCGCCGGCGGCCGTGGCTTCATCCGGCGTGGCGTCGTCCTGGGCCAGGGCCGGCAAACCGGCGGCCAGCAGCGCAAGCAGGGCCGCCGCGGCGCCGGCGCGCTTCAAGGCTCGGAATGCCGCGGCAACGGTATCTGTAGGGAACGCCCTCCGTGGCGTTCCGTGAGGCGGGTATCGACGTCGGGGCGTGGGACGCGGAACGCCACGGAGGGCGTTCCCTACAGAAGCGGTTCGTTGCACGGCATGCACGGCGTCGGCACGCCCGGCGGTCGAACGCGGAACGCCACGGAGGGCGTTCCCTACAGAGGCGGCCCGTTGGAAAAATTGCATGGGGGGGTGGTTTCCTACATCAGTTCTTGGCCTCGGCCCGCTTCTGGACCGCTTGCAGGCGCAGCGTCGCATCGGCCGCGAACGCGCTCTCGGGGAACGATTTGAGCAGCTTGGCGAAAAGCTCGCTGGCCTGCTTCCATTCGCCCAGAGCCTCGTGGCACTTGCCGGCTTGCAGCAGCGCGCCCGCCTGCCAATTAGGGTAATCATACAGGATTTCGACACGCAAGTATTCTCGCAGCGCCGTTTCGTAGTTTTTCTGGTGAAAATAGGTCTCGCCGATCATCCATTGTGCCATGGCGGCCGTCTCGGTCTTGCCGCCGGTCTCGCTGCGCGTCACTTTGCGGTACGCGGCGCGGGCTTCGTCGAAGCTCCCCTGACTTTGAAGGCAGCGGCCGATCAGGTATTCGACCTCGTACTGCAACTCGAAGCCGGGAAACTCGGACTCGATCGGCAAGGCCAACTCCAAGGCCTCGCTCCATTGCTTCCGTTCTTCATTGGCCAGCATCTGCGCCCGCCGCAAGGGAATCATCGGCAGCCATTTGTCGTGGCGACCTTGGGTTTCGTCGGCCAAGCGGGCGAACCGGGGCTCGGCATGTTCATAGTCGCTCTGGCGATAGGTTGCTTCGGCTTGCAGGTACTCCGCCAGCAACTTCAAGGGACTATCGGGAAACTCAGCGACCAGCCGCGCCAGCGGCGGGCCGGCCTCGGCCCATTGCTCGCCCGCCATCGCCACTTGCGCCCGCAAGAGCAACGCATGCGGCAAGATCTTCGGTTCTACGTCGCCGGCGATCAGCTCGTTCAACAAGCCATTGGTACGGGCAAAGTCCTTCGTCTGGTAAGCCCGCTCCGCCAGCCGGTACACCGCGTCGGCCCAGTAACGTCCCCGCGGTGTCGCCGCGCGCAAGCGTTCAAACAGAGCGTCGGCTTCAGCCGGCTTGTCGAGCTCGCGGAGCACCCAGGCCCATTCGTAGAGCACGGTTTCATGCTCGGCCAGGTTGGGAAATTCGCGGTCGAGCCGCTCGTAAAGCGCCGCGGCCTCGGCATATCGAGCGGCCAGGTTGTGCAGCCGCGCCGCGCCCAGAAGCGCCTGCGGCTCTTGCGGGCTGGCGGCGTACTTGTCGATGACGGCGCGGAACATCGCCAACGCCGCGTCGGGCTGTTTGAGTTGTTCGAGGATCTGGCCGCGCACCAAGGCCGCTTCGGGGGCCAGCGCGTCGTCCGGATAATTGGCCAGCAACCGTTCAAAGGTCGCCGCCGCTTCGGGCAACTGTCCGCCCCTGAACTGGTGCCACGCCGTGCCCGATAGCCCGCGGGCGACGTACCGCGGCGGCGTTCCCTCGGCCGAAAGCGAGGCGAACAACTGCGCCGACCACGCTTCCTCGCCGGCGTCGAGGGCCGCCTCGGCGAGCGCCGCGGCGGCGGGGGCAAACCGCGGGCTGGCGCGGTGTTCGCCGGCCAGTGCCTGGTAGACCTGCTTGGCCCGGTCGAGTTGCTTGGACCGCGCCAGGCAAATGGCTAGCTGCGATTGGCCCCAGGCCGCCGCGTCGCCCGTGGGATTCGCCTTCAAATAGGCGTCCAACGGAGGCACCGCTTCGGCAAACTTCCGTTGGGCCACCAGCGCCGTGGCCGCGGCGCGCTGGGCGTCGGACCTCAGTTCCCCGTCCGGTAGTGCCAGCACAGGCCCCAGGGTCGTTAGCGCGTCGTCGTAGCGTTCCATACCCAGATACGCCAGGGCGAGCAGGTAGCGGTGCGTGGCCGCATCGGTGGCCGCCGGAGCCGATTTTTCGGCACCCGCGGCGAGCAACCCTTCCAGCAGGGTCGCGGCCCGCGCCGGCTCCTTTCGTGCCAAGAGCGAACGGGCCTGGGCGCGCAGGACGTCGGTTTTCAATGGGCTTTCGGGAAACTGCCGCATGAAGGTGGCGACCCGTTCGTCGAGCGCCGCGTGATCGCCGGCGGCCAACGCCGCATGGATCTTTCCGAGCCAGCAGTCGTCGACGTACTGGCTTTGCGGCCAGCGTTGAATGACCAGGTCGAATTGCCCAGCGGCCTCGGCGAACCGGCCGGCGTACACCAGGCAGTCGCCGGCATGGAACCGCATGGCCGGCGCCAACGGATGCTGCTCGGCGGCCGCCGCGGCGGCCAGCAGGCCATCCGCCGCGGCCTGCCAATTTCGTTGCGCCTTGCACACCAGTCCTAGCCAATACTTGGCTTCGAGTGTCACTTCGGCCAGTGCCACTTCGGGCTGTGCCCCGCCGGCCTCTCCCGCCAGCGCTTTGAAGCGTGCCTTGGCCTGGTCGTATTTTTGCAGGTAGAAAAGTGACTGCCCGGCGGCCAGGGCCGCTTTGTCTTTCCACGGGCTCCCGTCGAACGACGTCTCGAAGGCCGCGAACGACTGTAAAGCGGCGTCGAATTCGCCGGCGGCGTATTGGCTCGCTCCCAGCCGATACTGGGCGTCGTCGGCCCAGGGGCTTTTCGTCTTGGACGCGAGTGCCAAATAGAGACGCCGGGCTTCTTCCTGCCGCCCTTGTTCCTCGAGCGATTGGGCCAGGCCGAAGCGGCAGTCGTCCTGCAGGGGGCCTTGGGGGAACCGCGTTAGTCCCTGCGAATAGAATTCTTGTGCCGCGGCCAGGTCGTGGCGGCCGGCCGCGATATCGCCCAGGTAAGGCAGCGCATAACCGCCCAAGGGGTCATCGCCCGATAGCTTGAGAAACTCGTTCAGGTCGCGTTCGGCGTCTTCAAAACGGCTGGCCAGAAAACTGGCCTCGCCGGCCCTGAACCGCGCCTTGCGGGTCAGGCTGTTGTCGGGAGCGCGGCGTATGAACTCGCGAAAGCCGGCCGCGGCCTCGTCGAACCGGCGAAGTTGCACCTGGGATTCGGCGAGATAAAATACCGCGCGCGGCGCCTTGGCGTGATCGGAATAGTCGGTGAGGAACTTTTGGAACTCCTCGGCCGCCAGCTTCCACCGCTTCTGGTTATAGTGTCCGGCCGCCACCGCGTACTGGTCTTCGGCGGGGCCGGCCCAAGCCGCGGCGGGCGATGCCGCCAGGGCGACGGCCAGACTGAGGTTCAGAAAGTTTGCACGCATCTCGCGTCGGCCGGGGGCCGCAGGGTGACCAGATCCACTGGCCACCTATCCTACTCCCGCCGCGCCGGCGGAGGCAAGTCCTATGCTTCCCGCGCTTCGGGCGGCCGACCATGAGGCATTTTGCCAGGAGAAACGCGGTGGCTGGTGGCAGAGCGTAAGCGATGCCCCGGCTAGGAGGTTGTCCAAGAATTACGTGGTGGGACGTGTTGGGTGCGTGGTTTTTTGGTCGTTTCCGGTCCACCGAGGTCTTTGACTTGACCTCGGCGCGCACCGGGGGCTAGCCAGTTCATCGGACACTGACAGA
>DATKSN010000240.1:0-17855 GCA_035531595.1 Pirellulales bacterium | reverse complement strand
TCCGAAACCCCTCCCAAAGAGATCCAAAAGAGCGTGGGGTAGGGCGAAGGGTGGCGCGGCAATTGGATGCCGCTTTCGCGGCTCGCTCAGACGTCATGGGGTATTCGGAAGTCGTTTTTTTTCGCTTCGCCGCCGTTTTGTTTTTTTTGCACGTTCGTTGCTGCGCAACGAGCGTGCTTTTTTCGGGAAAATGATCCCTACCGATTCGTGGGCCGCTCCGCGGACCCCGCGAGCTTGCGCTGCGGGTTAGTGTCGGACCATGAATAATCCGGGTTCGTGTTGCGTAATTTTCGCAAGTTCCTCCGTTGGAATGCCGATAAAGGGGCCGAAGTAGGACAACGAGGCGTTCCCCAAAGAGCAAAACTGGATGACTGCCACCGGTGGCCGGCGAATACTCGATGCCGCTTGGTTTCTGGCCTGCCTCGTCGCCTCGTCGGCCTGGTGTGTGACAGCGGGCCATGAGTTAGGCGCCACGTTCGACGAGCCGCTCTACCTGACGCGAGGTCTGGAAGCATGGCGTAGCGGCAGCCACGCGGGCTTGATGCAGTTGGGCACGATGCCGCTGCCGGTGGATTGGGATACCTTCCCATTGTACGTTTGGGAGCGCTGGCGGGGAAAGCCATTCGACGTCGTCGCCGACTTCGAGGGCATTTTGCCGGTTGCCCGCGCGGGCACGCTGGCGTTTTGGTGGCTGCTTTTGGCCTATGGCTGGCTGGCGGCGCGGCAACTGGCTGGTCCCTGGGGCGGACGGCTGGCGGTCGCCTGGCTGGCCGCTGAGCCGAACCTGTTGGCTCATGCCAGCCTGGCGACGACCGATATCGCGATCAGCGCCTGCCTACTGGCGCTTGTCTACCACTGGCGGCTCGGCCGCGATCGTACCTGGCCGTGGCGCATCGGCTGGCCGGCGTTCTGGTTTGCCGCGGCCGTTTTGGCGAAGGCGTCGGGCATGGTCTTCGCCCCGCTGTGCATGCTGGTCGTCGAACTGGAACGTCTGGCGCGGGCGCCGCGTCCGTGGACGGCGCCCACCCTACGTGGCGTGGGCTTTAGCCCGCGTTCGTGGTGGGCGGTACACACCCTACGTGGCGTGGGCTTTAGCCCGCGTTCGTGGTGGGCGGCGCCCACCCTACGCAGCCTCGAACCGCTACGGCGCGACGCCGGCCGCGTGATGGCCATCGGCTTCGCGCTGGTTTTCATCTATTGCGGCTGCGACTGGAAACCCGAACCGTCGTTCGTCGCCTGGGCGCACAAGCTGCCGGAGTCGCCGACCGCTCGCGCGATGGTCTGGCTCTCGGAACATTTGACGATCTTCAGCAACGCGGGCGAAGGACTGGTCCGCCAAATCAAGCACAACATGAAGGGACACCACGGCGCCTACCTGCTGGGCACAAACTACCCGCGCGCCGTCTGGTACTACTTTCCCCTCGCGTTGTGCATCAAGCTGACCGTGCCGCTGCTGGCAATGCTTGCGGCCGCGGCCCTTTGGCGCCGCCGGCGACTGGCCGGCCGCGAGGGACCGGCCAATTGGGCGCTCTGGTCGGCCGCGGCGCTCTTGGCGTTCAGCTTCAACTGCCGGGTGCAAATCGGTATCCGGCTGGTGCTGCCGCTGGTGGCGCTGCTGGTGGTCGGCGTGGCGGCGGCCGTGGTCCGCGCCGCCCGCGAGTCGGGCGCCGGCTGGCCGAGGCGGATCGTCGCGATCGGCGTCGTGGCGTGCGTCGCCTGGACGGTACACGCTTCGGCGCGGGTCTGGCCCAATGGACTGTGCTACGTCAACGAATTCTGGGGTGGTCCCGAACGCGGCTATCTTTGCTTGAGCGATTCAAACTACGACTGGGGACAGGGGGTGAGGGAACTGGCCCAGTGGCGGCGGGAAAAGGGGCTTGAACAACTCGACGTCTGGTACTTCGGCACCGATCCGGCGATCAATCGGCCGCCGCTGCGCCCTGTGCCGTTGCACGCGCTGCCGCTGGCGTGCGCGGACGACGTGCCGGCATTCACCCAGGGGCGGTACATCGCGGTCAGTACGACGCTGCTCTATGGCACCGGCGATTGCGGCCCGGCCTGCCGGCAAGCGACCGATTTCTTTCGCCATCGTGAGCCGGTCGCGCGCACGACGACGTTCTTGATCTACGATCTTGCCCCATCCGGCGCGAATGGCCGGCCCGGACACCAACCCGCGGCGCAAGCAAGGAAGCCCGCATCCGTCTTCAGGAGCCGTCAATGACGATCGACCGGCGGGACGAGCGCTTCGCGGCGTGGCGCCGCTGGGCGTCGGATCACCAGCGGCGATGGCAAGTCGCGGTCGTCGCCCTTGCGCTCGTGGTGGTCGCCACGCAATGGGTTCGCGCGGCGGCGAAGCTGGACGACGGCGATTTCCACCTGCACTGGCAATTCGCCAACCGGTTCGTCCACCACCAGTTGTTGTACGCCGACGGGCTGCACATTCCCTATCCGCCTTTTTGGGCGATGGCATGGTCGCCGATCGCGGCCCTCTCGTTGCGGGCGGCGAAGATCGCCTGCTACCCGCTCAGCGTGGCGGCGCTGGGCGGGTTGCTGTTTCTGCTCGATCGCCTCACGCGCCGTCAGTTGCCGCTGGCCCGCGGGCCGCGATTTTGGGCGACGGTGGCGGCGCTGGCCCTGGCCAGCCGGTTCCTGGTGCGCGAGTTGCCCGAGTGCGGACCCAACCTGGCGCTGGTGGCATTGACATGGCTGGCGATTGATCTTTGGACCCGAGGGCGAGACGCGGCCGGCGGCGTCTGCCTGGGCCTGGCCACGGCGCTGAAATGCACGCCCGGTCTCTTCATTGTCTATTTCGCTTGGAAGCGACAATGGAAGTTCGCCATCGTGGCGATGGTCACGGCCGGCGGATGCACCCTGGCCCCGGCGCTGTGGCAAGGACCTCGCGAGTACGCCTTGCACGCCACGATTTGGCTGACGAATCTCCGCGCCGCCGCGGCCCAGCCCGACCCATCGCTTGGCATCCTCGGTCAAGAGGAACTCAAGAACCTCGCGCTCAAGCCGGCAGTGGCCCGCTACCTGATGCGCCTTCCGCCGGGCCACCTGAGCCGCGTGGAGCATCCCTGGTACGTCGAATTCCTCGACCTCTCGCCGGCCGCGGCCGGTTGGGGGGTGAAATTGGCCTTGCTGGCGCTACTGGCCGCCGCCGCATGGTCGGCGCGCGGGCCGATGCCGCGCCGCGACGACCTGGCGCTGGTCTGGCAATGCGCCGCCATTTCGGCGCTCATCTTGTCGCTCTCGCCGATCACCTGGTATCAGCACGCGGTGGCACTCGTGCCGGCGTTTTATCTCTTGGCGCGCACGGCGGCCGCCCGCGGGGCTCTGCCGCGGGCCACGATCGTCGTTTTGGCCGCATTTGTCGTCGTCAACCTGGTGCTGGCCCGTGGTTTGATCGGCCGCGACCTATCGCAGTTGTTGGCCAGTTACCACCCGAACACGTTGATCTTCCTGGCATTATTGGCGGCGACGTTGGTCGCCGCGCGCCGCGAGACGGCGGTCGCCGAACGGACGCCGGCCGGCCCCCCGATCTCCGCCGATCGCCGCCGGGAGGCGGCCTGAATGAAAAACACATTCGCCCGAATTCTGGCGAATCCGGCGACGGGCACCGGCCTGCTGCTCGCGTTGGGGCTGGCATTGCGGCTCTATCATTACCTGCGCGAGCCGTCGCTCTGGCACGACGAAGCGGCGCTGGTCATCAACGTCCTACACAAGGACTTTGGCCAACTTCTCGGCCCGCTGTTCTTTTCCGAGGCCGCGCCGCCGCTCTTTCTGTGGTTGGAGCGGGCGGTGGTATTCTTGCTGGGCGATGGCGTCCATGCTCTGCGGTTCGTGCCGCTGGCGGCAAGTTGCCTGAGTCTGCTGTTGCTGGCGCCGCTGGCGCGGCACTGCCTGGCGCCCGCGTCCGTCGGCTGGGCCATTCTGCTCTTCGGGTGTTCCGATCGCTTGCTCTGGCATGCCTGCGAAGCCAAGCAGTACTCGGTTGAAGCCTGCCTGTCCGTGGCGCTGTTGGCGTTGTACTTTCGCACGGCGGCCTGGCCGTTGCCGCGGCGTTTGGCCTTGTTCGCGTTCTTGGCGCCGGCGACGCTCTGGCTGGCATACCCCGGCTGCTTTCTTTACGGCGCGCTCTTGCTCGCCTTCTGGGCGGAGGTCCGCAAGGCGCGCGCACCGGCGGCCTGGATGACTTACGGCTTGTTGAACGCGGCGGTGTTCTGTTCGTTCGCGCTGCTCATCGCCGGTCCGATGCAGGCCCAGCGCGACCAGACGATCGTCGAGTGCTGGCAAGGAATGCGGCAGTTTCCCGATTGGCGGCGCCCGGCGAGTGTGCCGCTGTGGACGCTGCAATCGACGCTCGACCTCGTGGGCTACGTGTGCAAGCCGGTCGGCCTGCTCCTGGCCCCGCTGGCCGTCGTCGGCGTCGTGGTGTTGTGGCGGCGCGGCGCGCGCGACGTATTGCTGCTGCTGCTGGCGCCGATTGGGCTGGCGTACGCCGCGTCGTGCTTGCAAAGCTATCCCTATGGCGGCATGCGTGTGATGGCCTACGCCGCGCCGGCGATCGTGCTGCTGGTGGCGGCCGGCGTGCCGCCTTCGCTCGACTGGCTGCGCGCAAGGCGACCCATCGCCGCCGTGGCCCTGACCGCATTGCTTCTGATTCCGCCGGCGCGCGCCGCGTATTACGTCGCGCGGCCTTGGCCACGGGCCGATTGCGCGGCCGCGGCCGATTACGTCACGCGTGCCCGGCGCCCCAGCGACCCGGTCGTCTCGAACCATTGGGAATACCTCTATTACTTCCGCGGTCTCGGCCCGGCGCACATGCCGCTGGAAAAATGCGCGCCGCCGGCCGAAGGCCGTGTATGGGTGGTTATCACCGGCGCCACACCGGCCGATCGGAAGCCCTGCCTCGAAGGGTTTCAGACCGGCGACTGGCAAACGCGCAAGCGGCGCGAGTTTGAACGGACCACGGTGCTGTTGGTCGAACGCAAGAGCAATCTCGGCCGTTAGCCGTTCACCGACGCGCCATACTATTCATCGCCGGTGGTCTCATTGTCGGGTGCGTGAAGTACGGCTTGCCAGCAGTGTATACTACGGTATATACTCTGAAGAAGAGGTTGCGTTCATCCCCGAGCGTGGAGAAGCTACTCGCAAATGGGCAAGATTCACGATCGTGCGCCGAAAAAGTCGCCTTACGAACGGGTGATCTTCAGTCTGCCGCCGGAGTTGGCGGGCGAGGCGCGGCGGTATGCCGACGCATTTCATGAGGGGAACAGCAGCGGGTTCGTGGCCGCGGCGATCCGCAGCTACATCGAGCAGCTTCGCAAGACGCGCCATACGGCCCGGCTGCGCTCGTCCTATGCCGCCGCGGCACGGCACGGGGCAGCCGTCGCCCGTGAGTGGGACGCCGCGGCCGAGGACGCCTGGCGGAAACTGGATGTGGTGAATACGCGGAGTCGCCGGTAAATGGCCAGCCCCGGCTCGTTTCCGCGCCGCGGTTCCGTGTACCGCGTGGTCCTTGACCCGACTTGCACGCCGTTCAATCTACTCCGATTCGACCGACGCAAAGTACCCCTCGGCGGCCCAATCGCGGAACCATCTCCGCAGAAGCCTGCGCCACGGCGCTACGACCGCAAAAACCGCCCGCCGTTGACATCGAGGATCGCGCCGGTGATGAAGCTGGCGGCGTCGCCGGCCAGGAAGTGAATGGCTTGGGCCACCTCGTCGGCGTCGCCGTTGCGGGCCAGTGGCGTTTCGCGGCGGTACTCGGCCATTCGCTCCGGCGTCGAGAAAACCTCGTGGTGCCGTGTCTCAATGACGCCGGGCATGACGGCGTTGACACGTACCGAAGGGGCCAACTCGCGGGCCAGGGTGCGGGTGAGGACTTCCAGGGCGCCCTTGGCCGCGGCGTACGGTCCCGCTCCGCCCGCCCCGCCCGTCTGCACCGAAAGCGAAAGGTTGTTCACGATGCTGCCGTGGCCGCTGGCGCGGAGATGCCCAATCGCGCGGCGGCAGACGAAGAAGGCGCTCGTGACGTTGACGTCGAACGCCCGCCGCCAAAGCTCGCTGGAGCAGTCTTCGATGCTCGATCGTTCGAGTGGCGATCCGGCGTTATTGACCACCACATCGAGCCGACCGGCCGCGGCCACGAGCCGGTCGACCACGGCTTCGGCTTCCGACTCTCGCGTCAGGTCGGCCGCCAGCAGCAGTCCGTCGCCGCCGCCATTACGGATGGTGGCCAACGTCTCCTCGGCCTCCGCTTCGCTCGAATGATAGTGGACGCCCACGAAGGCCCCCGCGCCGGCGAGTTGGAGCGCGACGGCCCGGCCGATGCCCACGGCCGCCCCGGAGACCAGCGCCACGCGGCCGGTCAGATCAAAGGAAGTACACTTGAAGTGGTTGGATGTCATGAGGGTTCTTCTGAAGCAATCACCTCGTTCCCACGCTCTGCGTGGGAACGCCTGTTCCGACGCTCCGCGTCCAATGTTTCATCGGACCAACATTCGTCTCGGACCTCGCGGTATTTCATGGGATGGCAACGAACGTTTCGGCCCAGACCGAGGCCGCGGGGTCCGAGATGACCAGATTTGGCGGCAATGTTCGGCCCGTTTCTTGATACGCGTCGATGACAGCCGCCAGCGCGTCGCGGACGTTTTCGAGAGCGTCTTCAACCGAATCGCCTTCGGTGATCAGTTCCGGCAGTAGAGGCGAAGTTACCGTGAATCCACCTTCGCGCTGGGGCTCGAAGAGCAGAGGAAGCTTGTAGTACATTGGGAACTCCTTCACGAAAACGAGTAGGACGTACAGCGCCACGAACGCGCGGAATTGTGTCACAAGTCGAATTCTAGCGACTGCTTGCACGCTGTTCAATCTCGTGCGATCGAAACAGTGTACGGAGTGGCTTTTCACCTGGAATTCGACTACCATTAATTCAGTCTCAGCCGCTTGCGGCGCGTTCGGCACGGCGCGCGCGGCGGAGGGGCTTTGAAGTTCGTTGCCACAGGGACAAGGAACCGCATCAATGTCCGTGATCATAACACTGTCCGACCCGTTGGCGGCACAATTGCAGAGCAAGGCAGCCGCAGAAGATCTCTCCGTTGAAGATCTGGCGATCCGGATTCTCCATGACGCGGCGGAGGCAACCGAGGAAGTCTTCGCCACACCGGAGGAAGTAGTGGCACGAATCCGAGCGACACCGCCGAATCTAGCGAACATCCGTCCGGCGACTGGCTCCCTTGGGGACGTTCTTGAGAATGCCCCGGATGATCCAGGCTTCGACTTGGATACCTGGAGCCGGGATTGGATGGCGGTTGACGCGGAAATGAAGACGGTCACGCGCGCCAACAGCGCTGCCGAAGGGCGCCGCTAGACTAGGTCCGTCGAACTCGTATGGCCGACTATCTTCTGGATACGAACCATGCGTCGCCTTTGGTGACCTTGGGGCATCCTCTTCGACAGAGGATACTGCAAAGCCTGCGGGACGGCCATCACTTTTCGGTGAGCGTGCCAGCCGTGGCGGAGACACTGTTCGGATTGGGCTTGCTGCCCCGCGCGAAACAGAATCTGGCGGAATGGGCGAGATTACGAGCGACGATCCCTTGCTACGTACCCGACGAAATCGACGCCGAAGCGGCCGCGCACCTTCAGATTTCGTTGCGTCGGCGCGGCATTCGGTTGGAAACTGTGGACGCCTTGATCGCGGCTGTCTCCCTGCGGTACGACCTGACATTACTCACGACGGACAAGGACTTCCGATCGGTCCCCGGACTCGAACAAGAGAATTGGCTCACTACGCCGTAGGGCGACGAGTCGAGAAACAATCATACTGCGCGCGGCCAGGAATGAGAACTTATTGCGTTTCGTGATCGCAGGGTGGGACAAGCTGGCGCAGCCAACGCCGGCCCACCATTGGTCCGCGTTGGTGGGCCGGCGCCCGCTCCGCGGTCTTGTCCGACCCTACGCGCCGCACGGCCCGGCTCCGCTCGTCCTATGCCGCCGCGGCAGGGCACGGGGCAGTCGCCGCCCTCGAGTGGGACGCCGCCGCCGCGGATGCGTGGCGGAAGCTGGACGTGGTGGAAACGCGGAGTCGCCGGTAAATGGCCGGCCGCGCCGCGTATCCGCGCCGCGGTTCCGTGTACCGGATCGAAGTCGCGCAGCCGGAGGGCGGCTTGTCGCCTTTCGCTCCGCGAAAGGACGTTCTTTCGCGGAGCGAAAGGCGACAATGCTACCCGTTGTATCTCCGATAATGATACTCGCCCGGCTCCAAGCCGGCTTTGCGCGGGTTATCGGCAATGTATTGCCTCAGATGGTCATATTGCTCTGGGCCGCGGACGAGGTGGTCGAAGGGCTCCTCCTGCCAAAACTTCCCCTTGTCGTCGATCGCCTGATTGATCCGAAACGCCGTGTAATGAAGCCATGCATCGCATTGCTCCTTCATCGCATCCGCCGTCGGAAAAACGGCTAGCACATGCACATGGTTCGGCATCACGACAAAATCACCCAGGCGATATCGTTGGCCGTCGAAATGCAGGAGCGAGTCGGCGACGATCGTGGCCAGTTCAGGCCGCTTGAGCAAACAACGACCATGACACGAATCAAGAAACACTTCGCGGCGACGATTGAACGTTTTCTGAAAGTCCGCCCGATCCACGTTGGAAAGCCTCGGGATGATGACAGACCAGTGTGCCCCGGTATCCTTACCGCGCCGTCGCAGCCACTCTTGTTTTTCCCGATCCCAGCGATCAACGACTTCGCGAGGAATGGAATCGTGCGTTCGAAACGTGATGAAGACGACTGCCCCCGCTTGCGACCAGTGCGGCCGACAGTGGTCGTGGATGAGCCATTCGCCCTTCGGATCGAAGCAATGACCGAGCATCGTGCGTGCTCTATGTCGACCTTCGCTCAAAGTCGCCTTTCGCGGAGCGAAAGACGACTTTATTCTAACGCATCCTCGCGCCAAAGCCAGCGCATCGTGTCGAGGAAAATGGCCCGACGGTGCTCTCCCGCGCAAATGATCGTCCAGCGCCTCACCGCCGCCGGCTTGTCGCCTTTCGCTCCGCGAAAGGACGTTCTTTCGCGGAGCGAAAGGCGACAATAGGACGGTACGCTCCGGCGCCCTTCATCGGGCTGCCCGCACCTGCCTTACTTGCCGCCGGGCGTTTCCGGTTCCGCCAGCAACGCTTCCGCCTCACGCAGGAACCCCTGCGCTTTGCCATCCTGCGCCCAGCGAGGATCCTTCATCCGCTCCCGCAGGCGCTGCAACTCCGCCTTTGCTTCCTCGGGGTGGCCGAGATGGTGCCGCGTCATGGCGAGGAAGGCGAGGGCTGCGGGCATGGAACCTTGGGACTGGGGCTGATTGATCTCCTCCGAGCGCAGGAGCGTCGCCAGCGCCAGCTCATAATTGCTGACGCGGTAGTAGGCCGCGCCCAGCGTGTTCAGGTAATCACCGTTTTGCGGTTCCAGCCGACAGGCTTCCTCGCTGCAACTGAGAGCATTGCGGTAACCAGACATTTCGGCGCCAGGCAGGCGCACGCGTTCCCGGGCGAACACGTTCAGTGTGAATGCGTTCGCGACATAGGCCTGGGCGACGGCAAGGGCTTCCCGCCGCACGGCAGGACTCAGGCCGTGCGCCGTCCGCAAGCGTTCCAGGACGTCGGCGCGCAGGCCGACTTGTTCAAACAGATCGGCTACCAGAGCATTGGCCTCCCGGCGTTGCTGCATTTCGGGAGAGACGGTCGTCTCCCGTAGGACGAAGGAACTCCCTTCAGCGGAAGCCAGGCACTGCCCGTCCGGGCTGAACGCCACGCTCGTGACTTGACCGCCATGGGACTTGAAGGAGAAAAGCTCCTTGCCGTTCGCGCTGTCCCAGATCTTCAGCGTCTTGTCGGAGCCCCCCGAAGCGGCTAAGGCCACCCGAAGCCAGGCGCTCGCCGTCCGGGCTGAACACCACGCTTTCGACTCTAGACGCATGGTCGAGGGAAAATAGCTCCTTGCCGGCCGCAATGTCCCAGATCTTCGCAGCGCCGTCGTCATCCGACGCCAGAAGCCGGCCGTCCGGGCTGAACACCACGCTGCCACGCTGTTTGGGAAAATTCACAAGGCTGGGGGAAAACAGTTCCTTGCCGGTCTCGCTGTCCCAGATCCTCACCGTGTTGTCGAGGCTGGCCGAAGCCAGGCGCCGGCCGTCCGGACTGAACGCCACGCTACTGATCGCACCGTTATGGCCATCGAGGGACGACAACTCCTTGCCGGTGGCGCGCTCCCAAATCGTCACCCTGCTGTCCATACCCCCCAGCGCCAGGCGCTGGCTGTCTGGGCTGAACGCCACGCTCTGGACCCTGAGATCCTTGATGGTAAACAGCTCCTTGGCGGTGTCGCTGTCCCAGATCTTCAGCGGTTCGCCGAGGCTGGCCGACACCAGGCGCTGGCCGTCCGGGCTGAAGGCCACGCCCGAGAGGATACCGGTATGGCCCTTGAGGGAAGCGAGCTCCTCGCCCGTCGTGCTGTCCCAGATCTTGACGACTCGAGAGTCCTCGCTCCCCAAAGCCAGGCGCTGGCCGTCCGGGCTGAACGCCATGCCCGCGACCCCACCGCCCTTGAGGGAGAGCAACTCCTCGCCGGTCACGCTGTCCCAGATCTTCACCTTCTTGTCATTGCTCCCCGAAGCCAGGCGCCAGCCGTCCGGGCTGAACGCCACGCCCGTGACGTAGCCGGCATGGCTGAGGGAAAACATCTCCTTGCCCGTCACGCTGTCCCAGATCTTCACCGTGTTGTCGTCGACCCCGGCAGCCACGCGCTGGCCGTCCGGGCTGAATGCCGCCGGGCTGGTGAATCTCCCGCTATTACCCGAACCGGCCTTGAGGGAGAACAGCTCCTTGCCGGTCACGCTGTCCCAGATCTTGACCGCGTCATTGCTCCCCGAAGCCAGGCGTTTGCCGTCCGGGCTGAACGCCATGCTCCAGACTTCACCGGCGCCCTTTAGGGAAAGCAACTCCTTGCCCGTCGCGCTGTCCCAGATCTTCACCGTCTCGTCGGAGGCCCACGACGCCAGGCGCCGGCCGTCGGGGCTGAACTCCACGCTACGGACGCTTCTCTTAAAGACGTTTCCGTTACGTGAATGGATGAGGGAAAACAACTCCTTGCCGGTCACGCTGTCCCAGATCTTCACCGCGTTATCGTACCCCGTGGCCACGCGCCGGCCGTCAGGGCTCCAGGCCCAGTTCTTGTAGTTTCCGGAGTTTACTTGCTTGAGGGTCAGTGCTTCGGAATGGCACAAGCGGTGCAGGTAGTACCATTCGAACCCGCGCAGCTCTCTGCCGGCCGCCTCCTTGGGCACATCTTCAAGCAGCTCGCGGGCGCGGCCGACATTGTCCTCTTCCCAGTAACGCTTGGCCAGTCCCATCCCCGCCGCATACGCGGTGAAACGGGCCTCATCGCGCTGCCGGTTCGCTTCGTGTTGGGCCGAAGTAGCCCAGATCGCCAGCAACGTGGTCAGCACCATGCCGACGACCAAAAGGCCCGCGAACGCCGCCACGGTCATGAGCGCCTTCTTGTACTTGCGGGCAAACTTACTCAGCCGATAGCCCGCACTCGGCGGACAGGCCTCGACGGGCTCATCGGCCAGGTAGCGCTCGACGTCGCGGGCCAGACCGCTGGCCGTGTCGTAGCGCCGCGAGCGGTCCTTTTCCAGGCACTTCATCACCATCCAGTCGATCTCGCCGCGGACCAACTTCGAGAGCCGCGCCGGCTTGGTCTTGCGGGCGGCCGCGATCTTCGGCAGGTCATTGGAACTGCTGAGCCTGGCGCTCGGCCGCGGCGCTTCCTCCTCCTTGATCAGCCGCACCATTTCGTCCAGGGCCGCCTCGCGCAGCCGCTTGCGCTCCAGCGGCGTCGTGCCGGTCAGCAGCTCGTAGAGCAAGACGCCGAGCGAGAAGACGTCGCTGCGCGTGTCGACGCCGAAGGCGTTCATCTCCGCCTGCTCGGGGCTCATGTACTCGAAGGTGCCGACCAGGGCGCCGAACTGCGTGAACAGCGTCCTTTCCGTGAGCCGCTGCTCGATCGCCTTGGCCACGCCGAAGTCGATTACCTTGGGCACCGGTTTGTCGTCGTACATCGTCACCAGCACGTTCGACGGCTTGACGTCGCGGTGGATGATGCCTTTTTGGTGGGCGTGCTGGATCGCCTGGCAGACCGGCACGAAAAGCGCCAGCCGCTCGCGCGGGGTCATTTTGTTGTCGTCGCAGAACTTCGTGATCGCTACGCCATGGACCAGTTCCATGACGAAGTAAGGCCGGCCGCTTTCCGTCGTGCCGGCGTCAAGGACGCGTGCGATGTTCTGGTGGTCCATCATCGCCAGGGCTTGCCGCTCGGCCTCGAAGCGGGCGATGACCTGCCGGCTGTCCATGCCCGGCTTGATGATCTTGAGCGCGACCTTGCGGCGCACCGGCTCGAGTTGCTCGGCCATGTAGACCACGCCCATGCCCCCTTCGCCGATTTGCTGGAGCAGCTTGTACGGCCCAATCAGCGCGCCGGGGCCTTCCGTGAGGGGACGGTAGGCCGCGGTCGGCGCGGGGGCCGACGGCGGAGAGTCGAGAACGCCGCCGCAGGCGTCGTGCGCGGCCAGCAGGGCTTCGATGCGCCGGCGCAGCGCGTGGTCGCCGCCGCAGGCGCCTTCCAAGTAGGCGGCGCGTTCAGCAGGAGTCGGTTTTTCCAGAACAGCGGCAAAAAGGGCCTCTTCTCGATTTGCGGTCGGCATTGCGGCACTCCTGAAACAGATTTCGTCCTGATCTACCATGCGCATTCCACGGCGGAATCGTACCACGAAAATCGAAAAAAAGTTGCCGGATTCGCTGACGGGCGTAAGAGACTATCCGAAAACGCCCTTCCAGGGTTTCCGCTCCGATCCCCGCCAGCTTGCCTGGCGTGTGAAGAAGATGGCGTGCTACGCCCACGCGGCCCAAACTACTTTTCGCCCGGCCTGAAGCCGCCTTCGGCGGCTTCAGGCCGGGGCGAGTGGCGGCAAGGGGGGATTTTGAGGGAGACGTGCTAGCACGCCGTCTTATTCACCACCCGCACAAGGCGGGATGGGGTCTGTGCCTGACAACAAAGGTCTCACTGCGGGCCGCGCGAAGTATAACTCCAGGCCATTCACGGCATGGAGAGGTCGTCTCCGCGGCGGATCTCTTCGTGCAGCCAGGCCCGGGCGTAGCTCCACCAGCGGTTGGCCGTGGCTACCGAGATGGCGAGCGTTTCGGCCGCCTCTTCGATGGTCATGCCGGCGAAGTAGCGAAGTTTCACCAGTTCCGCCTTGGCGTGGTCGTGAACCTCAAGCCGATCGAGGGCCTCGTCCAGCGCCACGAGCGGCACGCTCCTCTCGACCTCGACCGCTTGCTCCACGTCGAGATCCAGCCGCCGGCGATCGCCGCCGCGTTTGAGGCTGTGCTTGCGGCGGGCGTTCTCGACCAGAATACGGCGCATGGCCTCGCCGGCCGCGGCAAGGAAGTGACGGCGGTTCTCGAATTGCTGGTCGCCGGCCAGGCGCAAATACGCCTCATGGACGAGCGCCGTGGCGTCGAGCGTCTGCCCCGGTTTTTCGCGTGCCATCTGCGCCGCGGCGACCCGGCGTAGTTCCTCGTAGACCAGCGGCAGCAGTTCGCCGACCGCATGGGGTTCGCCGGCCTGGATCGCGTCGAGGATGCGGGTGACTTCGCTCATTCCGGCCAGTATACCCGGCGGCTTCGACGTATTCATCGGCCTGAGTTGCGGCCTGTCGCCTTTCGCTCCGCGAAAGGGCGTTCTTTCGCGGAGCGAAAGGCGACAATACGACCCGTTGTATAGGCCACCGCAAAAGTTCTGCAACATTTGGCATTGCCCCTTTTTGTAGAAAGTTAATAACTCTCGCGCCACGTTGGCCTCGTCCTCAAAGTAAAGAATTGCCCAGTATTTCTCGACGATTTTTCAAATCTCCTGGAGTCACAGCCATGGTACAAAACCCGGAGTTGTTACGGGGCATTTTCTTCAGGTGTTGTGTTGCAGAACTTTTGCGGTGACCCATAAGCCCCCTTTTTTTGCACACTCGTTGACGCCGGTCTCCAGCACGTTCGCCCCCAAGTCGAACAGCATGTCGCGCAACTCGAATTCACCCCGGCCCAACAACTCCTCTGGCCTCTTGGCCGCCATCATCCGGGCCATGTTCTTCAACTGCTGCTCGGCCTTAGCCTTCGGCGACTCATAAATCCGCTCCGCTGCCGTCTCTTCTTCGGGTGTCAGGTCCAAATCCAATGCCTTGATCTGCTTCGCCATCGCTCCGTCTCCTGGAATCGAGTTCGAGAATTATCCCCCCTCTTGCTAGGGTACTCCCAAAACGTCAAATTTTCCACCAACAATCGAGACGCCTACCCAACGAAACAGACGAAACAGTGTACGTGGTGGCTTTTCACCTCTAAGTCGATTACCATGGTTTCGCCCGCGCGGAGTATAAAAGGTAAGTCGCTGGTTCGCTCCGCACACAAAGAGACGCTCGTAAGGGCCACCCAACATGCATACGCCTCATATTGCTTTTGTTTCCAGCCTGGTCGTAGCGGGCTCGTCGCTGTTTTTCGGCAGTGCCGGCGCGAAGGGCGCTGATGACAAGTCCCCACTTGCCATTCGCGCCGTCGAGGACTGGTCGGGCGTGTTTGGCGGCCGGGAAACAGATTTCCAGTTTGCGGTTTCTTCGACCGACAAGGCCGAGGTCTGCGGCTCGTGGAGCATGACCGCCGAAGGTCGCGTGATCGCGCGGCGAGAAACCATGCTCACCGTCGAACGGGACAAGCCGGGCATGATGGTCGTTCGCTTCGAGTTGCCCGCCGCTCGTGAGGGTATCGTCCTGCCCATTGATCTGACCATCAGCGTGCAGGCGGGCCAAGAATAGGCCCGTCTGAAAAAACGGCTGTGGCTCTTTCCCGACGATCCCTTCGCTCTCAAGAAAGAGTGGCTGAAGATCCTGAAAATCACGCTGTTCGATCCGGCGGGCGAGACCTCGCGTCGGTTCAAACAGGCCAAGATCCCCTTTGAGGAGGTCCGAAAAGCGGACCAGGTGGCGGCCCTGGACGAGGGCGTGCTCATCGTGGGCGAAGGTGTGTCTTGGGCCAGTCAACGAGCTTTGCCGAGTCTGGCGCTCGAACTGGCCGGCCAGGGCGTGGCGGTGCTCGCCCTGGCTCCAGGCGAGGGTTCGCTGCCGCTGCCGGGCGGCGATGTCGAGGATGCGCCTGTTCCAGAGAGCATGCGGTTGCGCCGTGCCGACGTGATCACCGAGCTCGATAAGCGGCTCGACGCGGTGGCTTGGCCGCCCGACGGCACGTTGCAGGCCAGCGGCTTGCTCATTACGGCGGAGCGCGGGCGTGTGGTGTGCCGCTTCGTCGAGGGGGCGCGCGGATGGCCTTGGTTCGAATGCCATTTTGACGCGCCGCGAGCCAGGTTCCTTATGTGCGGGTTTCCCGTCGTCAAACAGTGGGAGGGCGGTCCGACACCGCGGTATCTGTTGGCTCGCATGCTCGAACGACTTGCCGAAGACGCGCAAAAGGAGCCAATCGATCAGGAGGCCGGCCAACCAACCGGCGCCGAGCCGGCGGGCACATCGGGGGCCGATCGTTAACAACCGTTATTCCATCCCATTTTGAAAGGACCGATTGTATGAAACATGGCCTGTTGTTGACCGCGCTCGTGGCCGTGACCATTTCCACCGTAAGCTGGTGCCGGGCTGATGACGCCGCCGGCGGCGACGAGGTCTACCCGGCCGCGATCCTGGCGTTTCAAGAGCGAGGCGCGGGAGTCAAGGGATATGCCGCCAAGGTCGGCGACGTACTCTTCGCCACGCTGGGCGCCGATGACAACCTGGTGCTGGTCGAGCGCGAGGAACTCGACAAGACCATCAGCGAGCAGCAACTCAATGTTTCGGGGCTGGTGAAGGCCGACGAGGCCGCGCAAATCGGCCAACTGACCGGCGCCAAAATCCTCATCACCGGCTCGGTGACGGAGGTCGATATGACCATTTACCTGGTTGCCAAGCTGATCGGCACCGAGACCGGGCGCGTGCTCGGCGTGACGGTCAAGGGGAAGATCGACGAGGATCTTGGGCCGCTGGTCGAAAAGCTGGGCGAGCAGATTACGGCCGCCGTCGGCAAGCAGTCGAGCAAGCTGGTGGCCAAACGAGTCAAGATCGAAGACCGGATCGCCAAGCTTCTAAAAAAACTGAAGGACGGTGAGAAACCGACGGTGTCGATCAACGTCTCGGAGCGTCACATTGGGCAGCCGACAATCGACCCGGCGGCGCAGACGGAGATCAGCCGTTTTTGCCAAGAGACGGGTTTCACCGTAATCGACTCCGATGAGAAAACCAAACGAAAGGCCGATGTGCTGATTACCGGCGAAGGCTTCAGCGAGATGCAGGGACGCGTCGGCAACCTGGCCTCGGTCAAGGCCCGCGTCGAGATCAAAGCGGTCGATCGCAAGACGGGAAAAGTGCTGGCCACCGACCGACAGACGGCGATCGCCGTCGATCTTGGCGAGCAGGTCGCCGGCAAGACGGCCCTGCAAGATGCCGCCGCGCAAATCGCCGAACGCCTCTTGCCCAAGCTGTTGAAAAAGTAGCGGGAAAACGGATGGTCACCGGTCCACGCATCGCGGGTGTCCCGGCGCGCGGAGATCGAAATCGTTCAGCAAGAAAGGAAGAACATGGCGGCACGCGGACGTTGGCGGCGGTGGGGCCGGGGCAGCCTGGTTCTGGCAATCGTTTGTCTTTCGGCGGACGCGGCCGGCGCGCAAAAAGAGGCGCCGTCCGGCGACCCGCCGACATGCGCCTTGATCGACTTCGACCGTTCGCCGCTGGCGACCGTGCTGGAAGCGAAGCTGTTGGCGGAGGTCGAAGCCACTTGGCTGGAACGCAGCGCGATTGATGAGGTGGTCAAAGAGCAGGAACTTCAAGCGCTCTTTACACCCGAGGGAGGGTCCGAGCGCGTCGCGCTGGGCAAACTGTTGAAGGCCGATCTATTGATCATGGTGCGCGATGCGCCGCCGGCCGCGGCTGATAGGTCGGCCAAAGCGGCGCCGGCCGGTGAGGAGCCCGTAAAGGCCATCGACCTGGCCGTCACCGAGACGCGCCGCGGGCTGCGTCTCTGCGCGCGCGCCGTGCCGCGCACGGACGACGCAGAAGCCGATGCGGACACGCTCGTGCAATTGCTGCGCGAGGCACTCGCCAAGTACGCGCAGAAGATTACCGAGATCTACGCCGTCCCTCCCTTTGTCAGCCGCGACTTGGGCTACGAGTATGATTACCTGCGACTGACCTACGCCAGGCTTCTCGAACAGGTGCTTTTGGAGCGCCGCGGGGCGATCGTCGTGGAATTGGCCGAGGCTCGCGCGCTGGCGAAAGAGGTGGCGCTGACCGACGCGGGCGCGCGACTCACGCGCGACGTCCCGTTTTACCTGCTGGGTGACTACCGCAATGAGAGTCAGAGCGGCGAGCGGCGGGTCTCGCTCGCGCTGAAGCTGATGCGCGGCGAAAAACAGCTTGACCGACGCTTGAAACGCGGAGCGTTACCCCACGATGCGGCCGCCACGTTGCGCAAGTTCGCCGCCGAAATGGTCGCAAAGGCGGCCGGCGCGAAACCAGGGGCGGTCGATTCGGCGGCCGAGGTCGACGCCCTGAATCGCCGCGAAAAGCTGTTTTCGCGGCTAGCCTGGATTCCCATATTCGAGTTTCGCCTAAACCATACCCCTCATAATGGCTGGTGTAGATTGGGGGTGATTTAGCCGAACACTTTACACCATAGTACGGCTTCAGCCGAACTGGAATTGCAGACGTTTTCTCAGCC